>JBEVJD010000018.1:0-29113 GCA_040510435.1 Pyrinomonadaceae bacterium | reverse complement strand
ATCATCGACGACGACCGCCACGAGATAGACTTCTCGCTCACGGTCAAGGCGACCATCGTCATCGGGAAGAAGGCGGGTTAAGAGCAGGAAAGGGCGGAGAGGTAAAGACAGGGCGGCTCTCATCAAACGTTTGTTGAGAGCCGCCCTGTCTTTATCCCTCCGCCCCGGTTCTTACGACTTACTGGCGGTGCGCCTGTCGGCGGAGGCGAGTTCGTCTTCGCGCAGGCGTTCGGCTTCGCGGAGTTGTTCGCGGCGCTTCTCGGCCAGCTCGCTCTCGTCCTCCTTGCCGCTGTCGGAGATGCCCTTCTTGAATTCGTTGATGCTCTTGCCCATGCCGCGCGCGAGCTGCGGCAGGCGCGTGCTGCCGAAGAGCAGGAGGACGACGAAGAGGACGACGAGTATTTCCCAGCCGCTGAAGTTCATCTTAAAAGCTCCTTGAAGAATGCCGACCCGGCGGTCGCGTTTATTATAAACTGCCTGAGCCCGGCCTTAAGCCTCGCCGCCCGACTCGTAGAAGAGGTACTTACGCCAGGTCTCGTCCGCGCGCCCGATGTAGCGCATGATCTGGCGGTTGACGTGCAGCGAGAAGGCGCGCGGCCGCCGGATGAGGTGCATCCGCGCCTCCTCGGGCGTCCGGCTCCCCTTCTGGTGGTTGCAGCGCTTGCAGCACGCGACCAGATTATCCCACGTCGACTCGCCCCCGCGCGAGCGCGGGAAGACGTGGTCGAGCGTCAGCTCGGAGGGCGAGAATTGCCGGCCGCAGTACTGGCACGTCGAGTGGTCGCGCAGCAGGATGTTCTTGCGCGAGAGCGAGCGGCTCTTGTACGGGATGTGGATGTACTCGACCAGCCTGATGACCGACGGGGCGTGCATCGTGATGCGCGCCGAGTGGAGCATGTGGCCGTTGTGCTCCTCCATCCGGGCGATGCCCTTGAAGATCATCACGACGGCGCGGCGCTCGGTGCAGACGTTCACCGGCTCGAAAGAGGCGTTCAGGACTAAAACACGTCCAGTCATCTTGAACCGAGATATTACGTGACGGCGAGAAGCCGTGACAAGGGGAAAGCCGTGAGGGGTAAGGAGGGTTTTGGGTTTTGGGTGTTAGGTGTTGGGGAAGAACCGGGTTTTTAATCCAACACCTAACACCCAGAACCCAAAACCCTCCTACCCCTCATCCCCTTTAAATCTGTCCGTCGCGCTCACCAACTCGTGAATGATGCCGGGCTCGGTGGCTGAGTGGCCGGCGTCGGCGACGACGCGGTAGTCGGCCTCGGGCCACGCCTTGTGCAGCTCCCACGCGCTGAGAATGGGGCAGACCACGTCGTAGCGCCCCTGAACGATGACGGCCGGGATGTGGCGAATCTTGCCAACGTTCTCGATGAGATAGTTCTCCGTCGGGAAGAAGGCGTTGTTCATGAAGTAGTGACACTCGATGCGCGCGAAGGCGAGCGCGAACTCCGGGTCGTTGAACTTCTCGATCATCGCGTAGTCGAAGAGGAGTTTCGACGTGCTCCCCTCCCACACGCTCCACGCGCGCGCGGCCTCGACGCGTGTGGCCTCGTCCTCGCTCGTCAGGCGGCGGTGGTAGGCCGCGACGAAGTCGTCGCGCTCCTCTTCGGGGATGACACGCTCGTACTCCTCCCACACGTCCGGAAAAATCCAGTGCGCGCCCTCCTGGTAGAACCAGCGAATCTCCTTCGGCCGGCACAGAAAAATGCCGCGCAGCGTGAGGGAGCGCACGCGTTCGGGATGCGTCTCAGAGTAAGCGAGCGCGAGCGTGCTGCCCCACGAGCCGCCGAAGACGTGCCAACTCTCCACGCCGAGCTGCGTCCGAAGCTTCTCGATGTCCTCAACCAAGTCCCACGTCGTGTTCCCTTCCAGCTCCGCGTGCGGCGTGCTCTGCCCCGAGCCGCGCTGGTCGAAGAGGACGACGCGGTAGGCCGCCGGGTCGAAGAACTGCCGGTACTCCGGGATGAGCCCGCCGCCCGGGCCGCCGTGCAGGAAGACGGCGGGCTGCCCCTCGGGGTTGCCGCA
This sequence comes from Pyrinomonadaceae bacterium, assembly GCA_040510435.1. Lineage (GTDB taxonomy): Bacteria > Acidobacteriota > Blastocatellia > Pyrinomonadales > Pyrinomonadaceae > QHXN01. The sequence goes on along the minus strand of JBEVJD010000018.1, from coordinate 27,079 downwards.
CTGCTCGTAATAGATGTTGTGAACGGGCGAGACCTGGAGCCGCCCGGTGTCGTAGGGCTCGATGGGGGGATAGAGTTCTCTCATGCCGGCCATCATACAAAGATTGACGGCCGCAGGCCAGAAGGGGCGGCGGCGTCCGGGCGGCGGCGGGTGGTAGTCGCCCGGAGTTCGCCTTCACGCGGCGCGCGCGGCCGTCAGCACGTAGACTTCGAGGGCGCCGGCCGACCTGAGCGCGGCGGCGCACGCCGAAACGGTCGCCCCCGTGGTGAAAACGTCGTCCACGAGCAGGACGCGCTCGCCGCGGACGAGCCGGGGGCGTGTGACGGCGAAGACGCCCTCGACGCTCTCGCGGCGCGCGCGTGCGTCCATGCCGGCGCGGTGGCGCTCGCTGTGCGCGACGCGCGTGAGGCTCAAGGGGTCGAGACTTAGTCCCGCGCTCCCGGCGAGTGCGGACGCGAGCAGAAATGCCTGATTGAAGCCGCGCTCGCGCTCGCGCGAGGGGTGGAGCGGGACTGGGACGACGAGCGTTGCGTCGTCGAGCGGCGTGCGCCGTGCGGCCTCTCGGAGCAGCCCCGCGAGCCGCGGCGGCACGAACGGCTCGCGCTTCAGTCCGAGCACGGCCGCGCGCAGCGCACCCTCGTAGAGTCCGCACGCCCGCGCCGCCGTGAACTCCTCCGCGTCGCAGCGCCGGCAGCGGACGGTCGGCCGAACCTCCTCCGGCACCTCGCCGCCCGCGGGCGTCCCGCACTTCCAGCAGAGAGTTTCGTCGCCATCGAAGAGGCGCGTCGCGGCCCAGCACGCGGCGCACGCGGGCCAGTCCGCGCGCCGCTCGACGCCGCGCGTGCCGCACGCCGCGCACGGCTGCGGGTAGACGAGCGCGAGCGCCGCGTCGAAGAGTCTGTCGAGCGTGTGCGTGAGCCTCGCCATAAGACGACCGTTCGGGCTCGGCCTGGCGGGGCGGAGGGAGGGTGCGTTCGCGTCCCCGAAATCTACCACAAAAGCAAAGCCCCCGGCGTCGGAAATCTCCGGCGCCGGGGGCTCGCGTGCGTAAGGTGCGCGCTTAGTCTTCGTCCTCGTTGAGCAGGCCGCGCTCCTGCATGTCCTGACACTTGAGGCAGTAGCGCGTCCAGGGCACCGCGTCGAGCCGCTTCTCGGCGACGGGCTCGCCGCAGTTGACGCACTCGCCGTACCCACCGCCCTCGACCCGCTCCAGAGCCTCGTCGATGAGCAGGAGCAGCTTGCGGTCGTTGGCCGACATCGAGATCAGCAGCTCCTTGGTGTAGGCGTTGGCCGCCATGTCGGCCGGGTCTTGCGTGGCTTCGAGGTCGCGCTCGCGGCTCGACATCTCGGCCTCGGTCACCTGGCTGAACAGAGACTCGCGCCGGGCGAGCAGGCGGTCGCGGTACGACTTCGTCTTCCTCTTATCCATTCCGTTGTATGCTCCTTCTTTAACCCTGCTTGTCCTTAAACCGTGTGTATACGCTTTTCGCGGGCCGCGGTTTCAAAAACGGCCCGCCGAACTTTCACTTCTGATAGGGCAGCCCGCGCGCGATGGTGTAGGCGCGGTAGAGCTGCTCCGTCAAAACGACGCGCGCCATCTCGTGCGTCAGCGTCAGCCTTGAGAGCGACCAGCGCACCTGCGCGCGCCGCCGCACCTCCTCCGAGATGCCCAGGTGGCCGCCCACGACGAACGCCACCTCCTTGACCGACCGCCCCTCCCACGCCGTGACCTGCGCGGCCAGTTCCTCCGAACTCCAATGCGTCGTGCCCGACACGTCGAGGAGAATCGTCAGAGCATCAGATGCCAGAGCACCCTGTATGCGTTTGCCCTCCTCCTCCATGCACGCGCGCGGGTCTGCCGCGGCGGACTCGCGCAGCTCCGTCAACTCGCAACGGACGAAACGCGAGAGACGCTTCAGGTACTCCTCCGCGAGCGCACGCAGGTGAGCGTCGCGCGTCTTCCCCACCCAGATGAGTCGCAGCCTCATAAGAGGAGACGTAAGTCACTGGCCGCCAGTTACAGGCTTTTCGCCGACCTCCGACGCCTGACGCCCAACGTCCGCCTGCTGCCTCGCCAGCCGCTCGTACAAATTCTTCCGGCTGATGCCGAGGACGCGCGCGGCCTCGGACTTGTTGCCACGCGAGGCGGCGAGCACCTCGCGGATGTAGTCGGCTTCGAGTTCGGCCAGCGTCGGCCGCCGCGCGCGCCGCGCGCCGAGGGTCGCCGCCGCGCGCACCGCCTCGGGCAAGTCACTCGCGCCGACCTCGCGCCCGTCCGAGACGATGACGGCGCGCTCGACGACGTTCGCGAGTTCCCTCACGTTGCCCGGGAAGTCGTAAAGCCCGAGCGCCGCGAGCGCCGCGGCGTCGAGGCGCCGCGCGGGGCGCCCGTGCTTGGCGGCGTAGGCGGCGAGGAACTTCTCCGCCAGCGGCCCCACGTCCTCGCGCCGCTCGCGCAGCGGCGGGACGTGTATGCGCACGACGTTGAGTCGGTAGAAGAGGTCTTCGCGGAACGCGCGCCGCCGCACGGCGTCGTCCAGGTCTACGTTCGTCAGCGCCAGGAGCCGCGCGTCCACGCGCACCGTCCGCCGACCGCCCAGCCGCTCAAACTCGCGCCGCTCGATGACGCGCAACAGCTTCGCCTGCGCGTCGCGCGGCAGGTGCGCGATCTCGTCTAAGACGAGCGTGCCCTTGTGCGCCGCTTCGAGCCGCCCGGGCTTCGCTACGGTGGCGCCGGTGAAGGCTCCCTTCTCGTAGCCGAACAGCTCGGCCTCCAACAACTCGGACGGGAGCGACGCGCAGTCGATCCTGACGAACGGCCCCGCCGCGCGCGGACCCGACGCGTGGAGGAAGAGCGCGAGCGCGTCTTTGCCGGCGCCCGACTCGCCCGTGACGAGCACGTTGGCGTCGGTGGCGGCCACGCGCCCTGCGAGCCTGACGGCCTCGCGCATCGCCTCTGAACGCGCGACCAGCTCGATCATCTCTCTTCTCTCAAAGAGCCCTCGCCGCCCGCCGCCGGCTCCGGCGGCAGCGGCACGCGCGCCGCGTCGCGCCACAGGCGTTCGAGGTCGTAGAAGCGGCGCGACTTCTCCTCGAAGACGTGGAAGATGAAGTCGCCGTAGTCGAGCAGAACCCACTCGGCCGAGTTGTACCCTTCGACGCGCGCGGGCTTCACGCGCAACTGCTTCCGCAACTGCTCCTGCACCGCGTCGGCGATGGCCTGCACCTGCCGCACGTTCGTGCCGCTGGCGATGACAAAGTAGTCGGTGAAGCTCGCCACCTCGCGCAGGTCTAGGACGACGAGGTCGTGCGCCTTCTTCTCGCCCGCCGCGTGCAGCGCGAGCCGCACGCGCTCGTCGAGTTCGGCGGGCGGCAACACGGTCGTCCCCGCGTCGCCGCGGGACTCCGCCTGCGTCCCCTGCCCGCTCTGCGTCTCAGTGCTTTCCCTTGATTCCGGCATCGGAGAATTCTGTCCCATCCGTCTCCCTGTAAAGTCCGTACTTCCTGATGTACTCGGCCACCGCGGGCGCGACGAGAGAGTCCAGCACCCTCCATTCACCGCGCGCGACCGCCGTCCTGATGTCCGTCGCCGCCGCGCGGACGTTGGCCGCGTCGGTCAGGTAGACGCGCGGCCCTTCGACCTTTTCAAGTTCGTCCGCGACGCGCCCTCGCGTCGCACCTCGCACGTCAACGATTCGCGCGCGCACCGCCTCGGTCACGTGCTCGACGGGCAGCTCGTAGCCGGGGCGCGTCACGACCAGTTGGTCTGTCAGCGCGAGCACGCGCTCCCACTCGCGCCACGTCGTGATCTCCTCCCACGAGTCCGCGCCCATGACGAAGAAGAGGCGCGCCGACTCGCCGAAACTCTCGCAGAAACTCGCCAGCGTCTCGACCGTGTAGGGGCGCTCGGGCGCCGACAGCTCGGCGGTCGAGACTCGGAAGCTCTCTTCGCCCTGCGTCGCGAGCGCGAGCATCGCGTGGCGGTCGAACGCGGGACTCACCTTCCGGCCGCGCTTGTGCGGCGCGACGAAGGCCGGGACGAAGATGACTTCGTCGAGGCCGAAGAGTTCGAGCAGGCTCCGCGCCACCGACGTGTGGCCGACGTGCACCGGGTCGAACGACCCGCCGTAGATGGCGATGCGCCTCCGGCCGCTCGTCATTCGAAGTCGCCCATCAAGGTCTCGTACGTCTCGATGACGGGCGCCCGGCCGATCTCTTCGAGCTTCGCGGCGGCCGCGCGCACAAGCTCTTTCACGCCGCGGTTCGTCACCGAAGAAATCTCGAAGAACTCGCGCCCGTCCGCGCGCGCCCGCTCCCTCAGACGTTCCAGCCTTTCGGGCTCGTCGAGCGCGTCGAGCTTCGTCGCCACCACGAACTGCGGGCGCTCGGCCAGTTGCGGGTCGTACGCGGCCAACTCCCTGTTGATGATCTCGTAATCCTCAACGGGTTCGCGCCCCGAGAGCGACGACACGTCCACGAGGTGCAGCAGCACCCGCGTGCGCTCGACGTGGCGCAGGAAGCGGTCGCCTAAGCCCGCGCCGCCGTGCGCGCCTTCGATGAGCCCGGGGATGTCCGCCACGACGAACGTCCGGTACTCGCCGAGATCGACGACGCCGAGGTGCGGCTCCAAAGTCGTGAACGGGTAGTCGGCCACCTTCGGCTTCGCGGCGGAGATGGTCGAAATCAAAGTTGACTTCCCCGCGTTCGGGAAGCCGACGAGCCCCACGTCGGCCAGCAGCTTCAACTCAAGCTGTAACTCACGCTCCTCGCCGGAGCTGCCCTCCTGATGGTAGCGCGGCGCGCGGTTGGTCGAAGAGGCGAAGTGCGCGTTGCCGAAGCCGCCGCGCCCGCCCTTCGCCGCCAGCCAGCGCTGCCCGTCCTCGGCGATGTCAACGAGCAGGTCGCCCGTCTCGGCGTCCACGACCTGCGTGCCGACGGGCACGCGCACCGTCACGTCGTCGCCCTCGCGCCCCGAGCGGTTCGAGCCCTCGCCGTGACGGCCGCGGTCGGCCGTGTGCTCGGGGTTGTAACGTAGGTGCAGCAGCGTGTTCAAAGACGTGTCGCCCACGAGCCACACGTCGCCGCCGCGCCCGCCGTCGCCGCCCGAAGGCCCGCCGCGCGGCACGAACTTCTCGCGGCGGAAGGCCGTCACGCCGTTCCCGCCGTGCCCCCCCCGAACCTTGATCTTCGCCCGATCTATGAACAAATTTTTGAAACGCGGTTTCTGATTTTTGATTTGAGAAAGAGGACGGTGTGGGCGCCGTCGGCAAAATCGCAAATCACAAATCTAAAATGAACGCGACGCCCAGCGCGGCGAGTGTCGGACTCGGCGCGGGCGTCGCATCAGAAGCAACCCGGCGGTTATTCGGACTGCCTCAGGCGGTTGCCGCCGGCGCTCCTTCGGCGGGTGCGGCGGGCGCCTGCGCCGGGTAGACGCTGATGAACTTGCCCTGCCGGCCCTTGTCCTCGAACTTGACGACGCCGTCGATGAGCGCGAACAGCGTGTCGTCCTTGCCGCGGCCGACGTTCTTGCCCGGCTTCCACTTCGTCCCGCGCTGCCGCGCGAGGATGTTGCCGCCGAGGACGGCTTCGCCGCCGAACTTCTTCAGGCCGAGCCGCTGCGAGTGCGAGTCGCGGCCATTGCGGGATGAACCGACGCCCTTCTTATGTGCCATTGTCTTAAACTCCCTTGAAGGGAGTCAGGAGTCGGAATTCAGAAGGCAGAATAAGAACGACCTCCGCTCTTCCCTGCTGACTTCCGAGTCCCGACTTCCGACTTCCTACCCGATTGAATCGATCTTGACGGTCGTGTAGTTCTGGCGGTGGCCCTGGGTGCGCTTGTACTGCTTGCGCCGCTTCTTCTTGAAGACGATCACCTTGGTGCCGCGGCCGTGGTCGACGACGGTGCCGGAGACTTTCGCGCCCTCGACCGCGGGGGCGCCGACTTTCACGCCGCCCTCGCCGCCGCCGATGACGAGCGCCTCCAACTCGACCGTGTCGCCGGCCTGGGCGTCGAGCGTCGGCACGCGGACGGTGCCGCCCTCTTCGACGCGGAACTGCTTGTCGCCGGAACGTATGATTGCGTAAGCCATTTCTCTCACTCCTCCTGCACACAGACGGCCCTAGCCGCCCCAGAAAAGTCTTTCATTATAAAGACGATACCCGCCCTCGTCAAACCGCGCGGGCGCCTTTTTCGCGCGCCCTCAGGCGCTCGACGAGGCGACCGAAACGCCCTGATTTTTACGCCGCTCGAAGAACTGCTCCATGAAGCGCGTCGAGTACTCGCCGGCGCGGAAGTAGGGGTCTTCCATGATGGCGCGGTGCAGCGGAATCGTCGTCTTGATGCCCTCGACGACCATCACTTCGAGCGCGCGGCGCATGCGCGCAATCGCCACCTCGCGTGTGCGTGCGTGCACGATGAGCTTGGCGATGAGCGAGTCGTAGTAGGGCGGCACGAAGTAGTTGTTATAGGCCGCCGTGTCGAGACGGACGCCGGGCCCGCCCGGCGCGTTGTAGGCCGTGATGCGCCCCGGCGAGGGCGCGAATGTCTCGGGGTCTTCGGCGTTGATGCGGCACTCGATGGAGTGGCCGTTGAAGACTACGTCCTCCTGCTTGTACCAGAGCGGCTCGCCCTGCGCGACGAGGATTTGGTTGCGCACGATGTCGGCGAGCGTGATCATCTCGGTCACGGGGTGCTCGACCTGTATGCGCGTGTTCATCTCCATGAAGTAGAACTGGCCGTCGTCGTCGAGCAGGAACTCGATGGTGCCCGCGCTCGAATAGCCGACGCGCCTGCACGCCTCGACGGCGGCCGTGCCCATGCGCTCGCGCAGCTCGGGCGTGAGCACGGGGCTCGGCGCCTCCTCGATGAGCTTCTGGTGACGGCGTTGAATCGAGCAGTCGCGCTCGCCGAGGTGGATGCAGTGTCCGTGCTCGTCGGCGAGGACTTGAATCTCGATGTGGCGCGGATTCTCGACGTACTTCTCGACGTAGATGTCGCCGTTCTTGAAAGCCGCCGCCGCCTCGGTCGCGGCCGTGCGCATGGCGGGGCCGAGTTCTTCCTCGGAGCGGACGATGCGCATGCCGCGCCCGCCGCCGCCGGCCGCGGCCTTGATGATGACGGGGTAGCCTATCTCGCGCGCGAGCGGCGTCGCCTCCTCCTCGCTCCTCAAGGGGTCTGGGCTGCCGGGAAGGATGGGCAGGCCCGCCTCCTTCATCGCGCGGCGCGCCTCGACCTTGTCGCCCATCATGCGGATGACTTCGGCGCGCGGGCCGATGAACTTGATGTTGCACGCCTCGCAGATTTCGGCGAACTGCGCCGACTCGGCGAGGAAGCCGTAGCCGGGGTGGATGGCGTCAACGTTCGTGATCTCGGCGGCGGCGATGACCGAGGGGATGTTGAGGTAGCTCTGCTGCGAAGTCGGGCCGCCGATGCAGACGGCCTCGTCGGCGAAGCGCACGTGCAGCGAGTCGCGGTCGGCCGTCGAGTGCACGGCGACCGTCTGGATGCCCATCTCCTTGCACGTCCAGATGATGCGGCACGCGATCTCGCCGCGGTTCGCGATCAGAATTTTGCGGAATCGGCGCATAGATAAATTTTGAGGACTGAGTGCTGAGTGGAAGACTCGCTTCTTCACTCAGCACTCAGTCCTCAACGCTACTTCTTCACTCCGAAGAGCGGCTGGCCGTACTCGACCGGCTGGCCGTTCTCAACGTAGATTTTGGCGATGGTGCCCGTGGTCTCGGCCTGAATCTCGTTCATCAGCTTCATCGCCTCGATGATGCAGACGACGGAGTCGGGCTCGACCTGCGAGCCGACCTTGACGAAGGGGTCGGCCTGGGGCGAGGACGCGCGGTAGAAGGTGCCGACGATGGGCGAGGTGATGACGTGCAGCTCTTCCTCGGGCGCCTCCGCGGGAGTCGAGACGGCCGTCGTCGCAGCGGCACCCTCAGAACCGGCGGGGGCGGCGGAAGCCTGCGGCGGCTGCGCGCCCAAGCTCTGGGCCGAGTGCATCAGCGACTGCGGGCTCGGCGCCGGGGCGGGGGCGTGAAAGCCCTGCGACGCAGCCGGCGCGGGGTTGCGGCTGAGGCGGATGCGTATGTCCGCGTTCTCGAACTCGAAGTCGGTCAGGCCGTGCGCCGAGAAGAGGTCAGTCAGCTCGCGCAGCTCCTCTATGTTGAGCCCGGAGTCTGTGCGGCGCGGGGTGTGCCCCTGCTGCTGCTGCGGCGGCCGGCCGCCCTGCTCCTGGCGGCCGCCGCCCGTCCGGCCCCGACGGCCGCGTCCGTGGCGCGCGCCGCGTTCGGCGCCCGGGGTCTCGGCCTGCTGCGGCGCGGCGGCCGTGCCCGTGCCGGCGTCGCTCGCTCCCGGCCGCGACTGGTTCTGATCGCTCGTGCTCATCTTCTGCCTCCGGAGTCAGTGCGCCGACGACCGAGCCGGCGCAAGAGAAAAGCCCCTCCGACGCTTGCCGAGCGAGGCGGGCGTGTGGGGCTTTTCCGAACTAAGGGCCGTCGGGGCTTTCTCTTTACGTCGCGCGCGCCGTTAAAGCTCGTGGCGTCGAGAGTCGCGGCGCGCGCCGGCCCTTCCGCTTTGACTACTCCGTCTCCTGCTCGGCCGCGGTTGATTCGGTTTTCTGCGAGCGGCTCCCGCCGCCGGACGCCTTCTTCGTGGACTCGGCCGAAGAGGTCTCGGTCTTGCCTCCGGCCTTCGCGGATTTCTTCTTGCCCGCAGCCGGCTTGGCCTTCTTCGAATCAAGCGCCTCGCGCTCGCGCGGGTTGTCCACCAACTCGATAATCGCCAACTCGGCGTTGTCGCCGTCGCGGCGGCCCAAGCGGATGATGCGGGTGTAACCGCCCGGGCGCTCGGCGTAGCGCTTGCCCAGCTCGTCGAAGAGACGCTTGAGCGCGGCGACGCCGGCCGTGCGCGGAATCTCCGCCTGCTTGCGACCGCGGGTCGCCTCCTCCGAGCGGCGCGTGTTGCCCGCGTGGAAGAAGCCCGCGGCCTGGCGGCGCAGGTGGAGGGACTGTATCGCCGCGTCGTCGCCGGTGAGCAAGCCCGCGCGCTTCGCCAGCGTGATGACGCGCTCGACGAAGGGGCGCAACTCCTTCGCCTTCGGCACGGTCGTGATGATGCGCTCGTCGCGCGCGTTAATCAGCGAGGTCGCGAGGTTGCGAAGCATCGACATGCGGTGCTCGCTCGTCCTCCCGAGTTTCCTGTGTGCATTCAAGTGTCGCATGACTGTACCAGTGATAAGTAATGAGTGATAAGTGATGAGGTAAGTGCCGTCTCTTATCACTCATCACTTATCACTTGAATCCTATTCCTTGTCGTCCTCTTCGTCGTCGTCCGGATAGTCGTCCGGGCCGAGGTCGGAGCCGCCGGAGCCGGGGATCGGGTTGCCCTGCTCGTCGAAGGCCATGCCGAAGTCGAGCCCCATCCCGTGCAGAATCTCCTTGATCTCGTTCAAGGACTTCTTACCGAAGTTCTTCGTCGCCAGCATCTCGCGCTCGCTGCGCTGGACGAGGTCGCGGATGGAGCGGATATTGGCGTTCTTCAGGCAGTTATAAGACCTGACCGACAACTCCAGCTCGTCCACCGAGCGGTCGAGCACGTCGTTGCGCGGCAGCGGCGGGCGCTCGATGTTCTGGTAGGCGAACTCGTCGGTGTCCTCCTCGAAGTTGATGAAGATCTGCATGTGATCCTTAATCAGCTTCGCGGCGAGCCCGATGGCGTCGTCCGGCTTGACCGAGCCGTCCGTCCAGACCTCAATCGTCAGCTTGTCGAACTCGGTGTTCTGACCCAGACGCGCGGCCTCGACCGTGTAGTTCACCTTCTTGACCGGCGTGTGCACCGAGTCAATCGGGATGTACCCGAGGCTCAAGTCCTCGTCGAAGTTGCGCTCGGCGGTGACGTAGCCGCGGCCGCGCTTGAGGCGCATCTCGATGGTGAGCGAGCCGCCCTCGCTGACGGTCGCGATGTAGACGTTCGGGTCTAGTATCTCCACGTCGGCGTCGGCCTCGATGTCGGCCGACGTGACCTCGCCCGCGCCGTCGCGGTGGATGGTGAGCGTCTTGGCCTCCGTGCCGTGGAGCTTGAACGGAATCTGCTTGAGGTTGAGGATAACGTCGGTCGCGTCCTCGACCACGCCGCGGATGGAGGAGAACTCGTGCTCCACGCCCTCGATCTTGACGGCGGTGATGGCCGCGCCCTCAATCGACGAGAGCAGCGCGCGGCGCAGGGAGTTACCGATGGTCGTGCCGAAGCCGCGCTCGAACGGCTGCGCGGAGAAGCGCCCGTAGCGCTCGGTCAGCGTCTCGCCCTCGACGGCGAGGCGGCGCGGCATCTGAAAACCCGTCCAGAGGCTGTGTTGATCCATTGCCATAGTCGTAAACCTTTATATGAAAAGGGGCAACCAATGCGTGTAGGCGACACGCGCCCGCGGCCTCTCCTGAAAAAGCCTCGGTGCGCGCGCCGCCGGGACGCTTCGCGTTACTTGCTGTAAAGCTCGACGATGAGCTGCTCGTTGATGGAGCGATCCACGTCGTCGCGGACGGGCAGCGTCAAAACGCGCGCGCTCATCTCAGCGCCGTCGGCCGGCACGATCCAGTTCGGGCGGCCGCGCCCGCCGGCCGTCTGCCAGGCGCCCTCGACGTGGGCGTTCTTGCGGCTCGTCTCCTTGATGCTGACGGTGTCGCCGGTCTTGACCTGAAACGACGGGATATCGACCTTGCGCCCGTTGACCTCGACGTGCCCGTGGTTGACGAGCTGGCGCGCCTGGCGCCGCGAGGTGGAGAAGCCCGCGCGGTAGACCGCGTTGTCGAGCCGGCGCTCCAACAGCGAGAGCAGGTTCTCGCCCGTGATGCCCTTCATGCGCGCCGCGCGCTCGAAGTAGTTGCGGAACTGGCCTTCGAGGACGAAGTAGATGCGCTTGACCTTCTGCTTCTCGCGGAGCTGGAGCCCGTAACCCTGGAGCGCCTTGCCGCGCCGCATCGAGTTGCCGTGCTGCCCCGGCGGCTGCGTGCCGCGCTTCTCAATCGGGCACGACGGCTTGAAACAGCGGTCACCCTTCAGAAACAACTTCGCGCCTTCGCGGCGGCACAGACGGCACACCGCACTACGATACCTAGCCACTCTTTTTTGCCTCCGGTCTAAATCTCAGACGGAAAAGTTTACAGACCGCACGCCGACACGACGCGCGACCCTTCGTCCTTTAGGTCAAAAGAAGGTGATAAGTGATGAGTAATGAGTGATAAGAAGAATGCCGTTTCTTATCACTTATCACTTGTCACTTATCACCGGTTCGTTAAACTCTGCGCCGCTTCGGCGGGCGGCAGCCGTTGTGGGGGATGGGCGTCGTGTCGCGGATGGTCGTGACACGAATGCCGGCGCTGTTGATAGCGCGGATGGCCGACTCGCGCCCGCCGCCCGGGCCCTTGACGTGCACCTCGGCCTGCTGCATCCCGACCTCCTTGGCCTTGTTCGCGGCCTCGTAGGCGGCCTGCTGCGCGGCGAAGGGCGTGCCCTTGCGCGAGCCGCGGAAGCCGCGCGCGCCCGAGGACGACTGCGCGACCAGGTTCCCCTCCGTGTCCGTGATCGAGATCAGCGTGTTGTTGAACGACGCCGAGATGTGCACGATCCCCACGGGGATGTTCTTCTTCTCCTTCTTGCGGAAGGTCTTCTTCTTGCCGGTTGTCGCTTTTGCCATAAAAAAAGTAGTCAGTAGTCAGTAGTCAGTAGTCAGTAGAAACCTCCGCTGGCGAACCGTCGGGGTGACAGTGTCAGCGACTTAAGGTGGAAGCCCTACCGTCCGCTGACTACTGCCTACTGGCTACTGCGGTTTACTTCTTGCCCGGGGCCTTCTTCTTGGCGACCGTCGCGCGGCGCGGGCCCTTGCGGGTGCGCGCGTTGGTGTGGGTGCGCTGGCCGCGCACGGGCAGCCCCCGCCGGTGGCGCAGGCCGCGGTAGCAGCCGATGTCCATCAGCCGCTTGATGTCCATCTGGACGCGCTTGCGGAGGTCACCCTCGACCTCGCCCTGCGTCTCGATGACCTGGCGGATGCGCCCCAACTGCGCCTCGTCGAGGTCACGCACGCGGAGGTCGGGGCTCACCTGCGCCTCCACAAGGATGGAGGTCGCGCGCGAGCGCCCGATGCCGTAGATATACGTCAGTCCGATCTCGATACGCTTGTTTACGGGTAGGTCAACGCCGACTACACGAGCCATTTCAGTTCTATCTCCGAGTCTCTAAAACGGTTTGGGACAATTTCAGATTTTGAAAGTTCGAATCTGAAATTCCTGAATTACCCCTGACGCTGCTTGTGCTTGGGGTTGGTGCAGATCACGCGCACCACGCCCTTGCGGTGGATAACCTTGCAGTTGTCGCACATCTTCTTAACCGAAGCCCTAACCTTCATCTCACTTAAACCCCTTCCGGCGCCCTTCACTTATAGCGGTACGTGATGCGCCCGCGGTTCAGGTCGTACGGCGAAAGCTCGACCAGCACCCGGTCGCCCGGCAGAATGCGTATGAAGTTCTTGCGCATCTTGCCCGAGACGTGCGCGAGCACCTGGTGCTTACTGTCCTCCAACTCGACGCGAAACATGGCGTTTGGCAGCGTCTCGACGACTTTTGCCATCACCTCTATCGCTTCTTCTTTCGCCATAGCCCTGCGAGTCTCTCTAGCTCAAAACCTGCCTAGGCTGGCAAACTGCGAATAATAACACACTTACCGCCCGCCTCCAAACCGCCGCGGGCTTTCTGTCCTCTTCAGGCGCTCGCCGTCTCGGCCTGCGGCGGCGGCGATGGCATGGCCTCGGCCACTTGGGTCAGAACCTCCGGGCCCTCTTCCGTGACGGCGACCGTGTGCTCGACATGCGCCGAGGGGCGTCCGTCGAGCGTGACGACCGTCCAACCGTCCTTGAGCGTCTTGGTCTTGTGCGTGCCCATGTTGACCATGGGCTCGATGGCGAACACGTAGCCGGAACGTATTTTGATGCCCGTGCCCGGCTTTCCGTAGTTCGGAATCTGCGGGTCTTCGTGCATTTTTCTGCCAATGCCGTGGCCGACGTAGTCGCGCACGATGCCGTACCCGTGCGCCTCGGCCAACTCCTGCACCGCCCAGCCGATGTCGCCCAGATGTTTCCCCGGCCAGCACTGCTGGATGGCGTTCTCAAGGCACTTCTCCGCGACGCGGATGAGCTTCAAACGATCCTCGTCCACCCTGCCCACGGGCACCGTGGTGGCGGTGTCGCCGACGAAGCCGCCGAGCGTGACGCCACAATCGAGCGAGAAGATGTCGCCCTCCTTCAGCTCGTAGGCCGAGGGGAAGCCGTGGACGACCTGCTCGTTGACGGACGCGCAGATCGAGAAGGGGAAGCCGTGGTAGCCCTTGAAGGTCGGGATGGCGCCCGCGTCGCGGATCATCCTCTCGGCCTCCATGTCGAGTTCGAGCGTGGTCACGCCCGGCCGCACCATCCGGCGCAACTCCTCGCGCACCTCGGCCACGAGCCGCCCGGCGGCACGCATCTTCTCCAGCTCCCTCTTGGACTTCCCGATAATCATTTGAAAGCGGTGGTAAGTGATGAGTGATAAGAAGAAGAGGGCGGGCCTTGTTCTTTCTTATCACCTATCACTCATCACTCATCACTTGTCACTGCCTTCTCAACGTCCGCGTAGATCGTCTCGACATCGCGGGCGCCGTCCACGCGGCGGAGGCGGCCGCTGTCCTCGTAGTATTCGAGCAGCGGCTGCGTCTGGCGCTCGTAGGTCTCAAGCCGCGTCTTGACCGTCCCGGGGTAATCGTCGGCGCGGTGGTTGAGCTGCACGTCGGGGTGGTTGTCGCAGACGTTGTCCACCTTCGGCGGCTTCGAGTAGACGTTGTAAATCTCGTTGCAGACCGGGCAGTTGCGTCTTCCGGTCGTGCGCTTCTCAAGGATGTTGAACGGCACGTCCACCAGCACCGCGAGGAGCGCGTGCCCCTGCTCGGAGGCGAGCCCTTCGAGCATGCCGGCCTGCGCGGTTGTGCGCGGGAAGCCGTCGAGGACGTAGCCGTCGCGGCAGTCCGGCTGCGCCGTGCGCTCGCGGACGATGCGCATCGTCAGCTCGTCGGGGACGAGCGTGCCCGCGCTGAGGATGGGGCGCAGCTCCCCGGCGAGCGGCGTCTCGGTCTTCAGAAGCGCGCGGAACATGTCGCCCGTCGAAATCTGCGGCAGCCCCCTGCGCTCTTGCAGCAGGCGCGCCTGCGTCCCCTTGCCCGCGCCCGGCGCACCCATGAGGACGATGATCTTCGACATAAGATTAGGTTTTGGGTTTTAGGTACTGGGTACTGGTAAACCTAAAACCCGGCACCCAACACCCGCCCTTATCCTCTGCGCCCGCGCAGGCGGCTGCCCGGGCCAAAGAAGCCTTCGTAGTTGCGCATGACGAGTTGCGACTCGATCTGCGCGACGGTGTCCATGGCGACGCCGACCAGAATCAGGAGCGACGTGCCGCCGAAGTAAAACTGGTAGCCCATGCCGTGCGGAATCCAACCCAGCCCCGGCGTGCCCGTCACGAACTCCTCGACGCGCGCGCCGAAGAAAGGCAGGCGCCCGACGTTGAAGCCCGAGAGCATCAACTGCGGGATGAAGGCGACGAGCGCGAGGTAGATGGCGCCGACCGTCGTCAGCCTCGTCAGGATGGTGTTCAAAAACTCCGCCGTGTTCCTTCCGGGGCGGATGCCCGGGATGAAACCGCCGTGCTTGCGCAGGTTGTCCGACACCTCTTCGACGTTGAAGATGATCGTGATGTAGAAGAAGGTGAACAGGACGATGAGCGACAAGAAGATCAGCTCGTAGTAGGGGTCGCCGCCGTGGAAGCCCTGGAAGAAGCTGTGCACCTTGAAGCGCCAGTCCTGCACGTTCGGGTCGTACTGGACGAACTGCAAGACCGTCTGCGGGATGGCGAGCACCGACGAGGCGAAGATGACGGGGATGACGCCGCCCATGTTGAGCTTGATGGGCATGTGCGTCTGCTGCCCGCCGACGAGCTGGCGGCCGACGTGCCGCTTGGCGTAGGAGATGGGCACCTTGCGCCGCGCCGTCTCGACGAAGACGACGAAGGCGATGAGCCCGACCATCACCACGGCCATGACGAAGACGGCGATGACGGCGAACGTGTCGCCGCTGCGGAGCCGCTCCAGCACTTGCATCAGGCCGTTGGGTAGGCCGATGACGATGCCGGCGAAGATGAGCAGCGAGACGCCGTTGCCGACGCCGCGCTCCGTGATCTGCTCGCCGAGCCACATCACGAAGATGGTGCCGGTCGTGAGCGTGATCATCGTCGAGATGACGAAGCCCCAGCCCTCGGCGCCGACCTGGTTGGCCTGGAGCCAGCGGGCGACGATGAAGGTCTGGAACATGCAGAGCACAACCGTCAGGTAGCGGTTGTACTGGTTGAGCTTCTGGCGGCCGGCCTCCCCCTCCTCCTGCAAGCGCTTGAGCTGCGGGAAGACGGTCGTCATCAACTGCGTGATGATGGTCGCGGTGATGTAGGGCGTCACGCCGAGCGCGAAGATCGAGATGGTCTGAAAGTTCCCGCCGGAGAAGAGGTCGAGCACGCCGAGGAGCGTGGAGCCGACCTCCTGCCAGACGCGGCGGAGCTGGTCGCGGTCGATGCCGGGCGCGGTGATGTGCGCGCCCAGGCGGTAGACGGCCAGCAGCCCGAGCGTAAACAGGAGACGCTTACGCAGGTCTGGCACGCTGAACATGTTGCGGACGGCGGCGAAGAACTTATCCATAGCTTTGTAGCTTTCGGCGGTCAGCGCTCGGCGGTGGCTTTCCGCTCTCGGTAGTCGGCCTCAGTTTAAGCGGTCGGGCTCCCAGATATTAACAAAGCCGAGCGCCAAACGCTGAATGCCGACGGCCTTCTTTTAGCAAAACAACGCTGAAGACGCTTCGGGAGGGTTCCTGCCCCTCTGCGGCGTCCTCAGCGTCTGTTTCCGTCTACCTCTTCGAGGCGCGGCGCCCAAAGGGGCGCGCCTACTCGGAGACGGGCACGAGGGCGTCGGGCTTGTGGTGCGGCGTGATGACGTTGACGGTGCCGCCCGCGGCCTCGATCTTCGTGCGCGCGCCCTTCGTGAAGCGGTGCGCCGAGACGGTGAGCGCCTTCGAGATGTCGCCCGTGCCGAGCACGACGATGTCGCGCTTGCCCTTGGCGATGACGCCGCGCTCGTGCATCGTCTCGGGGGTGATCGTGTCGCCGGCCTCGAACGACTGTTCGAGCGTGGCGAGCGTCACCTCGATCCACTGCTTCTTGAAGATGTTGGTGAAGCCGCGTTTGGGGAGGCGGCGCTGCAAGGGCATCTGGCCGCCCTCGAAGCCGACCTTGCCCGAGTAGCCCGAGCGCGACTTCTGACCCTTGTTGCCGCGCCCAGCCGTCTTGCCGAGCCCCGAACCCGGGCCGCGCCCGACGCGCTTCTTCTTGTGCGTCGAGCCCGCGGCGGGCTTAAGATTGTTCAGACCGATAGCCATTGCTCACTCCGTTCGCGTGAACCGTGAACCGTGAATCGTGACGAGAGGAGAGGAGAGCAGTTCTCACTTGCCACGGTTTACGGTTTACCGTTCACGGCCTTATTCAATTATCCGCAGGAGGTGCGGGACTTTCTGGACGACGCCGCGCATCGAGCCGGTGTCGGGGCGCTCAAGAATCTGGTTGAGCTTCGTGAACCCGACGCTGCGCACGACCTCTTTCTGCGTCTTCGGGAAGCCGATGGCGCTCCGGTAGTACTGGATGCGAATCTTCCCGCCGTCCTGCTGCTTATTCTCTTCAGCCATTTCTCAAACCCTCTGGGGCGCTGGGTGTTGGGTGCCGGGTTTTTGGCTTTAACCAACACCCAACACCTGACACCCAAAACCCTCTTACAGTTCCTCGACCTGCTTGCCGCGCAGGCGCGCCACCTCGAACGGGTCCTTCATGTTGAGGAGGCCGTCGAAGGTCGCGCGCACCACGTTGTGCGGGTTGCCGGAGCCGAGCACCTTGGTGCGCACGTCGTGGACGCCCGCGGCCTGCATGACCGCCCGCACCGCGCCGCCCGCGATGACGCCCGTGCCCTCCGAGGCCGGCTTCATCAGGACGCGGCCGGCGCCGAACTCGCCGATGATGGGGTGCGGCAGCGTGTTCTTGATGAGGGGCACGCGGATGAGGTTCTTCTTGGCCGCCTCGATGGCCTTCTTGATGGCGACGGGGACTTCGCGCGCCTTGCCCGTGCCGAAGCCGACGTGGCCGGCGCCGTCTCCGACGACGACGAGCGCGGCGAACGAGAGGTTCTTGCCGCCCTTGACGACCTTCGTCACGCGGTTGATCTGGATGACCTGGTCGCTCAGGTCAAGCCCCTGCGATTGAATTCTCTGTCTCGGTTGTCGCATTGCTCACCTTTCGGAAACTGCCCTTAGGCCGCGGCCTCTTCGCCGCCCTCTGCCTCTTCCTCACTCCGCTCATTCTTGTTGAGCCCCGCCTCGCGCGCCGCGTCGGTCAAAGCCTTGATGCGCCCGTGGAAGCGGAAGCCGCCGCGGTCGAAGACCACCTGCTCGACGCCCGCCGCAATCGCCCGCTCGGCGATGGCGCGGCCGACGCGCTGGGCGGCCTCAAGGTTGCCGCCCGTCGTCCCGCGTAAGTCCTTCTCGACCGTCGAGGCCGAGGCGATGGTCACCGCCCGCTCGTCGTCGATGACCTGCGCGTAGATGTGGTTGAGGCTGCGGAAGATCGCCAGGCGCGGGCGCTCGGCGTTGCCGCGCACGCGGCGGCGGATGCGCGTGTGCACCGCCCTCCTGACCGCTGCTTTGTCTTTCTTTGCCATTTCCTTTTCGCTCCTTTAGCCGCCGCGCATGCCGATGCTTTACCGTAGCAAGGGGTGATTCTCCTTGAGAACCGCGGGGCTAAACCTGAAACCTACTTGCCGGTCTTTCCGGGCTTGAGCTTGAGCTGCACGTCGGAGTAACGCACGCCCTTGCCCTTGTAGGGGTCGGGCCGGCGCAGGCCGTGCATCTCGGCGGCGACCTGCCCGAGCTTCTGCTTGTCGATGCCCGAGAGCGTCAGCGTCAACTGGTACTGCTGGATCGAAGCCTTGGCCGCGATGCGCTCGCCCTTCGCCTCGATGCCCTCGGGCAGAGGGAACTCGATGGGGTGCGAGTAGCCGAGGGAGAAGACGATCTTGCTCCCCTGGATATCGGCCTTGTAGCCGACGCCGACCACGTCCATCTGCTTCGTGAAGCCCTCGGTCACGCCGACGACGGCGTTGTTGGCGAGCGCGCGGGCCAGGCCGTGGTTGGCGCGGAAGTCGTCCGACGCGCGCTCGGCCTGCAACTGCCCGTCTTCGAGCTTGAACGAGACGCCCTCGGGGATCGGCGTCCGCAGCGTCCCCTTCGGCCCCTTCACCTCAAGCTCGCGCGCCGCCTCGTTGATCGTCACCGTGACGGCCTTCGGAACCGCGATAAGTTTCTTACCAATGCGACTCATAACTTTAACCTTCGGTCTGGGTTTTGGGTTTTAGGTGCTGGGTTTTGGGTAAAGACAACTCTGCTTTCACCCAACACCTCACACCCAGAGCCCAACACCTAATAGATTTCCGCCAGAACCTCGCCGCCGACGTTCTCGCGGCGGGCGCGCTTGCCCGACATGAGGCCGCGCGAGGTCGAGACGATGTTGACGCCGTAGCCGCCGAGCACCTTCGGGATGTCGGTCGCGCCCATGTAGACGCGCCTGCCGGGCGTCGAGACGCGCGAGAGGTGCGTGATCGAGCTGGTGCCGCGCGCGTCGTAGCGCAGGAAGATGCGGATGGTGCGCTTGACGCCCTCGCCCTTCACGACGAAATTGTTGATGTAGCCCTCTTCCTTGAGGATGCGGGCGATTTCCAGCTTCAGCTTCGACGCCGGGATGTCCACGCGCGAGTGCTTCGCCGCAATCGCGTTGCGCATCCTCGTCAGCATGTCGGCAATAGGATCAGTCATTACTCTTTGAACTCCACATTAGCTCGACAGGTTTCGGCGCGCCCCATGCGCGGCCCGACTGCTGTCGATGAAACACGTTGACTACCAGCTCGACTTGACGACGCCGGGGATTTGCCCCTGGAGCGCCAGCTCGCGGAAGCAGATGCGGCACAGCTTGAACTTGCGCAGGTAGGCGCGGGGGCGGCCGCAGCGCTCGCAGCGCGTGTAGGCGCGCGAAGAGAACTTCTGCGGCCGCTTCGACTTCGCGATCAGGGATTTCTTCGCCATCTCTTTTGTCTTCTCTCTCCGGTTTAAAGCAAGCCTACTGGCGGAACGGCATGCCGAGCGCCTTGAGGAGCGCACGCGCCTGCTCGTCGTCGCGCGCGGTGGTGACGATGGAGATGTTCATCCCGCGCGTCTTGTCCACCTTGTTGAAATCTATCTCGGGGAAGATGAGCTGGTCGCGGATGCCGAGCGTGTAGTTGCCGCGCCCGTCGAACGCCTTCGGCGAGACGCCCCGGAAGTCGCGCACGCGCGGCAGAGCGACACTGACCAGGCGGTCGAGGAACTCGTACATCCGGTCGCCGCGGAGCGTGACCATCGTGCCGATGGGCATGCCCTGGCGCAGCTTGAACGAGGCGATGGACTTCTTGGCGCGCGTCGTCACGGGCTTCTGCCCCGTCACGGCGCGAATCTCGTCCGCCCCCGTGTCCACGATCTTGGCGTTGGCGATGGCCTCGCCGAGCCCCATGTTGATGACGATCTTCTCCAGCCGCGGGATCGCCATCGGGTTCCCGATGCCGAACTCCTTGGCGATGGCCGGAGCGATCTCTTTCTGGTAACGCTCTTTCAGTCTGGCTGCCATTGTCTTAAAAAACCTCCCCGCATCTCGTGTCCCGGGTCTCGCCGCCTTTTTTCGAGGGGGCGTTTCCGGGGGTGCGGTCGCTTATCCCTGTTTTTCCCTGTCGAGTACCTGGCCGCTGCCCGAGGCGACGCGCGACTTCGAGCCGTCCTCGCTCACGTCGTAGCGCACGCGGGTGGGCTTGCCCGAGGCCGGGTCGATGAGCTGCACGTTCGAGATGTCCACGTAGGCTTCCTTCTCGATAATACCGCCGGGCTTGTTGGCGCCGGGGTTGGCGCGCTGGTGGCGCTTGACGACGCCGACGCCCTCGACCTTGACCTTGCCCTCGCCCGGCTTCACGTCGAGCACGCGCCCGCGCTTGCCCTTGTCGCGGCCGGCCATGACGACGACCTGGTCGCCCTTCCTCACCTTCACCCGCTTAGTTCCCGTCTGTGCCATCTCTTAAATCACCTCCGGCGCGAGCGAGACTATCTTCATGAAGTTGCGGTCGCGCAGCTCGCGCGCCACCGGCCCGAAGACGCGCGTCCCGATGGGGGTGTCGTCCGGCTTGATGAGCACGCACGCGTTCTGGTCGAAGCGGATGTAGGTGCCGTCCTTGCGGCGCACCTCCTTCACGGTGCGGACGACGACGGCGTTGTGCACCGTCCCCTTCTTCACCGCCCCGTCGGGCGCGGCCTCCTTGACGGTGACCTTGATCTTGTCGCCGAGGCTGGCCCGCGTCGCCTTCGTCGAGCCGCCGATGGCCTGGATCATCTCGACGCGCCTCGCGCCCGAGTTGTCCGCCACGTCCAGCGACGTCTGCATCTGGATTGCCATGTGCTCACTCCGTTCGCAGGTGTCGGGTGTCGGGTTCCGGGTTTTGGTTTAAACCAGAACCCAACACCCAGTCCCCAAAACCCTGCTTTACTTTTCCGCCTTCTGAATGATCTCGACGACGCGCCAGCGCTTGCGCGCGGAGAGGGGGCGGGTCTCGACGATGCGCACCTTGTCGCCGACGGTCGCGCCCTTCTCGTTGTGCGCCATGAACTTCGACGTGCGGCGGACGTAGCGGCGGTACTTCGGGTGCTTGATGAGACGGTCGACGCGCACGACGCACGTCTTCTCCATCTTGTCCGACGCCACGACGCCGATCTTCTCCGCGCGGCGGCTCGTGCGCTTCACCTCGGTGCCGGCGGCGTTGCCGGCCTGCGCGTCCACGCCCGCGCCGACGGCCTGCGAGAGGGTCTGCCCCGACTCGGTCGCCTCGGCCGCGTTCTCTTCCGCGCCCGTCGTCACTGCTTCCTTGCTGTTATCTTCTGCCATCTCGAACCTCTCTACTTCGCCGCCTGCGCCTGCTGTCGCGCGCGCATCAGGGTCTGGACGCGGGCGAGCGTCTTCTTCTCGCGGCGGACGGTCTTGACGGCGTCCACCTCGCCCAGCGCGAGTTTGAAGTTGAGGCGGAAGAGCGACTCCTTGAGCCGCGCGGCCTCCTCCTTCAGGTCGGCGTCCGACATGTTGTTCAGGCGCTCTACATCTTCACGTCTCTTCATGGCTTAAACCGCGCCCCCTTCCTGCTCGACCCGCGAGACGAACTTGCACTTGATGGGCAGCTTCTGCGCGGCGAGACGCATGGCCTCGCGCGCCATCTCCTCCGACACCCCCTCGATCTCGTAGAGGATGCGGCCGGGTTTCACCACCGCGACCCAGTGGTCGGGCGCGCCCTTGCCCTTGCCCATGCGCGTCTCGGCGGGCTTCTTGGTGATCGGCTTGTCGGGGAACATCCGAATCCAGATTTTGCCGCCGCGCTTGACGTGGCGCGTCATCGCGATACGCGCGGCCTCGATCTGGCGATCCGTAATCCAGCCCGGCTCCAAAGTCTTCAGGCCGTACTCACCGAAGCTGATGGCGGAGCCGCGCTGGGCCGTGCCCGTCATGCGCCCCTTCATCTGCTTCCGGTGCTTTACCTTCTTCGGCATCAACATGGTGTTTCGCTCCGCTCAACTGCGTGAACTGTGAACCGCGAACCGTGACAAGAGGAATCGTTTTCAACTCGTCACGGTTTACGGTTTACCGTTTACGGTCTTTCTTATCTTCTACCACCGCCGCCGCCGGGGCCGCGTCCGCGTCCGCCGCCGGGGCCACCCGGGCCGCGTCCGCCGCGGTCACCGCGCGGGCGGTCGCCGCCGCCGTCTTCGCGGTCACGCCGCGGGCGGCGCCCGTCGCCGCGCTCGGGGCGCGGCTCGTTGATGGGGTCGGGCTGCGTGCCGCGCGCCATCGCCGCCTTCGGGTCGAGGATTTCGCCGCGGTAGATCCAGCACTTGACGCCGATGACGCCGAACGTCGTGTGCGCCTCGGCGAAGCCGTAGTCAACGTCGGCGCGCAGCGTGTGGAGCGGGAGCCGCCCCTGCAAGTGCCACTCGGTGCGCGCGATCTCGGCGCCGTTGAGGCGGCCGGCGACCTTGACCTTGATACCCTGCCCGCCGAAGCGCAGCGTCTCCTCGACGGTCTTGCGCATGGCGCGGCGGAAGGCGATGCGCTTCTCAAGCTGCTGGGCGATCTTCTCGGCCTGGAGTTGCGCGTTCAGCTCGGGCTTGTGAATCTCCTGGATGGAGACGAGCACTTCCTTGCCCGTGCGCGCGGAGATGTCGGCCTTGAGCTTGTCGATCTCGGCACCCTTGCGGCCGATGATGATGCCCGGGCGCGAGGTGTAGATGATGAGCTTGAGGCGGTTGGCCGCGCGCTCCACGTCCACGTGCGAGACGCCCGCGCCGGCAAACCGGCCCTTCATCTGCGCCTTCAGCTTCAGGTCTTCGAGCAGGTAGTCGCCGTAGAGCTTCTTGGCGAACCAGTGCGAATGCCAGTCCTTGTTGTAGCCGAGGCGAAAGCCGTACGGATGAACTTTCTGACCCACAATCTTCTCCTGATTGGGTGTTGGGTGTCAGGTCTCGGGTTCTGGTTTTACCCAGCACCCGGCACCTCAGACCCGAAACCCGGGTTATTCCTGAGTCGCGGACTCGTCCGCCTGAGCCTCTTCGGCCGGAGCCGCCTCCGCCTTCTTGGAGGCGCGCTTCGACGCGGTCTTCTTCTCGGCGGCGTCGCCGCCCGCGGCCTTCTTCGCGTCGCCCTTGCGCGCGCCCGCGGCCTTGCCCTTCGGCGAAGCCTCGGCGGCGGCCTTGGCGTTCTTGCCCTTCGCGGCCGTGCCCTCCTCCTGCCCGGTCGAGACCAGCACGGTCACGTGGCAGAAGTGGCGCTGCTCGCGGTAGGCGCGCCCCTGCGGGGCGGGGCGGACGCGGCGGCGGTGCTTGGTCGGCCCCATGTCCACGAAGGCCGTCTTGACGAAGAGGTCGTCCGGGTCCACCGCGACGTTCTGCCGCTCGGCCTTCTCGGTCGCGTTGGCGATGGCCGAGCGCAGGCACTTCTCGATGTGGCCGGCGGCGCGCTTGTTGGTGAACTGGAGGATCGCCAGCGCCTCGCCCACGCGCTTGCCGCGAATCATGTCAACCACGAGCCGCGCCTTCTGCGCCGACCCGCGGAGGTATTTTGCACTCGCTATCGCTTCCATCTCTCTAACCTCGCGTTACCTCGCCGACTTCGACGATTTCTCAGCCTTCGTGCCCGCGTGCCCCTTGAAGGTGCGCGTCGGGGCGAACTCGCCGAGCTTGTGGCCGACCATGTTCTCCGTCACGTAGACGGGGATGTGGCGCTTGCCGTTGTGGACGCCGAAGGTCAGGCCGACGAAGTCGGGCGTGATGGTCGAGCGGCGCGACCACGTCTTGATCGCCGGCGGACGCGCGGCGCCCGAGCGCACCTCCTCGACCTTCTTCTCCAGGTGCCGGTCGATGAACGGCCCTTTTTTGACTGAACGTGCCATGTCTCTTTGCTCGCTTCTCTCGCAAAGGGTTTTGGGTTTTGGGTTCTAGGTTCTGGTCAAACCCAAAACCCAAAACCTAACACCCGGAACCCGCTGTTACTTCACGCGCCGGTCGCGCACGATCATGTTCGAGGTGCGCTTGGTCTTGCGCGTCTTGTAGCCGCGCGTCGGCTGGCCCCAGGGCGTCACCGGGTGACGGCCGCCCGAGGTCTTGCCCTCGCCGCCGCCGTGCGGGTGATCGACCGGGTTCATCGCGACGCCGCGCACCGACGGGCGGATGCCGTGCCAGCGCGTGCGGCCGGCCTTGCCGTATGAGACGTTCTCGTGCTCGACGTTCCCGACCTGCCCGACGGTCGCGTAGCAGACCACGGGGACGCGCCTGACCTCGCCCGAGGGCATGCGCACCTGCGCGTGGTCGCCTTCCTTAGCGACGAGCTGCGCGAAGCCGCCGGCCGAGCGCACGAGCTGGCCGCCCTTGCCGGGGCGCAGCTCGATGTTGTGAATCTGCGTGCCGAGCGGGATGTTCCGAATCGGCAGCGCGTTCCCCGGCAGGATGTCGGCCTCGGGGCCGCTCATCACGGTCTTGCCGACCTCGATGCCGGCGGGCGCGATGATGTAGCGCTTCTCGCCGTCGAGGTAGGTGATGAGCGCGATGTGCGCCGAGCGGTTCGGGTCGTACTCGATCTGCGTGACGCGGCCGGGCACGCCCGCCTTGTCGCGCTTAAAGTCGATGATGCGGTAGTGGCGCTTGTGGCCGCCGCCGCGACGACGCACGGTGATGTGGCCGTTGTTGTTGCGCCCGGAAATGCGCTTCTTCGGCTCCAGCAGCGACCTCTCGGGCTCGGCGCCCGGCGTCAACTCGTCGCGCGTCAGGTACGTCTGGTACCGGCGCGACGGCGATGTCGGTGTCAGTTTCTTGATGCCCATAGCTTCACTCAGTGATAAGTGATGAGTGATAAGTGATGAGATGAGCGTTGTTTCTTATCACTCATCACTTATCACTTGTCACCGCTCTTAGATGTTCTCGCCGTAGTCGAACGGCGCCTGCCCCGACTTGAGCGTGACGTAGGCCTTCTTCCAGGAGGGCTTGCGCCCCTCGAAGCGGCCGCGCCGCGCCTTCTTGCCCATGTAGTTGATGGTGCGCACCGTGTCCACCTGGACGTTGAAGATGCGCTCGACGGCCGACTTGATCTCCGGCTTCGTCGCCTTCACGTCCACGCGGAAGGTCAGGAGCTGGCGGGCGTCCTGCGACTCCTCTTTGGCGACGAGCGCCTTCTCGGTGATGACCGGCGCCTTGATAACGTCCCAGATCGTTCGCATGTTACGCCGCCTCCTCTTCCTGCGTGTTCTCCTCCGCGCCGGCCTCGCCCGCCGGGGCGGAAGCCTTCTGCGCCGGGTCGAGTTGCGCCTGCAAAGTCTCGGCGGCCGAGCGCGTCAGCACGACCTTCTCGTGGTAGAGCACGTCGTAGATGTTGACGCCGTAGGCGCCGACCACCTTCGCCGACTTCACGTTGCGCGAGGCGAGGATGAGGTTGTCGTTGTCGATGTTGTCAACGATCAACGTCTTCCCGTCGAGGCCAAGCGCCGCGAGGGCGCCGACGAAGTCCTTCGTCTTCGGCTGGCCGAAGACCAGTTCCTCGACGACGACGAGATTGCCCTCGCGCAGGCGCTCGGAGAGTGCCGAGCGCAGCGCGCCGCGGCGCATCTTCTTCGGCAGCGGCTGCGACCAGTCGCGCGCCTGCGGCCCGTGGACGTTGCCGCCGCCCTTCCACAGCGGCGAGCGGATCGACGCGATGCGCGCGCGACCCGTGCCCTTCTGCTTCCAGAGCTTCCGGCCCGAGCCGGACACGTCGCCGCGGGTCTTCGTCCCCACGGTGCCCTGGCGGGCGCCCGCGAGGTGGGCCTTGACGGCCGAGTGGATCAGCGCCTCGTTCAACTCGGCGCCGAAGACAGCGTCCGAGAGTTCGAGGTCGCCGACCTCTTCGTTCTTCAGGTTGCGCACCTTAACGGTAGGCATTTGACTCACTCCGTTCGCGTGAACCGTGAACTGTAAACCGTGACGAGTTAAAACCGTTCTTTCTTGTCACCGTTTACGGTTTACGGTTTACTTCTTCTGAGACTTCTTGACGACGACGACGCTGCCGTTGGCGCCGGGCACAGAGCCGCGCACCATGAGCAGGTTGTTCTCCACGTCCACGCGCGCGACCGTCAGACCCTTGAGGGTGACGCGCGCGTCGCCCATGTGACCCGACGAGCGCGTGCCCTTGATGACGCGCGAGGGGTACGCCGACTGGCCGATGGAGCCCGGGCGGCGCACGTTCATCGAGCCGTGGCTCTCGGGGCCGCGGTTGAAGTGATGGCGCTTGATGGTGCCCTGGAAACCGCGCCCCTTCGAGCGGCCGATCAGCTCAATCGAGTCGCCCTCGGTGAACTGGTCAACCAGCACCTTGTCGCCGACGTTGACCTCGCCGCCGTTCGCGCCGTCGAGACGAATCTCCTTGAGCACGCGCGTCGGGGGCACCCCCGCGCCTGTCTTCTCGAAGTGACCCTGCATCGGCTTGGTCACGTTCTTGAGCTTGACGGGGCGGTCTTCGACGAGACCCAACTGGACGGCGTCGTAGCCGTCGCGGCCAGCCGAGGACTTCTTCTGCACGACGACGCAGGGGCCCGCCTTAATCACGGTGACGGGCGTGACCGTCCCGTCCGCGGCGAAGAGCTGCGTCATCCCGACCTTCTTACCGATGATTCCGTTAATCATCACAAAAACCTTTCGTGAACCGTAAACCGTCAACCGTGACGAGACGAAAACCGCTCCCACTTGTCACGGTTTACTGTTTACTGTTTACGGCCTTTAACTCCTGCCGAACGCCTTGATCTCGACATCGACGCCTGCGGGGAGGTCGAGCTTCATGAGCGCATCCACGGTCTGCGGCGTCGGGTCGAGGATGTCCATCAGACGCTTGTGCGTGCGAATCTCGAACTGCTCGCGCGACTTCTTGTCGACGTGGGGCGAGCGCAGCACCGTCCACTTGTTCTTGGAAGTGGGGAGCGGGATGGGCCCCGCCACGCGCGCGCCCGTGCGCTTCGCCGTCTCGACGATCTCCGACGTGGACTGGTCGAGCACGCGGTGGTCGTACGCCTTGAGCCTGATTCTGATCTTCTCGTTCAACATGTCTTTCTTCAGCCTTCAGCGGTCAGCTTTCAGCATTCAAACTTACGGCCCCCGGCTTTCTGTCTTCGGCCGGGGGCCGTTTGACTTCAACTACTCGATGATATCGGAGACGGTGCCGGCGCCCACCGTGCGCCCGCCCTCCCGGATCGCGAACCGCAAACCCTTCTCCAACGCGATCGGCGTGATCAGCTCGATCTCCATCGCCACGTTGTCCCCAGGCATCACCATCTCCACGC
>JBEVJD010000017.1:0-51139 GCA_040510435.1 Pyrinomonadaceae bacterium | reverse complement strand
TGTACACGTTCGGGTAGCACAAAGCCACGCGCAACTGCGCGCCGCGTTTCGCGACCCACCCCTCCTCGGCGGCGAGCTTTCGCCTGTAACTCTCTACAACTTTTTTAGACATACTTCGGCCAAAACTAAAGACGGCAAGACTGAATTGGATGCTTCAGGCTTGCCGCCAGTTTACCGCAGTTTCACTTGCATGAACAGGAAGGGGAAAATTGGAAAGGTCAGGCCGGCGCTTTGAACTGTGCGCGGAACTCACGGAAATCCGCGCGCATCTCGTGAACCAGCGCCTGCGTGCGGTCTAACCGCGTATCCATCTGGTTCAGTCTCGTCTGGACGGCGGCGAAGCCTTCGCCCATGCGCTCGCCGAGCGCGTTGACGCGTTCGAGGACTGTCTCAATCGTCGAACGCGTGGTGGCGTCTTCGGTCATCTCTTTCCCTCTGCCAAAGATTAGAGCGGTAGGCGCAACTCTTTACCAAAGGTTTAGAGGCGGGCAGTGCCCGCCGGCCCGAGATACATCGCAGGTCGGGCCGGCGGGCTCAGCCCGCCTCTAAACATTGATCGGTAAACTCAAAGGCACACCGCTCTAGCCCGTCGGCGGCCGGACTTACGCCAAAATCTTACGTCCGGCGGAGGGCGGCGTCAGTGCCCTCTTCGAGGGCGCTACTGGCGCACGCTCTCAAGGAACGCTTTGAGCTTGCGCGAGCGGGAGGGGTGGCGGAGTTTTCGCAGCGCTTTGGCTTCAATCTGTCGTATGCGCTCGCGCGTGACGGCAAAGTGCTGGCCGACCTCTTCGAGCGTGTGCTCTGAGCCGTTGGGGCCGAGGCCGAAGCGCATCTTGATGACCTTCTCCTCGCGCGGGGTGAGCGTGGCGAGGACTTCGTCCGTTATCTCGCGCAGGTTCGAGGCGACGACGGCGTCGGCCGGGTTGAGGATGGAGCGGTCTTCGATGAAGTCGCCGAGGTGCGAATCCTCCTCCTCACCAATCGGCGTCTCCAGCGAAATGGGCTCCTGCGCGATCTTCAAGACCTTACGCACCTTCGAGACGGGGATGTCCATCTTGCGCGCAATCTCTTCGCTCGTCGGTTCGCGGCCGAGTTCCTGCACGAGCGCGCGCGAGGTGCGGATGAGCTTGTTGATGGTCTCGATCATGTGGACGGGGATGCGGATGGTGCGTGCCTGGTCGGCGATGGCGCGCGTGATGGCCTGCCGAATCCACCACGTGGCATACGTCGAGAACTTGTAGCCGCGGCGCCACTCGAACTTGTCCACCGCCTTCATCAACCCGATGTTGCCTTCCTGAATCAAGTCTAAGAATTGAAGCCCGCGGTTCGTGTACTTCTTCGCAATCGAGACGACCAGTCGCAGGTTAGCCTCGATTAACTCGCGCTTGGCCTGCGCGGTCTCGGCCTCGCCGGTGAGGACGGCCTGGAGCGAGCGCTTGATCTCGACGGGCGCGATCTGGTGCTCCTCCTCGATCTGCTGGAGCCGCTTGCGCGCGCTGGCGATGCGGCGCTTGAAATCCTTCTCTTCGTCGGGGCGCGGCTTCTTGCGGTTCAGGCGCTCGGTGTAGCTCGCGGCCTCGTTTTCGGCGACGCGAATCTCCTTGTGGACTTTGCGGATGGAGTTGATGAGGCGCTGGCGCGCGTGCTCGGTCAGGTTGAGCTGCTTCGTCTCCTGCGCGATCTCAAGGCGCATGCGCGCGACCTTGCGCTTCAGGCGCAGGAGCTTCTTCGACTTCTTGCCCTTCAGGAGCTTCTGCTCGGCGCGCAGCTTCTCCCACTCCTTCAGGCCGGCCTTGAAGATGCGCCGGATGTTCTCGACGCCTTCGAGCGTCCAACGCAAATACTCGTCGGCCTTGTCCTCCTGACCCGTCAGCTCGGCCTGCTCCGAGAAGGTGACGAAGTCCCTGATGTTCAGCCGCGCCGCTTCGAGTTCTTCGCCGACCTTGCACAGCTCCTTCACGGCGATGGGCGAGCGCGTGATGGCTTTTTGAGTCTTAATCTGCCCGCGCTCGATGCGCTTGGCGATGGAGACCTCGCCCTCGCGCGTCAAAAGCGGCACGATGCCCATCTCGCGCAGGTAGAGGCGGACGGGGTCGTTCGTCTTATCGAGGACGCCGGCCGAGAGGTCTAACTCGATGTCCTCGTCCAACTCGTCGTCGAGGTCTTCGGGCGCGACCGCCGCCGACGCAGAGACCTCGATGACCCGCTCGTCGGAGTCGGTGACCAGGATGTTCGAGCCTTCGAGCTTCTGGAGCACGTCCTCGATGTCGTCAGGCGAGACGATGTTATCGGGCAGCTCGCGGTTGAGGTCGTCGAACGTGAGGAACTTCTTGTCGCCGCCGAGTTCGAGCAGGCGCTGCATCACGTCTTCCTGGTCTTTCTCTTCCATGCTCATCTTTCGGTATCCACCTCGGGGTCGCTCGAAACGGGGTCGCGTACTCGGCCGGCGTTCAAGTGGTCGGTCGTTCAGGCTGTTGAGGGTGCGGCGGGGCCCCCACGCGGGCGCAGGGCGGAAAGCTGTTTCTCAAGCTCAAATTTTTTCATCAGGAGCGAGCCGTGTAGGGACTCGTCGCCCGCGCGGCCGGCGGCCGCGATCTCCGCGGCCAGCTCCTTGATGCGCCGGTCGTAGCTCATCAGGCGGAGAGTGATCAGGCACCCTTCGGCCTTAGCGAGGAAAACGTCCACGGCCTCGCCCTCAGCGCGCTCGGACTCGTGCATCCATAGCTCGGGCAGGAATGCCTGCGCCGGGTCGCCGCCCAGCAACTCCTTCAGCGAGTCGAATCCGACCTCGACGCCTTCAGCGTCTGCGTGTCGCAGCGCCTCGAAGATGGCCGCGCTCGCCAAGCCCTCGTAATCGCTTTCGTGAACCTGTGGCAGAACGTAGCTTCTCAAGTCCACGTCATGCAAGAGCAATTCGAGTAGTATCTTCTCGGCTTCGGTCATCGCGCCGACCGAGGCGCGCACGACCTTCTTCTTGATCTCGTCGTCGCCCACCGCCTTCGCGTCGCGCCCGCTGACCGTCTTCCAGAGTTCCTGCCTGAGGCTTAAGTCTTCGACGCGGAGCGCGTCCATCATGATGTCGAAGTATTCGCGCTTCTGAATCGTGTTGCGGACGGCGCGGACGAAGGGCAGCACCTCGGCGACGGCCTCTGACTTCTCGGGCGGGTTATGAAGGTTGCGGTCGCGCATGGCCTGTTCGAGCACGAACTGCATGTGCGGGGCGGCCTCCCCGCGGCGCTGGTTGTACTCGTCAACGCCGCGGGCGCGGACGAACTCGTCCGGGTCGGCGCCTTCGGGGAGGACGAGCACCTTGACTTCAAAGTCTTCCGGCAGAAGAACCTCTATGGCGCGTTTCGCCGCGTTGATTCCGGCGCGGTCACCATCATAATTGACGACCACTTTGCGCGCAAACCTGTTCAGAAGCTTCGCCTGCTCCGGCGTCAGAGCCGTGCCGAGGCTCGCCACGACGTTGCGCACGCCGTGCTGGAAGGGGACGATTAAGTCCAGATAACCCTCGACGAGGATGGCGAATTTCTTCCTCCGCATCTCCTCGCGCGTGACGCTCAGACCGAAGAGGTGGCGCCCCTTCGTGTAGGCGGCCGTCTCGGGCGAGTTCAGGTACTTCGGCTCGTCGCCCGGCCGCATCGCGCGCGCGCCGAAGGCCACGGGGCGCCCCTGCGCGTCCGTCACGGGGAAGATGAGCCGGCCGCGGAAGCGGTCGTAGTAACCGCCCTGCTCCTTCTTCACCACGAGACCGCTCCGCTCGATCTGCCCGATGGTCGCGCCCTGCGCCTTGAGATAATTCCCGAGCGCGTCCCAACTGTTCGGCGCGTACCCCAGACGGAAAGTCTTGACGGTCTCTGCGTTGAGCCCGCGCCCCTCCACGTACTCGCGCGCCGCCCGCGCCTCCGCGTTGTCCTCCACCAGTTGGCGCTCCCAGAACTCCAGCGCCCACGCGTTGAGCTGAACGACCTCGTCGGCATCCTTCCGCTTCGCCTCGAAGCGCTTGTCGTCCACCAACTCTGGCAGCGGCACCCCCGCCTTCTCCGCCACCACCTTCACCGCTTCGGGGAACGACAGTCCCTCCAACTCCATCACGAAGTTGAAGACACTCCCTCCTTTTGAACAGCCAAAACAGTAGAAGATGTTCTTCGACGGGTTGACCGAGAAGGACGGCGTTTTCTCCTGGTGGAAGGGGCAGCAGGCCATCCAGTTGGCGCCCTTCTTCTTGAGCGTGACGTAGTCGCCGACCACGCGGACGATGTCCGCCTGCCGCCTCAGGTCGTCGATGAATGTCTGCGGGTAACGCATCGTGTGAAACACGCCTCGGGAAATCTCAGGCGGTAATCTTACGCCTTGAGTCGCTCATAAATCATCTTCACCAGCCCGGCCGCCGGCCTCGGACTCTTCGACCCCTCGATCCTGTCGAGGCCATACTCGCCGGCCGCCTTTCTGAACGCACCCCGAAACCCGGCGTCCAGGCTGAAGGGCGGCGGCTCGTAGCTAACTTCAGGCGGACGCCGATCTCCTTGAGGTCGCCGGAGCCGAGCGCGTTGGTGCAGAGGTTCGCGGAAGTGATGATGGCGCCGCGGTCTTCCGTCCAGTAGACCTTCATGTGGAGCGAGTCGGCGAAGTGAACTTTCGCGCCGAGGCGGATGAGCTTCCTCAGCGCGTTCGGGTTCGTGCCCCCCTCCTTCGGCCAGCAATAGATGTGCAGCCCCTCGGGCTTGCGCACGTACTCTTCCGCGCCGTCGCCGACGAACGCGACGACGGCGACCCGCCGCCCCTTCGATGACGAAAAGAGCCTGCCGATCTCCTCGCGTATCTCGGCGGACTTATAGATGACTTTCTTCATGCTCGATTGCCGCGAAGAAGCGACGCAGTTTCTCTTTGTCCAGACGCCCCCCGGTGCGGACGCCGCTGCACACGTCGAGGCCGAAGGGGCGGACGGCCGCGACGGCCTCGGCGACGTTCTCGGGCCGGAGGCCCCCGGCGAGGAAGACGGGGACGGGCGAGGCTTCGACCACGCGGCGGCTCACGCGCCAGTCGTGAGTGCGACCCGTGCCCCCGAGTTCCTTGACGGCGAGGCTCTGGTTACCCGAGTCGAGCAGCAGCGCGTCCACGTCACGCGCGACGGTCAAAGCCTCCTCGAAAGACTCCTCGCCCGTGACGTGCACGACCTGCACGAGCGAGACGCCGGGCAGTTCGGCGCGCAGCGCGGCGTAGACTTCGGCGGGCACGCGGTCGCAGAGCTGCAAGGTGTTCACGCGGCAGCGGTGCTGCTGCCCGACGATGGAGGCCGCATCCTGCCTGCGCGTCAGCAGAAACGTCGCCACCGGCGGCGGCACGCGCGCCGCTATCTCCGCGATCAGCCCTTCCGGGATGACGCCCGGCCCGCTCGGCATCTCCGACACCAGCCCCACAGCCGACGCCCCGCACTCGATGGCCGCGCGCGCCTCCTCGGCGCTCGCGATGCAGCAGACTTTCACGCGCGGCCTCATCAAACTCACTTACTGTTTCAGCTCGGCGACCGTGGCGCCGGCGCCGCCCTGATTCTCGGGGGCGAGCTCGAAGCGCGCGACGTGGGGGTGGTGGCGGAGCAGGTCGGCGACGGCGCGGCGCAGCGCACCCGTGCCGTGGCCGTGGATGATGCGGACGTGCGAGTGGCCTTGCAGGAACGCCTCGTCGAGGAAGCGGTCAAGCTCGTCGCGCGCGTCGTCGGTGGTTTGGCCGATGAGGTTGAGTTCGGCGTCCACGGACTCGCGCCCGCTCTTGAGTTTGACCTCGGTGCCGCGCTCCTGCATGCGCCGGAGGCGGCCGGCGAGCGTGTCGTCCTCCTTCGACTTGCTGCGGGGCTGCGCCTTGACGAGTTCGAGGTTCGAGACCTTCTCGCGGAAGCGGAGGTTGTTGACGCGGACTTCGGCCTCGCCGTCGCTGACGCGCTCGACGACGCCGGTCATGCCGAGCGTGGTGAGGCGCACCTGGTCGCCGGCCACGATGTCGCGCGGCGGCTCGTCGGTTGATGAAGGCGTTAGGGTGCGGGCGTCAGACTCTTCGCGCGCGCCACGGACGACGCGGACGCCTCCGGGTTCGCCGCCTCCGCCGCGGGCGGTCGCGGCACGCGCCTCTGTGCGCGCCTTCTGCGCCTCGCGGCGAAGCTCCGCGGCGCGGCGCTCGGCCTCGCGCTCGACGCGGACGCGCTGCGCGCGGTCTTCAATCTTCGAATAAAGTTCGCGCGCCTGACGCTCGAAGTCGGCGACGGCCCGCTCAAGTTGTCGGGCGAACTCCTGCTGGCGCTCGCGCTCGCGGCGCGCGGCCTCTGTGTCGAGCGAGTTGTAGCGTTCGGCGACGGCGCGGCGCTCCTCTTCGAGCGCGCGGCGCAGGGTTTCGGCCTCTTCCGCCTCGCGCTGGATGCGGCGCAGGTAGGCGTCGGCCGCGAGCGTGCGCTCGTCCACGCGCGCGCGCGCCGCCTCGATGATCTCTTCGGGCAGACGGAACCGCCGCGCGATTTCGAGTCCGGCCGACGAGCCCGCGACGCCGACGAGCAGGCGGTAGGTCGGCTGCAAGGTGCGCTCGTCAAACTCGACGGAGGCGTTCTGCACGCCCTCTTCGTTCGAGGCGTACATCTTGAGACCCGAGTAGTGCGTCGTCGCGACGACGTGCGCGCCGCACGCGCGGCGGAAGTGGTCGACGACGGCGACGCCGAGGGCCGAGCCCTCCTCGGGGTCTGTGCCCGTGCCCACCTCGTCGAGCAGCACGAGCGCGGGCGCGCGGCACTCTTCGACCATGCGGCGGATGTTCGAGACGTGCGAGGTGAAGGTCGAGAGGTTGGCGGCGAGCGACTGCCGGTCGCCGATGTCCGCGAGCACCGACCGGTAGGGCGGGACGCGCGCCGCGCGTGCCGGCACGTGCAGACCCGAGAGCGCCATCAGCGAGAGCAGACCCGCGGTCTTCAACACGACCGTCTTGCCGCCCGCGTTCGCGCCCGAGATGACCATCACGGGTTGCGCCGGGTCGAGGCGGAGCGAGACGGGGACGACTTCGAGTCCCTGCTCGCGCAGGTTCTCTTCGAGCAGCGGGTGCCGCGCCTCGACGAGTTCGAGGGCGTTCTCTTCGTCAATCAACGGCTCGACCGCGCGCAGGTGCGCGGCGAGCGCGGCCTTGGCGTTGACGAAGTCGAGTTCGGCGACCGCCACGGCCGCAAGCCCTATCGCGGGCAACTCGGCGCGCAGCTCTTCGGTGAGCGTCGAGAGGATGCGCGTGACCTCGCGCTCCTCGGTCTCGCGCAGCGCCTGAAGTTCGTTGTTGGCCTCGATGGTCTCCAAGGGCTCGACGAAGACGGTCGCGCCCGAGGAGGAGAAGCCGTGCGCGACCCCGGCCACGCGCCCGCGGTGGTCGCTGCGGACGGGGATGACGAAGCGGTCGTTGCGGAGGGTGACCAGTTGATCCTGGATGGACTCTTCGGAGCGCCGCATCAGCGTCTCCAGAGAGCGCGTGATGGTCGAGCGCATGCGCACGATGTCGGCGCGGATGCGCGCAAGCTCGGGGCTGGCGCGGTCGTCCAGCTCGCCCGACGGGAGGATTTTGGAGAAGACGCGCGCGGCCAAGCCCGGGAGCGTGCGCGGCAGCCCTTCGACGACCTCCCACAGCACGGGCGCGGCCTCGCGCTCGGCCGCAACGGCGGCGCGCGCGTCCGCCGCCTGCTCGCACAGGCGCGCAAGCTCAAGCAGCACCAGCGGGTCGAGGATAGCTCCTTCAATCCGCAGGCGCGCGATGGCCTCCGCCGGGTCACTCAACTCCGAGAACGACCAGCGCGCCCCGCGCGCGCGCAGCTCCACGCACTCCGACACGGCGCGCAGCGCGCGCCTCACCTCTTCGACCGACGCCAGCGGCTCAAGCGCCTCCGCCCGCGCACGTCCCACTGGCGTCTGCGCGTACCGCCGCACGAGCGCACGCGCCCCCTCGTACTCCAACGTCCCGAATGCCTGATCGTTCATCGTTCGTAAATAGTAAAGCCGTGAGCCATGAACCGTAAACCGGGAGTAGACAGTAGACAGTAGTCAGTAGTCAGTAGAAAAGCCGTCGTTAGTCGAACAATATGGCCATCGTCCTCCGCAAAGCGGAGCCTGCTGACTACTGACTACTGTCTACTGCTCCCGACTCACGGCTCTTTGTCTTCTGCGCTCGGTGCCGCTCATGGCGGCGTCGAAGAGGCGTGCGGGGTCGAGGAGGTGGATGGTCTCGCCGTCGCGTTCGAAGGTTCCGCGCGCGGGGAGCGCGGGGGAGTCGGGCGGGGAGAGTTCGTCGCCGGCATTCAGGGTCGCGGCGGCGGACGTTTCGACGGCGAGCGCCAACTGCTCGTCGCCGTTGAGCGAGGCGATGAAGGCGTGTTCCGAGGGGCGGGGTTCGTGACTCGAAGCCGACGTGTCGAACAGCCGCGCAGGGTCGAGGACGGTGCGCATGCGCCCGCGCACCGGGGCGACGCCGAGGACGGCGGCGGGCGCGTGCGGCAGCGGTGCCGGCTCCGCCCACGGCGTCAGGCACTCGCACTCGTCGGCGTAGACGGCGAAGGCCATCCCGCCCGCGCGCAGCAGCAGCAGCGCGCGCCCACCGTCGCGCGTCGTGCCGGCGTTCCTGTCTTCGTACTCGTTCATGCGTTCAAGCGGGGCCGGGGGAATGTCTCGGTTCTAGCACGCGCCCAAGTTGCGAGGCAAGGCTTTGAACAGTACCGCGAGCGGTAACGAGCGGGTCGGCGTTTCGGCGGGCGGGCCGCGCGTCGCAGCACGCACCCGCTCGCTACCGCTCGCGGTACTGTTTTACACTGTCGTCAAACCTATGTCAGGGGAGGGGACGATGGACGAATTCGACCGTTACCGGGCCGAGATGAACGAGCGCCTGCTGGGGTCGGGGCACCTCGGCATCAAGCGTTTCTTCGCGCTCGACACGCAGGCGTACGAGCAGGGCGCGCTCGACAAGAAGACGAAGGAGCTGATGGGGCTCGTCGCCTCGGCCGTGCTGCGCTGCGACGACTGCGTGACCTACCACATCAAGCAGTGCGTCGAGGTCGGCGTGACGCGCGAGGAGTTCCTCGACGCCTTCAACGTCGCGCTTGTCGTCGGCGGCTCGATCACGATCCCGCACCTGCGCCGCGCCGTCGACCGGCTCGACCAGCTTTTGGGAGCGCCGAAGGAATGACGATGAGAATGTTGCTGTCGGCCCTCGCGGTCTGCCTGCTGCTTGCGGCGGGCATGCGGGCGCAGGAAGAGAAGGGCGGTGACGACGTGTCGGCTCGTGAGAGGGGGCGCGTGCGCGCGCCGGAACTGGAAGGCGGGCGCGGCTGGCTCAACACGGAGCGCGCGCTCTCGCTCGGGGGTCTGCGCGGCAAGGTCGTGCTCCTCGACTTCTGGACTTACGGCTGCATCAACTGCCTGCACGTCATCCCCGACCTCAAGCGCCTGGAGGCGAAGTACCCGAACGAGCTGGTTGTCATCGGCGTCCACTCCGCCAAGTTCGAGAACGAGCGCGAGACCGAGAACATACGCCGCATCGTCCTCCGCTACGGGCTCGAACACCCCGTGGTCAACGACGCGGAGTTCCGCATCTGGAAGTCGTACGCGGTGCGCGCGTGGCCGACGCAGGTGCTCATCGACCCGTCCGGCTACGTCGTGGGGAGCGTCGCGGGCGAGGGGCATTACGACATTCTGGACGGCGCCGTCGGCGAGCTTGTGGCCGAAGCGAAGAAGCGCGGGACGCTCGACGCGCGGCCGCTGAAGTTCGCTCTGGAGCGCGCGAAGACGGGCGACCTGCCGCTCGCCTTCCCCGGCAAGGTGCTGGCCGACGAGAAAGGCGACCGCCTCTTCGTCGCCGACTCGAACCACAACCGCGTTGTCGTCACCAAGCTCGACGGGACGTTGCTTTATACCATCGGCTCGGGCGCGCGCGGCCGGCGCGACGGCGCCTTTCAGGAGGCGACCTTCGACGGCCCGCAGGGGCTCGCGCTCGACCCTTCGGACAACTCGACGCTCTACGTCGCAGACACGCGCAACCACATGCTGCGCCGCGTAGACCTCAAGGCGCGCACGGTCGAGACCGCCGCCGGCACGGGCGCGCAGTTGCGCGACTACAGCCTGCGTAAAGGCCCCGCGCTCACCACGCCGCTCAGCTCGCCGTGGGACTTGTCGCTCGCGGGGCGCACGCTCTACGTCGCGATGGCCGGGCCGCACCAGATTTGGAAGTTGGATTTAGACGCGCGCGAGGTCTCGATCTACGCGGGCACGGGGCGCGAGGCGCGCACCGACGGGAAGCGTCTGGGCGAGTTCGAAGACCCGGCCGCGGCGACCTTCGCGCAGCCCTCGGGGGTGGCCTTCGACGCCGGGACACTCTACGTCGCGGACTCCGAGTCGAACATCATCCGCGCCATCTCAAGCGAGGAGGTGCGGACGCTCGTGGGCGGCGACCTCTTCGAGTTCGGAGACCGCGACGGCGCGGGCGACGACGTGCGCCTGCAACACCCGCTCGGCCTCGCGCCAGCGGACGGCCGCCTCTACGTCGCGGACACGTACAACCACAAGATAAAAATTCTCGACCCGCGCACTCGGCGCGTCTCGACCTTCGCCGGCACGGGCAAGCCCGGTCAGGCGGACGGCGCGCGCCCCGAGTTCTACGAGCCCGGCGGCATCGCGTTCGCGCGCGGCAAGCTCTACGTTGCCGACACGAACAACCACGCCGTCCGTGTCGTTGACCTCGTGACGAAGCAGACGACGACGCTCAACATCCGCGGCCTCAAGCCGCCCGCGGCCGGCGCCGCCCCGGCGGAAGAGTCTGAGACACAGGGGCCGAACGCGGAGGAGGCGAAGGCCGCGGCGCAGAGGGTCGCCGCCGACGGCGTCGTGACGCTCTCCGTGGATGTGGCGCTGCCCGCCGGCTATCACGTCAACCCGTCCGCGCCGCAGCGCTGCCGCGTCGAGGTGACGGCGGGCCGCGAGCACCTGGCCCCGGAGGCGCTCACGCCGAATCCCGCGGGCGCGCCGCAGGGAGTTTCGTCCGTGACCCTGAAGGGGGTGGGGGTGCCGGTCAGAACGACGCTGCGCGCGCTGGGGCCCGGCGCGGCCGAGCTTAACGTCCGGCTCACGCTCTACTACTGCCGCGAGGACAACACCGGCACGTGCCGCATCAAGACGCTCGTCTGGCGCGCGCCCGTCGAGGTCACCGCCGAGCCCGGCGCGCCGCGCGAGATAAAGTTGCAGGGGAAGGTGGAATGAGAGGAAGTAGGCAGTAGGCAGATGGCAGTAGGCAGATGGCTGTTGGCAGATGGCTGTTGGCAGTAGCCAGTGAGCCCCGGAGGGGCGGCATGTTTATAGCTTGCGGACGTAATTAAAAATCGAGCCCCGTCAGGGGCGGCATGTGGATGTCGCCCCTGACGGGGCTCGGATTGAAATTATTCCGCGAGACTATAAACATGCCGCCCCTCCGGGGCTTCTCAAACTGCTGCCAACAGCCAACAGCCAACTACCATCTGCCAACCGCCTACAGCCAACTGCTCTTCAATTCCGCGAGAGGTCGCCCGTCTCGTCGAGCAGTTCGGGCCAGAACGTGCGGTTGTGCTCAAGCTCGCGGTCGAGGAGCGTGCGCGTCTGTTGCAGCTCGCGGCGCAACTCCTCGTTGGAGCGTTCGAGCCCGGCGATGTGCTCCCTCTGCCGGCGCCCCTGCGCTTCGAGGAACATCGCGTAGAAGTAGAGTACGCCGGCTATGGCGGCCAGCGCGAGCGCGAGAACGAGGGCGGCGTAAAACTCCACGGCTTTCTTCCCCTGGCTTCCCTGTTTGTTCGTTTGATTCATTACTACCCCTTCCCGCGCGTTTGCGCAAGCCGCCGCGTTTCCCCCGCGCGGGTTATAATCCGGCCGCCCCGTTTCTCCTTCACGGCAGTTCTGACCAGATCAAACGACGGGAGGGAACCTCGTGCCATTCGGAAGACGGCGATTGACGACGCGCGCAGCCGCGCGCATGGGTCTGGCGGTCTTGCTGCTCGCCTGGTTTAGTGCGCCGGCCGTCGCGCAGACGGCGTGGACGCTCGCGTGGAGCGACGAGTTCAACGGGCCGGCGGGCTCGGCCGTGGACGGGACGAAGTGGGTTCTGGAGGTCGGCAACGGCTCGAACGGCTGGGGCAACCGCGAGCGGCAGTACTACACGAACACGACGAAGAACGCCGCGATGGACGGCGCGGGCAACCTCGTTATCACGGCCTACAGGGAGTCGCCGGGGAAGAAGTACCGCTGCTGGTACGGCGAGTGCCAGTACACCTCGGCGCGTCTGAAGACGCAGGGCAAGTTCACACAGGCTTACGGCCGGTTCGAGGCGCGCATCCGCGTCCCCTACGGGCAGGGCATCTGGCCCGCCTTCTGGATGCTCGGCAACAACATCCAGACCGCGGGCTGGCCCGCGTGCGGCGAACTCGACATCATGGAGCACATCGGCCGCGAGCCTCACAACGTCTACGGCACGATTCACGGTCCCGGGTACTCGGGCGCCGCCGGCATCGGCGCGCCGTACGCGCTCACCTCAGGGCGGTTCACCGACGCCTTCCACGTCTTCGCCGTCGAGTGGGAGCCGAACCGGATACGCTGGTACGTGGACGGCACCCTCTACCAGACGCGCACGCCCACCGACCTGCCGCCGGGCTCGGCCTGGGTCTTCGACCATCCCTTCTTCATGCTCCTCAACCTCGCCGTCGGCGGCTCCTGGCCTGGCGACCCCGACACGACCACCGTCTTCCCGCAGAAGTTGTCCGTGGACTACGTCCGCGTTTACCGTTGAGCGGCTTCCCGACCCCGCAGGGGACAAAACTCATCGTCCGACGCTCGCCTTACCGCGCAGCTCGATCTGTTCGGAGGAGCGGCCGACGAGGATTTGAAAGTCGCCCGGGTCGATTTGCCAGCGCCTTGACGCGGCGTCGTAGTAGGAGAAGGCGCGGCCGTCGAGGCGGACGGTGACGCGGCGCGACTCGCCGGGGCGCAGGGTGACTTTGGCGAAGCCCTTCAACTCCTTCGGCGGGCGCGGCACGCGCGCGTGCGTGTCGGAGACGTAGACCTGCGCCACGTCCGCGCCCTCGCGGCCGCCGGTGTTCTTCACGTCGAAGGAGACCTCGAAGGTCGGCCCGTCGGGCGCCTCCGTGTTGAGCTTCGCGGCGGGCGTCACCTTCAGGTTGTCGTACTTGAAGGTCGTG
This sequence comes from Pyrinomonadaceae bacterium, assembly GCA_040510435.1. Classification (GTDB taxonomy): domain Bacteria; phylum Acidobacteriota; class Blastocatellia; order Pyrinomonadales; family Pyrinomonadaceae; genus QHXN01. The sequence continues at coordinate 37,917 of JBEVJD010000017.1, read as the reverse complement.
TAGGAGAGGCCGTGGCCGAAGGGGAAGAGCGGCTTCGTGTTGTTCTTCTCGTAGCCGCGGTAGCCGACGAAGACGCCCTCCTTGTACTCGACGCGCTTCGTGTCGTCGCCCGCCGGGTAGTAGCTCGCGTGGACGGGGTTGTCCTCCCAGCGTCGCTCGAACGTGACGGGCAGACGGCCCGAGGGGTTCGTGTCGCCGAGCAGTATTTCGGCGAGCGCCGTCCCGCCCTCCTGCCCGGGGAACCACGTCTGCACGACCGCGGGCACGCGCTCCAGCCAGCCGCTCATGTCCGTGCCGCCGCCCGAGGTGATGACGACGACGGTGTTCCTGTTCGCCGTCGCCATCTCCTGAATCAAATCGTCCTGACCCGTGGGCAGCGAGAAGGTTCGGTCGGCGCCTTCGCTCTCGGTCTCGGGGTCGAAGCCCGCGGCGACGACGACGGCGTCGGCCTTCGCCGCCATCCGCTTCACCTCTTCGGGGACGACCGCGCCGCGCTTCACGATCCCGAGCCTCAGCTTCGCGCCGAGCCAGCTCGAACGCCCGTGGTGTTCGACGACGACCTTGTGCGGGCGCGCGTCGAGTCGGAGCGTCGTGGTGCTGACGAGCGCGCGCGAGACCTTCCAGTTGTCGAAGACGAGTTTGTCGTCAACGAAGAGCCGGCAGAAGCCGCCGTCCTCGCCCGTGGACTGCATGAAGATGTCGTGGTCGCCGGCCGTCCGCGGCGTGTGGTAGCCCGTCCAGCGCGAGGAGAGCGTGCCCTCGGGGAACGCCGCGCGCCAGCCCGCGACCGAGGCGTAGTTGACGTGCGGCTCGGTGCGCGTCATGAAGGGCTGCCCCTGCATGTCTTCGGTCTTGAAGAACTCGGCCCTGATGCCGGGCCTGCCGTCCGCGGGCGCGTCGGTGAAGGCGGTGGCCTGCGCCATCTCGGCGAGCGTGGGGACGCCGCGGTGGTAGTAGACGTTGACGGAGGAGGGCGCGAGCGCGTGGCTGATGCCCTCCATGAAGCTGACCGAGGCGAAGGGCTCGACGCGTGCGCTGCCGCCGCCGACGGGGACGGCCGGGTAGGCGTCGGGGCCGACGACGAGGACGGACTTGAGCTTCCTGCGGTCGAGCGGGAGTAAAGACCCTTCGTTCTTCAGCAGCACCATGCCTTCGCGCGCCGCCTGGAGCGCGGCCTGCCGCCCGGTCTGGTTGAAGCGCGGGATTGAAGCCTCGGTCTGCTCGCGGTCGAGCCAGCCGAAGCGCGCGGCCGTGCGCAGGATGCGGCGGACGTGCTCGTCGATGGTGGCGACCGAGACCTTGCCCTGCTCGACGGCGGGCATGAGCGTCCTGCGGTTCATGAAGGCCGGGCCGGGCATCTCCAAATCCTGCCCGGCGTTGACGGCCGCGACGCCGTCGTAGGTGGCGAACCAGTCGGACATCATCAGCCCTTCGAAGCCCCAGTCGCCGCGCGCGATTTCGGTCAGCAGGTGCCGGTTCTGCGAGGCGTGCTCGCCGTTGACGAGGTTGTAGGAACTCATCACCGCGCCGACGCGCGCCTCGCGGACTGCGGCCTCGAAGGCGGGCAGGTAGATTTCGCGCAGCGTCCTCTCGTCCACGATTGAGTCCGTGCGGTGGCGGTCGAACTCGGAGTTGTTGGCGGCGAAGTGCTTGACGGTGGCCGAGACGCCCTGCGACTGGATGCCCTTGATGTAGCCGACCGTGATGCGCGAGGCGAGGAAGGGGTCTTCGCCGTAGTACTCGAAGTTGCGGCCGTTGGTCGGCGAGCGGTAGATGTTGACGCCCGGCCCCAGAAGGAAGTGGACGCCCTTGGCGCGCGCGTCGCGGCCGATCTCGGTGCCCACCCTCTCGGCGAGCTGCGGGTTCCAGGTGGCGGCGAGGCCGACGCCCGCGGCCATCGCCGTCGCGGGGCCGAAGTTGCGTACGCCCATCGGCCCGTCGGCCATCTTCAAACGCGGGAGCCCAAGTCGCTTGACCTCGCGCACGAAGAAGTCGTCGATGCCGCCGAGCAGGTCGATCTTCTCTTCGAGCGTCATCTGCCTGACGAGGGCCTCGACCCTCTGCTCGACGCCCTGCGTCTGCGGCGTCTGCGCGGCCGCGCGCGGGACGAGGTTGAAGACGAGCAGGAAGAGGGCGACAATCGAGCATAAAAGGTTTCGCATAACGTCTGCCTTATACCTCGGGGTTGTCTGTAGAGCAGAGGCAGTTCAACACGGAGACACGGAGACACGGAGACACAGCTTGTTGAGAGCTAAAGGCAAAGCTGTGTCTCCGTGTCTCCGTGTTGAACTTAAGCATCATCATTCTCAAGATTCCAATGAATTCCAGTCAGCATCATTGTCCGCCCGTTCTTTGCTTCGGCGGGTTGGCGAGTTCGCGGACGCGTTTGCGCCAGTCGGCGGGCGAGGTGTCGCGCAGGGCCGTCTGTTCGTGGGCGGCGTGCACCAACTCGCGCAGTGCCGCCATGAAGGGAAATTCGAGCGCGGCCTTCGGCTTCTCGATCTCGGCGAGCGCGGCCAGTCGCGCGTCGCGCCACTGGGCCGTGGGCGCGACGCCCTGCTGGATGTAGGAGAGCGCTTCGAGCCCTATCTCCCCGGCCGCCGAGAGGTCGCGCGCGAGCGGGCGGGCCTCGGCCAGCGCGGGCGCGCGGTCAATCAGCGTTTCGAGCACCGGCCCCGCGTCGCGCCACGACGTGAGCGTGTCGCGCAGGGTGCTGAAGTGCAGCGCGAAGCGCGGCGCGTCGGCGAGCAGGAGATTGACTCGGCGCGAGACGCCGCGCGCCGCGGCCGAGTCGGGGCGCGCCGCGTCGATGAGCCCCGTCAGCGGCGAGAGCATCGTCTGCGGGCGCTGCTGGTAGCGACGGTACTCCTTCACCGGCTCGACGAACGACGCGAGCGTTTCGAGCGCGGGCGGATACGCGCCGCCCGCTAAGCGACGCAACATCATCGCCTGATTCTTCTCGTGTGTGAGCCCGAGTTCTTCGAGCCTGACGCTCAGGACGGCGAGCCGACGGAACATGTCGTCCACGTCCCTGACCTCGCGCGGCGACCAGAGTCGCTCGGCGATGGCGGCCGTGCGGGGCCAGATGCGCGAGTCAATCGTCTCGGGCGTGACCCACTCGGCCCACATCGTCGCCTCGCCGCCGAGGACGTGCGCCGCTTCGGCGTCGGTCAGCCCGTGCCCCTCAGGCAGAGGGTCGTTGAGGTAGTGGTCGGTGGTGGGGAAGATGAGGTCTATGTAGTAGCCGTTCGAGAGCACGCCGTCGTAGCCGCGCCGCGCGGCCTCGGCCAGCGCCTTCTGCCCGCGCCACGAGTGGATGACCACGTCCTTCGGCAGGTCGGGCTGGAATATCTCGTCCCAGCCCATCATGCGCTTGCCGTTCTTCTGTAGGATTTTCAGCATCCGCTGGTTGAAGTAGGTCTGAAGCGCGTGGTTGTCCTTGATGCCTTTCTCTTTCATGAAGGCTTGAATCTTCGGGTTGGCGTTCCACTGCTTGCCCGTGTTCTCGTCGCCGCCGATGTGCATGTAGGCGTCGGGGAAGATCGCGGCCATCTCGGTGAAGAAGACTTCGAGGAACTTGTAGACCTCCTCGCGCGTCGGGTCGAGCGTGGGCTCGAAGATGCCGGGTCTGCGCTCGATGGTGTACGGCCCGGGCGCGCTCCCCAGTTCGGGGTGGCCGACGAGCCACGCGGTCGCGTGGCCGGGGAGGTCGAACTCCGGGACGACGCGGATGCCGCGCGCGGCGGCGTAGGCGATGACCTCGCGCGCCTGCTCCTGCGTGTAGAAGTTGCCGTCGGAGCCCATCTGGTGGAGCTTCGGAAATTTCTTGCTCTCGATGCGGAAGCCCTGGTCTTCCGTCAGGTGCCAGTGAAAGACGTTGAGCTTGACGGCGGCCAGCGCGTCGAGGTTGCGCTTCACCACTTCCATCGGCTGGAAGTGGCGGGCGATGTCCATCATCAGTCCGCGCCAGCGGAAGCGCGGCCGGTCTTCGACCGTGACCGCCGGGAAGTAGAAGCCCTCGCGGTCGCCTTCGAGCAGTTGCAGGAAGGTTTCGAGCCCGCGCAGCACGCCGACCACGGTCGCCGCGCGCAACGACGCCTGCCGCTCATTAACTTCGAGCGTGTAGGACTCGTCCTCTTCCACCGAAGGCACGGCGCGTCCGGGCGCGCGCGCCTCGACGAGGAGCTTCGCGCCCGCCGCGTCCGTCGCAAGCCCGCGCGCCAGCTCCAACACCGTCCGGCCTTCGAGACGGCGCATCGCGCGGTCTATCCCTGCGCGCAGCCGCTCGTCAACGTGGCCCGCGGCGGCGACCGTGAACGTCTTATCGACGGCGAGACGGCCCGCGCCAAAGCGGACGCTGGCGGGGACGGGCAGCAGGTTGTGCCGCGCGGCCGGCGGCTGGGTTTGAACCGCCGGCGCGGGAGTCTGCGCCGAGACGTTCGTGATGAAGGAAGAGAGCATGAGGGCGGCGACGAGTTTGTGCGTTTTCATATGTGCCTCGGCCTGAGAGCGTGCGGGACGTTCTTTCAACGCCCGCGCGTTGAAAGACGCCTTGCTCTACGTTCAAGTGACTATTTCTGAATGACGGGAAAGCTCGGGCGAACTTCGGTGCACAACGATTAAAGCAGACGGGCGCCCGCCGTCAACCTAAATGTTCGCGCGGCGAAAAAACTTTTCGCCGCCGGGCGCCGCAGACCTCTGCTATCCTCGCGGCCGGCGTTCGACCCGTCGGCGCGGCGCGGTTATACTCAGTCCCCCGCCGCGCTGGCGCTAACCCCCCGAGACACCGAAGCGAGATGACGCGCAGGATAGATTTAAAGCGGATACACACGGCGCACTTCGGCACGATGCGCGCCATCAACCGGCAGATCGTGCTCAACTACGTGCGCGACCGCGGGCCCATCTCGCGCGCCGAGATCGCGCGCCGCACCTCGCTCCAGCGCTCGACCATCTCGGAGATCGTGGACTTGCTCCTCGAAGAGGGGCTCATCGAAGAGGTCGGCGCCGGGGTCTCGACCGGCGGGCGCTGCCCGAAGCTGTTGGCCCTGCGCGCGAGCGGCGCGGCGGCCGTCGGCATCGACATCGCGCCGACGCACACGACCGTCGCCACCTGCGACCTCTCGGGCTCCGTGCTCGAACGCGAGGTCTTCGAAACGCACCACGACTTCGAGCAGACCATCGGCCGCGCCGTCTCGGCCGCCACGCGACTCATCGGGCAGAGCCCCGGCAAGATCGAGGGCGTCGGCGTGAGCCTGCCCGGGCTCGTTGACCCTTCGACGGGGCGGCTCGTCTACGTCCCTTACTTCAAGTGGCGCGACCTGGACGTGGGCCGGCGCATCGGCGTCGCCACGGGTCTGAAGGTCGCCGTGGACAACGACGCGAACGCGGCCGCGCTCGCGGAACTCTGGTTCGGGCGCGCGGAGGTCTCCGAGGCGCGCGACTTCATCATGGTCTTCATCGCCGAGGGCGTCGGCACAGGGATCATCCTCGACCGGCAGATATACCGCGGCGAGGGCGGCGCGGCCGGCGAGTTCGGGCACATGGTCATCGGCGAGCGCGCGCCCGTGCCCTGCTCGTGCGGCGGCTACGACTGCTGGGAGGCGTTCGCCTCGGGGCGCGCGGCCGTGGCGCGCTACGCGGCGCTCCTCGGCGACGAGGAGGCGAGGCCGTTGAGCTTCGCGCACCTCATCGACCGCGCGCTCGACGGCGAAGCGGCGGCGCGCGAGGCGCTGCTGGAGACGGCTCGGTACCTCGGCCGCGGGATATCGAATCTGATCGTCGGCTTCAGCCCCGAGATCGTCGTCGTCGGCGGCGCCATCACGCGCGCGTGGGACTTGGTGTCGGGCATCCTCGACGACGCCGTCAAGCGCAGCATCCGCCGCGACCTGCCCGCGGCGCGGCTCACCCCCTCGACCATCGGCGACGAGGCCAGCCTGATGGGCGCCCTCAGCCTCGTCCTCGCAGACACGTTCACGCCCGTCGCATCCATCTAACATCAGGGTTAACGCGTCGAGGGGGGCGGCCCGCGCCTTTCGGCGGGGCCGCCCCCCTCGACGGTCGGGGAGCTTATTTTAATCCTGTCCGGGGAGGCGTCTGCTCCCGCGGGTTAAGGCTTACGGGGTCATGATGGCCGTGCGGCGAACGGACTGTGTAGGTAAAACCGTCCGCGGGGTAGATGAAAGAGCCGTCACGGGTATGAATTTATAAATGAACTGCACCGCGACCTCCCACAGTCCGAACATCTGCCGGGGGCTGCCCCGTGGTTGCCCCAACCTCTAACGCGCAAAGGCGTGGCGGGAGGGATCACCCGCGCGGAAAATTTTTTCGCGCCCCGGCGGGCCTATGCCGGCGGGCTCAGTAGTGTTTGAGTTCGGAGCGGTAGACGAGGACTTCGTCGGAGGACTTGATGGTCATGCGGTTGTTGTCGTGGTCTTTGACGGCCTCGGTCTTCGAGGTCTGGTGCCGGGAGAGGAAGGCGCGCACCGTCTCGATCTCGGCGGGGTCGGTGATGTTGCCCCCGTCCATCACCAGACGTTTCAGCGCCTCCATCTCGGGGACGGGCTGCGCCGACCAGATGATCCAGAACTTCTCCACGCCGGGGGCGCCCTCGAACACATAGTCGCCCTCCGCGGGGATGCGCGCCTTCTGCCCGCCGCTCACGAGCGCGTCGCCCGCGGTCGGGTAGAGCATCCTGTAGGTGATGGCGCCCTTATCGTCCGGGCCTTCGTTGAGCAGGTAGAGGTGGCCGGGGCCGGGCGACGAGACGTTCATGTGGAAGAGCGTGTCGTTCTCGTAGCGCTCGTCCCCCATTGATTCGATCTGCTCCTTGTACGGCTTGCCGTTGCGCATCATCTGGATGGTGAGCGAGTACTCCAGCGAGAGGCGCGCGGGCGGCGTTGGAGTGGGATTCGGCGTCGGCGTCGCGGCGCGCGGCGCGGGGGTCGCGTTGACGTTCGACTCGACGACCGCAGGGTTCTCTCCCATCCTCTTCCAGACGAGGTAGCCGACGACGGCCGCCGCGCCCAGGCTGAAGAGGAGCAGCAGGCCGGCGGCGACGAACAGAAGCGTGTGCGTGCGTTTGGGCGGCGGCGTCACGGCGGGCTGCGGCGCGGGGGCGACGTAAGCGCCGTCGCCGCGCCCGTCAACCTCGCGCGCCTCCGCGCCGTCGTCGGCGGGCGCGGGCGGCTCGGGCGTGTAGACTTCGGCGGAGGGGATGCCGTCGGACGCCATCACGCGCGTGCGCGGCGTCGTCCGGGGGGGCGGGTCGGGGAGCGCGCCGGTGAGCGGCGCGGTCGCGCCCGTGATGGAGCGGTAGACCTCGTTGCCGAAGTCGCGCGTGCGCGGCTGGCGGTCGGCGGGGTCGAACGAGAGCGCCCGCAGGATGGCGTCCTGCGCGGGCAGGGGCAACGCCGCGCGCAGCCCCTTGGGCGGGACGCCGACGCCCTTGCGGTGCTCGTCCAGCAGTTGATAGGCGGTGTGCGGCTGGAAGGGCTTCTCGCCCGTGATGAGCTCGTAGGCGATGACGCCGAGCGCGAAGGTGTCGCTCGCGGGCGTCAGCTCCTTGCCGTCCAACTGCTCCGGCGACATGTAGGAGACCGTGCCCGGCGCCGTCGAGAGGCTCGTCTTGTGGCCGATGACCGAGTCCTTCACCTGCGCGATGCCGAAGTCGATGACGACGACGCGCTCCTCGTCGCCGTAGGGCTGGAGCATGACGTTGTCGGGCTTGAGGTCGCGGTGGAGGACGCCCATCTCGTGCGCGGCCGTCAGCGCGTGCGCGACCCAGCGGATGATGGCCGCCGCGCGATCCAGGTCGGTGCCGCCGGGCACGATGAGTTCGCGCAGGCTGGTGCCCTTGATGTACTGGAGGACGAGGTAGGGGCGGCCGCCCTCCATCTCGCCGCGGTCGTGGATGGTGACGACGTTGGGGTGGTCGAGGCGGCTCAGGGCCTCGGCCTCCTGCCGGAACTTCTTGATGACGTACTCGTCCCGCTCGAACTCCGCGCGGAGCACCTTGACGACGACCTTGCGCCCGAGGACTTGCAGGTCGCGCGCGAGGTAGACGGCGCTGATGCCGCCCTCGCCGATCTCCTCTTCGACGAGGTAGCGCCCGCCGAGAAGACTGCCGACCAGACTTGTCTTGCCCGCGCTCATAAGTTGTTATCCGTGAACTCGGAGAAAAGAACCCCGGGCCGATTCGCCGGCACCGGGGATGTAAATCGTCGCGGCGGCGGCGGTGAAGAGAGCTAGAGCACGCTCGTGGCCGCAAGTGTGAATCGTGGTCTGGTAATTGTCAACAAGGAGGCCGGGAGGCGTCGGGCGCGCCCTCTCAGCACCGGAGCGGCGGCGCCTCGACGCCGTACGCGCCGGGGCGCTGCGCGATGACGCCGACGGCGAGCAGCCGCACGACGAGCCCGTACGCCTCGGGCGTGACGGCCTTCTGCTCGCGCAGAAACCAGACCGTGCGCGCGACCGACGCCTCCACCTCGGGGTGCTCGCCGCCGAGTTTGACGAGGCCGGCGGCGAGCGGGTGCGACCTGTGTTTGCGCTCGCCCTCGGCCGGCTCGAAGGGGTAGGGGTAGGCGGCGACGAGCAGGAGCGAGCTGTTAGCCGTCTCCGTGCCGAAGGTGGCGCGCAGCGTGAGCAGCTTCGGCGCCATGCGGCGCGCGGCCGCGACGGGGTCGCCGCCCCCCGCCTCCGACTCGGCCAGCGCGGCGTAGGCCAGCAGCGACGGCCGGAGGTTGTTGGCGCGTGCGAGCGACGCGACCTCCGCGCAGCCGCTCGCCATCGCGCGCATCCTCCCGGCGAGCGCCGCCGACCCGCCGTACTCCTTCACCTTCCGCGCCACGTCGCGCACGCCCTCTTCGGAGATGTATGCCGAGTCGTCGTTGCTGATGCGCCCCAACACGCGCTTGACGGCGTCGCGCTCCGACTCCGCACCCGCCGCCCCCGTACTGCCGCGCACGGCCGCGTCGCCCGAAGGCTGAGTGGTCATTGAAGGCTGAGTGGTTATTGAAGGCTGAGTTGTCACCGGAGGCTGCGTCGGTGTGTCTGAGGAGTCGGCGGAGGTCGCGTCGCGCGCGGGCGCGTCGGCGGTCTTGACCGCGGAGGCTCCGCCGTTGTCCGGGCCGGCGTCGGCTTTGACTTTGAGATTGGAGTTCGTGCCGCCGGCCTCTTCTTCGACGGCGATTTGAGCCTCGTCGGCCGCGGCGCTCCGCCCGGCGCCGCCGAGGTGCAGGGCGAGCAGCACGACGCAGGCGAGCAGCACGAGTCCGACGATGCCGCCGACGAAGAGGTGCGGGCCGAACGCGGACGGTTTCGCGGCGGGGGCTTCGGGCGCGGGCGGCGGAACGTTCGGCGCTTCCGCCGCGGGCGCGTCCGGCTCGCCCTCGGCGGCGGCGGCCCCGTTCACAACGCCGGCCGAGACGCGCAGCGCGCAGGTGTCGCCGAGCACGATCACGTCGCCGTCGCAGACCTCGACCGCTTTCACGACGGGCTCGCCGTTGACGGTCGTGCCGTTGCTCGAACCCGCGTCGGAGAGGTAGAGCCGGCCGCCCACCAGCTCAAGCAGCGCGTGGCGGCGCGAGAGCCCCGCGACGCCGAGACGCAGGTCGTTCTCTTCGCCGCGGCCGACGCGGAAGCGCGCCTTGTCCACGGCGGCCACGCGGCGGCGGCCGTCCTCGTCGTCGAACGTGAGGGTGAAGTGGCTGGGCATCGTCTCTGTGAACTTCAGCGCGGCGGCGCGGGCGCCGTCTGCGCGGGGTCGGCGGCGGCCGACGCCTCGGGCGTGGTGTAGGTGGAGAGCGGGCGCGTCTTCGCGCCGAAGGCCCAGGGCGTCTCGCCGAAGATGGCGGCGGCGAAGAAGCGCGGGACGTAGTTGACGTTCTCCTTCTGGAACTTCTCGTCGAGCACGCCCCGGTTGGCGATGAGCGTCCAGAAGCTGCGCTCCTTGTCCTCGTTGTTCGGCAGGTTGAGGACGTTGCGCAGGTCGCGCTTGACCGACTCGGGCGCGCGGTTGTAGCCCGCGATGGAGAGCGCGACGCTCATCGGGTCGTTGCCGAAGCTCATCATGTTGTCGCGGAAGTAGCGCGCGGCGGCCACCGACATCTTCGGGATGTTAGTGCGCTCGGCGGCGGGCACGTCGTAGCCCTCGGCCGTCGAGCCGAGGAACTGGAAGAGGCCGGCCGCGCCCGCCGAGTTGTTCGCGGAGACGTTCGTGTACTCGGTCTCGATGAAGGGGACGTAGAGGCCGACGACGACGGGGACGTTGTAGTCGCGGAAGGCGCGGATGATGGTCGGCGCGTGCGTGCGCCCGCGCTCTAATGTAGCGAGCGTGTCGCCGCCCCACATCCCCGTGCGCTTGTTGCCCGCGCGTTTGGCGAAGGAGTCGAGCCAGAACCGGATGTGCGTGAGCGCCTCGGGCGTGAAGGCGTAAGGCCGCCGCCCCATCATGACGGCGACGTGCTGCGCGCGTCGCTTGACGAATTCGTTCTTCTCTTCGTCGGACATCTCAAGGTAGAGCTTCGCCTGCCGCGGCGGGGGCTCGTGCGTCTCGGCGGGCGCCTGCGGCTCAGGCGCGAGGACTGAGCCCGGCGGAGGCGCGTTGGCCGAAGCCGCTTCCGTCGCTTCTGTCACCGCCGCCGTCGCGGCACTATCGCTTGACGCGACGGTCGGCGCGGGCGGAGCGGAGTCGGGCGGCGCGGCTTCGGGCGCGGGCGTGTTCGTCCCCGCGCTCTTCGAGTCGTCGCTCTTCGCGCCGGAGTCTTCCGCGAGCAGTTCCGAGGCGGCTTCGTCCGAAGGCGTGGCGGCGGACGGGCTCGACGCCCTGTAGAGGAGGAAGCCCGCGAGGCCGAGCGCGAGAGCGGCGACGACGACGGCCGCGGCGAGCGCGAGCGGAGGCAGGGACGAAGAGGCCGCGCCCGCGTTCGGAGTCGCGCCCGCGTTCGGAGTCGCGGCCGAGGGGTGAGGCGTGTGCGCGTCGTCGCCGGCCGCGTCGTGTTCGATGTTGACGGTGACGGCTGTCGAGTTGCCCGCCTGTAGCTCGTCGCCGTCGGAGAGCGCGAGGCCACCGTGCGGGAGGCGTTCGCCGCGGACGAAGGTGCCGTTGGTCGAGTCTTCGTCCGTGGCCCAGACCCGGCCGCCGCGGAGGCTGAACGTGACGTGGCGGCGCGAGAGGCCGTGGTCTTCGGCGAGCGCCACGTCCGACGCGTCCGTGCGACCCAGGGTCAGCGTCCCGCCTTCGAGCGCGACGACGCGCGCGCCGTTGGGTGAGTTGATGGTGAGCGTGATTCGGGGCATGTGTGAGTGTTTGTGAGCTTCAGTAGAGCGAGGAGAGCGGTCGTTCCTTGAGGCCGAACTGCGCGGGGTTCTCGAAGACGATGCCGGCGGCGAAGAATCGCGCGACGCGCTCGACCTGCGCGCCCTGCACGACGCCCGCCGCCTTCATCTTCCAGAAGTCGCCGCGCGAACGCCGGCCCGGGTCTTTCTCTTCGAGCGCGAGCCTGACCTTGCCCGCGTCGTCCACGGACATGCCGTAGCAGGCGACGGCGTACATGAAGTCTTCGCGGTCGAAGGTCTGGAGCAGGTCGCGCGTGTAGGCGGCCGCGGCGCGCGTCGAGACGTTCGGGTCGGACGTGTCGGCGGCGCCCGCGTACTGGCCGAGCACCGCTGGCGGCAGGTTCCACACGCCGGACGCGCCGCGCTCGACGAACTTGGTCTGGCTCATCGCCAGCAGGTAGGGGACGAGCGGCTGTATGCCCTGCGAGTTGGAGAACTCGCGCTCGATGGGGTCGCGGTACTTGAGCGCGCGCTCGTAGTAGTTGGCCGCGGCCCTGTAGTCGTTCGTGTACATCTTGATCTGTTCGACGAACCGCGGGTCGAAGGTGTAGCCGCTCTTCTGCGAAATCTGCCCGGCGAGGGCGCGCGCGAGCGAGGCCGTCGCGTCGCCGCTCGCCGCCGCCGCGGCCGCGGGAACGGGCGGGGCGGCCGGTGGCGCGTCGGCCGGCGCCGGAGTCGTCGCCGAGCCCTGCCCCTGCGACGCGGGCGGGGCCGCGGGTTCGTCTTTGTCCTTCGCGTCCGCGCCTTCAAGCTCCTCCAACTGCTCCGTGCCCGGCAGCTCGTCCTCGGGGCGCGTGGACTTCGCGCTCGACCCGCCGACGATTCCGAGTCCCCACAGCGCGGCGAGTATCACGCCGCCCGCGAGCGTCGCCGACACCCCGGCCAGCAGAGCCCTCGGCATGCCGAGCACCTTCTGCACGGCCTGCGGAGCCTGCACGGACGGCGCGGAAGGGATGTGAGGTACGTTCGGCGTCGAAGGGACGTGCAGGGACGGCGCGGTGGGCATCTGCGCGCCCGGCGTCGAGGGCAGGGACGGGGCGGAGGGGACGCGCACGGACGGCGTAGACAGTCCCGGCGCCGAGGGCATGCCGACCGCGGGCGCGGAGGGCAGACCCGCCCCGGCGCCGTGCGCGTCGGCCGGTGCGGCCCCTTCGCTCGCGCCGCCTTCGAGGTGGAACCGGAGCGTGCTGTTGCCGCCGAGGCAGATGAGGTCTCCGTCGCGCAGCGCGCGCTGCGCCGTGAGGGGCTCGTCGTTGACGGTCGTGCCGTTGCTGCTGCCGAGGTCTGTGATGAAGTATTGCGCGCCGCGCCGCTCGATGACGGCGTGGTACTTCGAGACGCCCGCGTCTTCGAGACAGACCGTGTTGTCCGGGCGACGCCCGACGGAGACGACCGGGCCCGAGACCTCCGCGAACCGCGAACGCTGGCCGGACTGCTCAATGATGAGTCTCGCTGTCGGCATGACGAGAGTGACCGGGCGGAGAGGTTAAAGGGAGCCGGCGGCTCGGTGAGCGCGCCGGACGTGACTGCCGAGGCCGCACATTCTAACCGAACGACCCCGGCACGTAAATCAGCCGCGCTTGTTGAGCACGAGGCGGACGACGACCATGTCGGCCGAGCGCGGGTTGAGGTTGCGGAAGCGGCGCGCGAAGACCGTGTCGCCGCGCGTGGACGCGTCGAACTTCTGCGCGAGGCCGCCCACGTATGTTTCGAGCGCGGAGGGGGTGACGACCCCGCCCGCCGCGTTGGCCTCTTCGAGCAGGCTGATGCTCTCCGAGCGGCTGAAGATGAGCGTGAAGAACTCCTGCCCGTCGCGCCCGTCGATGAGGTGCGAGCAGGCGGACGGCGAATGGTTGCCGGCGCAGTTCGAAGGGAAGACCAACTGCTCGCCCTTCGAGACGTGGTTCTGTGCGCCGATGCGCGTGTCCGGGAAGTAGATGCTGCCGGGCTGGTGCGGCCCCTTCTGGTGGATGACGAAGACGTAGACATCGTCGTCCGCCTTGACGGCCACGCGCAGACGGTCGCCGCCGTGGAAGACCGTGACCGGGCTGACCTCAAGCTGCGAGTCGTTGTCGTTGACTTTGAGCAGTCGGTACTGCACCGCGAGCGCACGGCTCTTCGGCGGCGCGGCTGGCGGGCGCGGCGCGGGCTTCGGCTTCGGCCGGGGTCTGGGCTTCGACTTCGGGGCCGACGGATCCCAGGCGCCCGTGTTGCGCCTCTGCGCGGGCGCGTGCGGCGCGTTGGCGCAGAGGGCGAAGAGGAGGCCGGAGGCCAGCACGAGGAGGCGGAGGGTGGCGGGACGAGGGCGCATGGTCTTGTTGAAACTCGAAGCGGTCTGTCTCACTTCACACCCGTGTAAGGTTTGAGGCGCGGGTCGCCGGCCGAGATGGCGCAGCGGAAGCCGACGACCGACGGGCTCGCCTTCGGGTCGTCGGTCGTCTTGTAGGTGGCGAGATTGGGCTGGCGCTCGGTCGTCCGCGCCCTCGCCAGGTCGTACGGGAAACTGCCGCCGCGGTTGACGCGCATCCCCTGGCCGTAATCCTTGTCCCTGAAGGTGCTGCCAGGGTAGGGGACGTAGGTGCCTTCCACCCACTCGATGACGTTGCCGGCCATGTCGAGCGCGCCGTAGGCGCTGGCGCCGCCCGCGAACTGCCCGACCTCCGAAGGCGCCTGGGTTCCGACGTTGGCGCGCTCCTTATCCTCGGCGTCGCCCCAGGGCCACTTCCGCTTGCGCTTCGCCGACGGATCCCAGGACGCGGCCTTCTCCCACTCCTGCTCGGTGGGCAGTCGCTTGCCGGCCCAGTTGGCGTAGGCGGCGGCGTCCTCGTAGCTGACGCCCATCACGGGCTTGCGCGGGTTCTCCTGAAAGTAGTTCGGCAGCGCCGCGGGGTTGACCGGCTCGGGGTGGCCGGCCTCCTTGCAGAAGCGCGCGTACTGCTCGTTGGTCACCTCGTGCTTGTCGAGGTAGAAGTCCGGGAGCGTGACGTTGTGCGCGGGGCCCTCGTCGGGGTTGCCCTCGTCGGTGCCCATGACGAACTCGCCCGCGGCGACGAGCACCATCTTGCCGCCGTAGTCTATCTCGGCCGGGAGCGTCGGCTTCGGCGCGACGACGGGCGTCATCTGCGCGCGCACGTCCAACACGTCGCCGCCCTGACCCGTAACGGTCGTCTTCCACTCGGCGAAGCCCTCCTGCCGGACGCTGACGACGCGCGGCTTGTCGGCGCCGAGACCCTGGACGATGATCGAGCCGTCGCGCTGGCGGACGCCGCTCGGCACGCCGTCCACGAAGACCTGCCCGGCCGGCGCGTCGAGCACGCGGAGCGTGAAGGTCGAGGGCGTGGACAGGAAGAGGTAGGCGAGCAGCGCGCCGCACGCGACGAGCAGCAGGAACGAAGCGCCGACCGTGGCCCACACCCACGTGGGCACGCGCCCGCGCGGCGGCGCAGGCGTGGGGGCCACGGCGACGGGCGCGTGCGCGCGGCGAGTCGGCGCGTGCGCCGCTTCGTCTTCGTCGGGCGGCATGGCGCGGACGTTGACGGATGTCAGGTCGTACTTGTTGGTGCCCGCCGCGGCGGAGCGCGAGGGCATGTCCGGGGCGGGGCGGACGGGGTTGTTGATGGCCGTGCGGTCGTCGGGGGCGGCCGGCCGCCGGCCGGGCTGCTCGCCCCGCGCGGGGTAGACGTTGGGTGAGGTCAGGTCGTAGTCAACACGGTCGGGGCGCTTATCTTTGTCACTCACGGTTCGCTCCCTAGTCGGTGGGCTCGGGACTCTTGGAGGCAGCGCTCGCGTCGCGAGGATTTACGGCGCGGCGTGGCAGGTCTTAAGAGTACACCCTCTGTCAAGGCTTTGCGGCCGGGCGGGTTTCCGAGAGGAAACGGGTCGTTAGTCGTATGGAAAGTCGCGCGGAGATGAAACCGTCCGTCAGTCATGTATGTGTGCGGTGGCGGACGCGCGCTACGAAAAGGGTTGACAAATCGTGGTGGCGGAAACAAAATCCCCACCACTCGCAAAGGCGCCTTTGCCGGGCGCCGCAACTTGAGACGCCTGCCGCCTCCGGCCGGCATCAACGGGAGACACCCTCTCTCGCACCTCAGTTCTCTTCAAACGAAGGAGTCAAGTCCTTCCTCGTCGGTTCCGGTCATTGAACCGGAACGCGCGCCCGCGGCACCCTTATCGCCGCGGGCGACGCGAGACGCCCCACTAACATATGAGCCCTTACCGCAAAGTCGTGTGGAACGAGGGAATGCTCCTGACCCCTCACCACTTCCAGCAGTGGGACAACTACCACGAAGAACTGCTCAACACGCGGCTCGCGTCGCTCGTGCCCTACGCGTGGGGCGTGCTCGACCTCCAGCTCAACCACGAGGCCGTCGCCAACGGCTTCTGCGAGGTCGTGCGCTGCCGCGCCGTGATGCCGGACGGGCTGTTCGTCAACGTCCCGCAGACGGACGCGGCCCCCGACCCGCGCCCCTTGCGCGACTTCTTCGGCGTGGGCACAGACAAACTCGGCGTCTACCTCGCCGTGCCCTCGAAGCGCGCGGGGGCGGCCAACTACCAGGCGAACGGCGGCGCGCCCTCGGCCTCGGCGCGCTACTTACAGGTTAAGGCCGACGTGCCCGACGAGACGACGGGGCAGAACGAGCAGCAGTTGGCGTTCGCGCGCAGCAACCTGCGGCTGATGTTCGAGGGCGAGGCGCGCGCCGGCTACAACTCCATCAAGGTCGCGGAGATCGTGCGGACGGCGGCGGGGCAGGGCGCCGCCTACAGCGAGCACTACATCCCGCCGGCCCTCAACGTCGAGTCCTCGCCGTGGCTCGAAGGCGTGCTGCGGCAGGCGCTGGAAATCCTGATTGCCAAGGGCAACTCGCTGAGCGAGCAGCGGCGCCAGCGCACCACCTCGCTCGCCGACTTCACCACCTCCGAGATCGCCGTCTTCTGGCTGCTGCACACGGTCAACGCCTCGATCCCCGTCCTCAACCATCTGCACCGGACGCGGCTCGTCCACCCCGAGCGGCTCTACACGGAGCTGGCGGGCCTCTGCGGGCGGCTGATGACCTTCTCGACCGAGCGGCAGCCGCAGTCAATCGTCGATTACTATCACGAAGACCTCTACAAGACCTTCAGCGAACTCTCCGTCGAGCTGCGCGCGCTGCTCGAAACCGTCATCCCGACGCGCTGCGTGCAGATACCTCTGGAGAGCACGCGCGAGAGCGTCTACGTCGGGCGCGTGACGGACGAGCGTCTGCTGGAGACGGCCGAGTTCTACCTCGGCGTGCACGCCAAGGTGCCCGAGGGTCAGCTCATCGACCGCGTCCCGCGCATCGTCAAGATCGCCTCGCGCGACGTGATCGACGGCGTCATCGGCTCGGGGCTGCCCGGCGTCGTGCTCGCGCACTCGTCGCCGCCGCCCGCGCCCATCCCGACGCGCGTCGGCTTCCACTACTTCAACCTCGGCAAGGACGGCATCTTCTGGGAGGCCGTGCGCAGCTCGAAGTCGGTCGCCGTCTACGTCCCGCAGGAGCTGGCCGAGCAGAAGTTAGAACTCTACGCGGTGAAACCCTGAACGCTCGGCGCGCCCTCAAGCGCCGCCCCGTAAACCGCCATGCAGACCGCAGTCGCCGAAATGCCCGCCGCCCCGCCGCGCGCCCCTCGCAGCGCGAACGACCTGCTCAGCCTCTCGGCGCCGCTCCTCGAACTGGTGCTGAAGATACAGGCGGGGGTCGTCGAGCCGTCGCACGACATCCGCCCGCTGGCCGACGACCTGCTGCGGCAGCTCGAAGAGGGCGCGCTGCAACTCGGCTACCACCCGCGCCAGATCGAGCACGTGAAGTTCGCCCTCGTCGCCTTCCTCGACGAGACCGTGCTCTCGCCGCAGCGCGACTTCCCGCTGCGCGGCGAGTGGGAGCGCAGCCCGCTGCAACTCGTCTACTTCAAGGTGCACCTCGCGGGCGAGGAGTTCTTCGACCGGCTGGAGCTGGCGCTGGCCGCGGCCGAGGCCGGCGGCGGCGACGTGGCCGAGGTCTACTACGTCTGCCTCACGCTCGGCTTCAAGGGGAAGTACAACATCTACCTCCTCGAAGAGCAGCTCCGGCAGATCATCAGGCAGACGGGCGAGCGCCTGCGCGCGGCCGGCCGCCTCCAACCCGTCTCGCTCTCCTCGCACTGGCGCGCCGACGACCGGCCGGAGGCGCCCGCCGCGGGCGGCCTGCCCACCTGGGCCAAGGTCGGCCTGCCCGCCCTGGTCTCCCTCGCGCTGCTCGTCTACGTCGTGCTCTACCTGCTGCTTCAGCGCGAGTTGACCATCGTGCGCTGACGTGGAAACCCTTGACAGCCGCGGGGGTCGGGGGTAGCATGCGCGCTATCACAGTTGGAAGTTCTACTTCCTAGACTCACGTTCAACCACTTCCTGAACTCACGTTCAGCCAAGACCAGGGGCTCACACTCCATGTCCTCGTTGGCATTTAAATCGCCGTTTTTCACAGCTCAGTAGTAGGCGAGGTTCACAAGCACAGCACGGGCAGTTCGACTCAGGGCGGAGGCGCACGCGCGCCGCCGCTTTGACGGCGGGGGCGGGTCGCGCCGTTCCCATCACAGTCCCTTGACGAAAGTCGCGCGGGGCCTCATCCCGGCGACGGACGGCTGGCTGATGTCTCACACGGGCGAACAACTCAGGGCGGCGGCGCTGGTGGCCGTCAAAATCTTCGCCGCGGGGCTGTGGGCTCTGCTGGTGATTTTCCTCGTGCCCGTCGGCACGTTGGGGAAGGTGCTGCTCGTCGCACTCGTGCCCGTCGTCTGGCTCTCGTGGTTGCTCTTCAAACGCTGGCGCGGCCGTCGCGCCGCGGCGTCGCCCTCGCATGAGAATGGCGCGAGGCGTGGGCGGCCGGCGGCGCCCGCGGGCAGCTACGAGGAGCTGACGCGCGGCACCGAGGAGGTCATCCAGTGGCTGCGCGGGAGCAAGCTCGCCGGCAACGGCGACAACCCGGCCTACGCGCTCCCGTGGTACGTGGTCGCGGGGCCGACGGGGAGCGGCAAGACCTCTCTGCTGCTCTCGTCGGGGCTCGACTTCCACGTCCTGCCGGGGCAGCGCGCCTCCGAGCAGCAGCTCGTGCGGCCGACCCGGTTCTGCGACTGGCGCGTCGCCGACTCGGCCGTGTGGCTGGACACGAGCGGGCGCTACGTCGCCGAAGGCCCCGACGCCGACGAGTGGGCCGCGCTCTTCGAGACCGTCAAGCGCCACCGCCGCGCGCGCCCCGTGGACGGCTTCCTGCTCGCGGTCAACGCGGGCGACGTGATGGGCGCGTCCGACCACGAGAACGAGCGGCAGGCGAAGGTGCTGCGCGCGCGCCTCGACGAGGCGATGGCGCGCGCGGGTGTGCGCTTCCCCGTCTACCTCGTCTTCACGCACATGGACGCGCTCGAAGGCTTCAAGGAGTTCTTCGGCCCCTTCGACGGCGGCGAGCGCGAGCAGGTCTGGGGCTTCACCTTCCCGCTGGCGCAGGCCGGCGACCCGGCGGCGCGCTTCGACGACGAGTTCAACCACCTCTACGGCCGCCTCGTGCGCCGCCGCACGGTGCAGCTCGGCGCCGTCCCGGGGCCCGACAGGCAGTTGCGCGTCTTCAAGCTGCCCGGCCGCTTTCGCCGCGCGCGCGCGCGGATGGGCGCCTTCGCCGCCGCGCTCTTCCGGCCCAATCCCTTCAGCGAGAACCCGCTGCTGCGCGGCGTCTACTTCACGAGCAGCCGCGGCGAAGGCGCGCCGGGCGGCGGCCGCGTCGCCGAGCCCTTCTTCACGCGCAGCTTCTTCTCGGAGGTCGTGCTGCCCGACCGCAACATCGTGGCGGCCGAGCAGGCGCGCAAGGGGAGCCCGAACCTGCGCCGTAACCTGCTGCTGGGCGCGGCCGGCGCGCTAGTCCTCTGCTTCGTCGCTGGTGTGGTCGCCTCCTACCTCAACAACAAAGAGTTCGTCGCCGAGGCCAACGAGCGCGGCCGCAAGCTGACCGAGGTCAGGCGGGAGACGAGCACGGGCAGCGGCGCGCGCGTGGGCGAGGAGCTGGCCGCGGTCGAGGACGTGCGGCTGGTGCTCGCCGACCTCGACGAGTACGAGCGGACTTCGCCGCCGCTCTTCATGCGCTTCGGCCTCTACGCGGGCGGGCGCCTCAACCACGCGTCGGCCGACCCCAACCGGGGCTCGATCCTGCGCCACCTCTACTTCGAGGCCATCGAGGAACTGTTCCTCAAGCGCGCGGTCGCGGCCGTCGAGGACGACCTGCGCAAGTTCGCCTCCGCCCCCGCGCAGTCCCCCGCCGCCGCCGAGGAGGAGGACTACCTCGGGCGTCACTACGACCTGCTCAAGGTCTACCTGATGCTCTCGAAGCCCGACAAGGTCGAGCCGACGTTCCTCGCGCAAGTCCTGCGCGACTACTGGGTGAAGGCTTCGCTCGCGGGCGGCGACGAGACTGTCATACGTCAGCTCGAATACTTCGCCTCGCAGGCGGGCGCCGAGGACGCGCCGCACCCGGAGGTTGACTCGGCGCTCGTCGAGCGCGCGCGCGAGCGCCTGCTCGCCTACCCGGTCGTCAACCGCGTCTACAAGCGCATGGCCTCGGACATCAGCGCCGCGGTCAACAAGCCGGTCAAGCTCGTGACCATCACGGGCGCGCGCGAAGGCAACGTCATCCAGAACACCTACACCGTGCCCGGCGCTTACACGCTCGAAGGCTACCGCGAGATGACGGAGCGTCTGAAGGAGTCGGCGGCCGACGAGTTTCGCAAGGACGACTGGGTGATGCGCGCCGACGCGGGCCAACTCGACAACATCGACCTCAAGCGGGATGAGCTGTCGAACCTCTACCAGCGCGACTACAAGGCTCACTGGCAGCGCTTCCTGCAAGAGACCCGGCTCCGCGAGTTCGAGAAGAAGGAGGAGGCCGTCAGGTCTCTGCGCCTGCTCGCGGGCAGCACGTCGCCTTTGGAGGCCCTGCTGCGCGAGGCGGCGCGGCAGACGAAGCTGTCGGCGTCGGGCGGCGGGTGGTGGTCTTGGTTCAGGGGGCTCTTCGCGAGCCGGGCGGGGGCGGGCTCGACCACGGAGGTCGAGCGCGAGTTCGCCCCGCTCATCCAGTTCTTCGCGGGCAAGGACGAGAAGTCGCCCGCGGCCGAGTACCGCACGCACCTCAAGAAGGTGGCCGACCGGCTCAACAGTCAGGGCAAGCCGCTCGCGGAGCTGTCGAACCTGATGCTCTCGGGCGACGACGTGATCGGGCTGGTCGCGGCGCGCAAGGCCGTGGACGACTCGCTTGAGACGAACCGTTTCAACTCGGCGTCGCCCGCCGCCGAGGCCGCGGCGCGCGTGCTCCGGCTCCCGCTCGACACGCTCAACACGATGCTCGTCGGCGCCGACTTCGAGCAGATCGAAAAGACCTGGCAGGGCATCCAGAAGACGGCCCAAGGGTTCGAGCAGGGCTTCCCGTTCGGCGAAGGCCCCGAGGTCTCGATGCCCAAACTCGCGCAGTTCCTCAACCCGCAGGACGGCGAGCTGACGAACTTCGTGCGCGGGCCGCTCAAGCCCTACTTCGAGCCGGACTGGTCTGTGAAGAAGGAGGCGGCCGACAAGTTCGCGCCCGACTTCGTCGCCTACATCGCGGCCGCGCGGCGCTTGCAGGACGCGCTCTTCCCCGACAAAGGCAAGGTGCCGAACGTCGAGTACCAGTTGGCAATCGTGCCCCTCGCGGGCGGCTCGGCGCGCGTCCAGATAGACGGCGCGGCGCCGCTCTCGACCGTGGACAAGACGACGGCGAACCTCGCGTGGCCGGGCGACAAGTCGGGCGTGCGCGTCACCTACGCGCCCGACGAGGGGCAGGAGGTCGCGGCCGAGTCTCCGGGCGAGTGGGGGCTCATCAAGTTCTTCCGCGCGAGCGGCGGCGGCGAGGGCAAGACGCCCCCGTTCACGCTCCAGCCCGCGGGGACGCCCGTGCGGCTGACGCTCCAGCCGAAGAGCGGCGACCCGTTCCGGCGCGAACTCTTCACGGCGCTGCGGGCGCCGAAGAGCGCGAGCCGCAAGTAGCGGCGGCGACGACCGACGAAAGAGGAGACGGCGATGACGACACAGGTGGCGGCCACACGCGCCAAGGCGCTCTACGACTCGGGCGACCTCTCGGCGGCCGTCGAGGAGATCACGCGCGAGGTGAAGGCGAACCCCGCCGACATGCCGCGCCGCGTCTTCCTCTTCGAGCTGCTCTGCTTCGCGGGCGAGTGGGAGCGCGCGGCGCGCCAGCTCGACGTGCTCGGGCACCAGGGCGTCGTCGGCACGGAGATCGGCGCGCAGGTCTACCGCAACTGCCTGCGCGCGGAACTCGACCGCGCGCGGCTGCTGCGCGCCGGCCTTCAGCCGCACTTCCTCGCCGAGCCGCCCGCCTACGTGGACACGCAGCTCGAAGCGTTCGGCCGCCTGCGCGCGGGCGACGCCGCGGGCGCACGCGCGCTGCTCGACCGCGCCGAGGAGGAGCGCCCGGCGCTCGCCGGCTCGCTCGACGGCAGGCTCTTCGACGACTTCCGCGACTACGACGACTTCTTCGCGCCCGTCCTCGAAGTGATCGTGCACGACAAGTACACGTGGGTGCCCTACGAGCAGATCAGGAGCGTCAGGTTCGAGCCGCCGTCGCAGTTGCGCGACCTCGTCTGGGCGACCGCCGACATCGAGACCACGGAGTCGGAGTTGAGGGCGCTCGTGCCCGTCCTCTACGCGGGCTCGGGCGCGCACCAAGATGATCTGGTCAGGCTCGGGCGCGCGACCGACTGGCGGGAACTCGGGCCCGAGCTGTACGCGGGTGCCGGCCTGCGCGTCTTCGCGGTCGGCGGCGAGGAGGTGCCCGCGCTCGAAGTCCGGGTTCTTGAGTTCGACGCCGCCGACGAGCGGCCGGCGTCCTGAAAGCACGGGGGAGGTCAATGTCTTCAGTGTCGGAAAACGTGAGCGCGTCGGCGCCGCCGGTCATAGACGTGGAGTCGCTGCTCGCGCCCGTCCCGGGCGAGAGCCCCGCGGGCCGCGACCTCAGGCACGAAGGGCTCTACGACCAAATCGAGCACGAGCGGCGCGCCGACGACGAGTTCGGCCAGGGCGAGTGGGTGCGCGAGACGAAGGCGGCCGACTGGGACGCGGTGGCCGCGCTCGCGCGGGAGGCGCTCGCGACCCGGACGAAGGACATCAAGGTCTGCGCGTGGATGGCCGAGGCGCTCGTCAAGCTCCACGGCTTCGCGGGGCTGCGCGACTCGCTGCGGGTCATGCGCGGGCTGCACGAGCGCTACTGGGAAGGGCTCTTCCCCGACAAGGAGGACGACGACCTCGACGCGCGCGTCAACGCCGTCTCGCTGATGCAGCGGCAGACGGCGGCCGCGCTGCGCGGGACGGCCGTCACGGCGAGCGGCCTCGGCTACGCACACTGGGAGGAGTCCAACGCCTTCAACGTCGGCCCCGAGGTCGATTCCGACGTGGCGGACGAGCGCCGGGCCCGCGCGGCGCGCGACGGCAAGGTCACGAGCGAGG
Organism: Pyrinomonadaceae bacterium; assembly: GCA_040510435.1. Lineage (GTDB taxonomy): Bacteria > Acidobacteriota > Blastocatellia > Pyrinomonadales > Pyrinomonadaceae > QHXN01. Next base: position 15,050 of record JBEVJD010000017.1, on the reverse strand, counting down.
AGTGGCTCAAGCAGAAGACGCTGACGCCGCGCCGCTTCTACGAGACGGCGCGCGCCACCGTCGAGGAGTGCTTTGAGGAAGTCCGCGCGCTCGACCTCCGTATGGACGAACTCTACGGCCGCGACGCGCCGTCGCTCACCGACCTCAAGAAGAGTCTGGAGGCCGTCGGCGGGGTCGTCGAACGGATCGTGAAGGAGAAGCGCATGAGCGAGCCCTGGCCCGATGACGGCGCCGCCCCCGCCGCCGACCCCCCGGCGGCCGAGCCCGCCGCGCAGCCGCAGCCGGCGCACACGCAGCCGGCCTCCTCTAACGGCGACGGCGGCGCCGCAGTAACAGCCCAGCCCGTCGTGACGACTCCGGCCGTCGCGGGGCCGGTCGGGACGCGCCAGGACGCCGTCAGGAGGCTCGGCGAGGTCGCCGCCTTCTTCCGGCAGACGGAGCCGCACAGCCCCGTCGCCTACCTCGTCGAGCGCGCCGTCAGGTGGAGCGAGATGCCGCTCGAAGTCTGGCTGGCGAGCGTCATCAAGGATGACGGCGTGATGAGGACTCTGCGCGAGACGCTCGGCGTGGACGGCAAGTCCGACGGCGACTAGTTGTGTAAGTGAGAGGCGCGCGCCGAACGCACGGCGCGCCGTGCAGCGAGCGGGGCCCCGTTCGGCGGGCGCCGCGGTTAGAACCGGGAACGCAAAGATTCGGTCAGAAAGGAAAACGCAGGATGCCTAAAACAGAAAGCACGCAGCACAAGCTGAGCCGCGTCCGCGCCCCGCGCGTGCACATCACCTACGACGTGGAGGTCGGCAACGCCATCGAGGCCAAGGAGCTACCCTTCGTCGTCGGCGTGCTCGGCGACTTTTCGGGCAAGCCCGACCCCGACGATCCGAACCCGCTGCCGAAGGTCAAGGAGCGCAAGTTCATCGAGATCGACCGGGACAACTTCGACAAGGTGCTGGCGGGGATGAAGCCGCGCCTCGCCTACTCGGTCAGGAACAGGCTGACGCCGGGCGGCGGCAACATCAACGTCGAGCTGCGCTTCGACTCGCTCGACGACTTCGAGCCCGACAAGGTGGTGCAGAACGTGGAGCCGCTGAAGGAGCTGGTCGAGAAGCGGCAGCGCCTCTCCGACCTGCTGTCGAAGATGGACGGCAACGACCGGCTCGAAAGCCTGCTCTCCAGCATCATTAACGACGGCGGCGCGCGCTCGGAGTTGAGCAGGAATCTCGGCATCGAAGGCGGGGCCGCGACGAACGGCGGCGGGAAGAAGGAGGGTGAGGAATGAGCAGCGACTTGCAGAAGGACACGGCGCCGGCCGCCACCACCACGACGCAGGACGACGACCTCCTGACGCGCATCCTCGTGGAGAACCGGCTGGCGCGGAGCGAGGACGACGACCAGAAGAAGGCGCGCGCCCGCGACATGATCGGCGAGTTCATCGAGCAGGTGACGAAGGGCCGGGTCGTCCCCGAGGACGCGGAGGGGACGATCAACGCGCTCATCGCCGAAATCGACAAGACGCTCTCGGCGCAGCTCAACGAGATCATGCACCACGAGGAGTTCCAGAAGCTCGAAGCCTCGTGGCGCGGGCTGAGCCACCTCGTCATGAACTCCGAGACGGGGACGATGCTCAAGATCAAGGTCTTCAACGTCTCGAAGAAGGACTTGACGAAGGACATGGAGAAGGCCGCCGAGTTCGACCAGTCGACGCTCTTCAAGAAGGTCTACGAGGAGGAGTTCGGCACCTTCGGCGGCGCCCCGTTCGGCGCGCTCATCGGCGACTACGAGTTCACCAACCACCCGCAAGACCTGGCGCTGCTGGAGAAGGTCTCGAACGTGGCGGCGGCGGCCAACGCGCCGTTCGTCGCCGCGGCCTCGGCGCAGCTCTTCGGCTGGGACAGCTTCACCGAGCTGGCCGAGGTGCGCGACCTCGCCAAGATTTTCGACCGCACCGAGTTCGCCAAGTGGCGCAGCTTCCGCGAGACGGAGGACTCGCGCTACGTGGGACTGACGCTCCCGCACGTCCTGATGCGGCTGCCCTACGGGCAGGAGACGCTGCCGACCGAGAGCTTCCGCTTCGAGGAGGACGTGGACGGGCGCGACCACCGGAAGTACCTGTGGGGCAACGCCGCCTACGCCTTCGGCACGCGCCTGACCGAGTCGTTCGCCAAGTACCAGTGGTGCGCGACCATCCGCGGGGTCGAGGGCGGCGGGCTCGTGCAGGGCATGCCCGCCCACACCTTCAAGACCGACGAGGGCGACGTGGCCTTAAAGTGCCCGACCGAGATCGCCATCACCGACCGCCGCGAGAAGGAGTTCTCCGACCTCGGCTTCATCCCGCTCGTCCACTGCAAGGGGACGGACTACGCCGCCTTCTTCGCGGCGCAGTCGGCGCAGAAGCCGAAGAAGTACGACCTCGACTCGGCCAACGCCAACGCGCGCCTCTCGGCGCAACTCCCCTACATCTTCGCCGTCTCGCGCTTCGCGCACTACCTCAAGGCGATGATGCGCGACAAGATCGGGAGCTTTATGGAGCGCGGCGAGTGCGAGCAGTTCCTCAACCGCTGGATTTCGCAGTACACCGTCTCGAACGACGGCGTCGGGTCAGACATGAAGGCCAAGAAGCCGTTGCGCGAGGCGCGCATCGAGGTGATGGACGTGCCGGGCAAGCCCGGCGCCTACAAGGCCGTGGCCTTTCTCAGGCCGCACTTCCAGCTCGACGAGCTGACGGTCTCCTTGCGCCTCGTGGCCGACCTGCCGCAGTCGGCGAGGTGACCGACCCACACGGCGGTTAACGCCCGCGCCGCCCGCCGGGGGCTCACCCGGCTCGGCTGGGCATCACTCTTCACAACCCGACCGAGAAGGAGGATCGACACACAATGGCAATGGACATGTTCATCAAGATCGGCTCGCTCAAGGGCGAGTCGCGCGACAAGACTCACAAAGAGGAGATCGACGTGCTGGCCTGGAGCTGGGGCATGGCCAACTCCGGCAGCGCCCACATCGGCGGCGGCGCGGGCGCCGGCAAGGTCAACGTCCAGGACCTCAGCTTCACCAAGTACATCGACAAGACGACGCCCGACCTGATGCTCGCCGCCTGCAACGGCAAGCACTTCGACAAGGCCGTGCTCGTCGTGCGCAAGGCCGGCGAGAACCCGCTCGAATACCTGACGGTCACGATGGAGCAGGTGCTCATCACCAACGTCTCGACCGGCGGCTCGGGCGGCCAGGATCGCCTCACGGAGAGCGTCACGCTGAACTTCGCGAAGGTCAACGTGGACTACAAGGAGCAGACCCCGACGGGCGGCGTCGGCGCCACGCCCGCCATGGGCTGGAACATCGCCGAGAACGTCAAGGTCTAAGGCGGCCGGGCCGGGGCTTCAGCCCGCGGCCTCGCCGCCGCCCGCGTCCTCCGGGCGGGCGGCGGCCGGGCAGAGTCCGGCCGAGGCGACCATTCTCCCGCGCCGCCGCCGCGGCACCGATACGGCGGCGGCGGGCGCGGGCCTCATCTCCCATATGCCCAGGTTCGATAACGAAGAGCGCGTCACCCTCTCGGTGCTCGACCGCCTGATCGACGAGCACCCGAAGGAGCGCGACGAGCGGCCCGGCTCGCGCCAGAGCAGCCTGCGCCTCTTCAAGCAGGCCATGCGGCGCGACCTCGAATGGCTGCTCAACACGCGGCAGCTCGCGGGCGGCCTGCCCGAGGGGCTCGAAGAGCTGCGCGCCTCGCTCGCCGCCTACGGCCTGCCCGACTTCACCGGCGCCACCTCCGACGAGGGCGCCTCCCAGACGCGCGTCCGCGCCGCCATCGAGGACGCCATCCGCTCCTTTGAGCCGCGCCTCCAGGACGTGAACGTGAGCCTTGAGCCGCAGCGCGAGACCGAGCGCTCGCTGCGCTTCCGCATCGACGCGCTGCTGATGATAGACCCCGCCCCCGAGCCCGTGACGTTCGACACCACGCTCCGGCTCGTCAGCGGCGCGTACGAGGTCGAAGAGAAGTAGGGGGGCTGAAGAGAAGCAGATGCGCGACGAACTGTACACCTACTACGAGCGCGAGCTGGCCTTCGTCCGCCAGATGGGGGCCGAGTTCGCGCACAAGTACCCGAAGGTCGCCTCGCGCCTCCTGCTCGAACCCGACAAGTGCGAAGACCCGCACGTCGAGCGGCTGGTCGAAGCCTTCTCCTTCCTCGCCGCGCGCGTCCACCTCCGGCTCGACGACGACTTCCCCGAGGTCACCGAGTCGCTCTTGAACGTCCTCTACCCACACTACCTCGCGCCCATCCCCTCGATGTCCGTCGTGCAGTTCGCCTTCGACCCCGGGCAGGCGAAGCTGACCGCCGGCTACGACATCCCGCGCGAGACGGCGCTCCACTCGCCGCCCGTCCAGGGCACGGGCACGCGCTGCCGCTTCCGCACCTCGTACCCCGTCACGCTCTGGCCCGTCGAGGTCGCGGCGGCCTCGCTGGAGCCGGCCGCCCCGCCCGACGTGCAGGGGCGCTGGCGCGAGGCCGTGCTGCGCATAGACCTGCGCTGCCTCAACAACACGACGCTCGCGGAGCTACAGACGGCCGAGGGCGAGTCCGACCCGCCGCGCCCGATGGAGTCGCTGCGCTTCTACCTCTACGGCGAGCCGCAGCTCACCCACGCGCTCTACGAGATGATCTTCAACCACGCGTCGGGCGTCGAGCTGCGCGCGGCGTCGAAGGCCGCCACGCCGAGGGCCACACGCAACCGCTCGCAGCCGGCTAGCGTCGAGCTGCCCGCCTCCGTGCTGAGCCCGGTCGGCTTCGCGCCCGAGGAGGGGATGCTGCCCTACTCGGCGCGCTCGTTCGCGGGCTACCGCCTGCTCACCGAGTACTTCACCTTCCCCGAGAAGTTCCTCTTCTTCGACGTGGGCGGGCTCGGCGAGGCGGCGCGCCGCGGCGGCTTCGGCGACGAGTTCAGCCTCCTCATCCGGCTGCGCGACGTGGCGCCGCCGAGCGGACAGGTCACGGCCGCCGCCTTCCAGCTCGGCTGCACGCCGGTCATCAACCTCTTCCGCAGGGTGGCCGAGCCGATCCAGCTCACGCACCTTCAGCACGAGTACCGCGTCGTCCCCGACGTGCACCGGCAGTCCTCGACCGAGGTCTACTCGGTGGACGCCGTCACCTCGACCGACCCCTACCTGAAGGAGACGCGCCACTATCAGCCCTTCTACTCCGTCCGCCACGCCGAGGGCGGCGGGGCCAACGAGAGCTTCTGGTACGCGACCCGCCGCCCCTCGCTGCGCCGGGACGACGCGGGCACGGAGGTCTACGTCACGCTCGTCGATCTCGGCTTCAACCCGCGCGCGCCCGCGGCCGACACCGTCACGGCGCACGTCACCGCCTTCAACCGCGACCTCCCAAGCAAGCTGCCCATCGGCGGCCCGAGCCGTGAGCCCATCGGCCAGGGCAAGGGCGACTTCATGGTCGAGGGGACGGGGCCGCTCGCGCACGCGCGCTGCCTGCGCAAGCCGACCGACACGGTGCGCCCGCCGCTGCGCCGCGGCGCGCAGTGGCGCCTCATCTCGCACCTCTCGCTCAACCACCTCTCGATCTCGGGCGGCGACGACGCGGCCGCCGCGCTGCGCGAGATACTCTCGCTCTACAACTTCACGGACTCGCCCGCGGCGCGCAGGCAGGTGTCGGGGCTCGTGCGGGTCGAGTCGCGCCGCGCCGTGCGGCAGACGGGGGAGCGCATCGGGACGGGCTTCGTCCGCGGCGTCGAGACGACCGTCGAGCTCGACGAGGAGATGTTCGCCGGGGGCGGCCTCTTCCTCTTCGCCTCGGTGCTCGAGCGCTTCCTGGGGCTCTACGTGACGGTCAACTCTTTCAACCAGCTCGTCGCCCGGACGAGCCAACGCGAGGAGGTGCTCAAGCGATGGCCGCCGAGAGCCGGAGACCAAGTCCTGCTCTAGAGGACACCCCGGAGAAGACGCTCGCCGAGGAGGCGTACCGCTTCGAGTTCTTTCAGGCCGTGCGCCTGCTCGGGCGGCTCCTCCCCGGGCGCGCGCCCGTCGGCCGCCACGACTCCCCGCCCGGCGGCGAGGCCGTCCGCTTCCGCACGCGCCCGACGCTCCAGTTCCCCGCGAGCCAGGTCTACGAGGTCACGCGCGCCGCAGAAGACGAGGCCCCGGCCGAGATGTCAATCGCCTTCATGGGGCTCACGGGCCCCTCGGGCGTGCTCCCGAGCCACACGACCGAGCTGGTCGCCGAGCGCGCGCGCGCGAAGGACACGGCGCTCTGGGAGTTCCTCGACCTCTTCAGCCACCGGATGGTCTCGCTCTTCTACCGCGCGTGGGAGCGCTACCGCTTCGCGGTCACCTTCGAGCGCCGCAAGCACGAGGAGCTTGAGCGCCGCGGGCGCGACGAGCGGGAGGGCCGCCGGCCGGACGACTCCGGGCACCGCAGTCAGGACGAGCTGACCGACGACCTCTTCGCCCTCGTCGGGATGGGGACGCGGGGCTTGCGCGAGCGTCTGGGGCTGCCCGACGAGGCGCTCATCTACTACGGCGGGCTGGTCGCGCAGCGGCCGCACTCGGGCGTCGCCATCGAGGCCGTGCTCGGCGACTACCTCGGCGCCCCGGCGCGGCTCGAACCGTTCACGGGGCAGTGGCTCGAACTCGACGAGGAGAGCCGGACGCGCCTCGGCTCGGCCAACAGTCTGCTGGGCCTGAGCACCGTGGCCGGCGCGCGCGTCTGGGACGCGCAGTCGAAGTTCCGCGTCCGGTTCGGGCCGCTCCGCCTCGCGCAGTTCCGGCGGCTGCTGCCCAGAGACCCGAACGACGAGGAGAGCCCGGACTACAGGGCGGCCGTCCGCCTCGGCCGCCTGCTCGGCGGCGCGGAGCTGGACTTCGACCTGAGGCTCGTCCTCAAGGCGGCCGAGGTGCCCGCCTGCGTGCTCGGCACGGGCGGCGAGACGCGCCCGCAGCTCGGCTGGACGACCTGGCTCAAGACGCGGCCGTTCGACTCGGACGACTCGCAGGTGCTTCTGCGGGGCGCGGCCTGAAGCGCCGCCGCCCGCTTCGGTTCACACGGAGGAGTGATGTCATGGAAATGAACTTCATGCAGTCCCTCGTCGGCCGGCTCGACCCGACCTGCCTGAGCGCCCTCGACGCGGCGGCCAACCTCTGCGCCACGCGCACCAACTACGATGTCGAGGTCGAACACCTCCTGCTCAAGCTGCTCGAAGCGCCGAACACTGACATCGAGCACATCCTGCGTCACTACGAGGTCAACCACGGCCGCGTCATGAACGACGTGACGCGCGCGCTCGACCGCCTGAAGACGGGCAACTCGCGCGTGCCCGCCATCTCGACGCACCTGCAAAAGCTTTTGAGCGAGGCGTGGCTGCTGGCCTCGCTCACCTACGGCGGCCAGAAGATACGCTCGGGTCATCTCCTGTTCGCGCTCGTCGCCAGCGACTCGCTGGCGCGCATCGCGCGCGACATCTCCCGGGGCTTCAACGACGTTTCGCCCGAGTCGCTGCGCAGGAAGCTGCCGGAACTCGTCGCCGCCTCGGCCGAGGAGCGCGAGGCCGGCGCGCGCACGGCCGCCCCAGAGGGCGACGGCGCGGGGGACGGCCCCGTCCCGGCGGCGAAGGGCACGAAGGTGCTCGACCAGTACACCGTTGACCTGACGGCCAAGGCGCGCGCGGGCAAGATCGACCCGGTGCTCGGCCGCGACTTCGAGATACGTCAGGTCATCGACATCCTCACGCGCCGCCGCCAGAACAACCCCATCCTCACGGGCGAGGCGGGCGTCGGCAAGACGGCCGTCGTCGAGGGCTTCGCGCTGCGCATCGCCGAGGGCGACGTGCCCGAGCCCCTGCGCGGCGTCGCCGTGCGCACGCTCGACCTCGGGCTCTTGCAGGCCGGCGCCGGCATCAAGGGCGAGTTCGAGAACCGGCTCAAGTCGGTCATCGACGAGGTGAAGGCTTCGCCGCAGCCCATCATCATCTTCATCGACGAGGCGCACACGATGATCGGCGCGGGCGGGCAGGCCGGGCAGAACGACGCCGCCAACCTCCTGAAGCCCGCGCTCGCGCGCGGCGAGCTGCGCACCATCGCCGCCACGACGTGGGCCGAGTACAAGAAGTACTTCGAGAAGGACGCGGCGCTCGCGCGGCGCTTCCAGGTCGTGAAGGTCGAGGAGCCGACCGAGGAGCAGTGCGTCGTGATGATGCGCGGCCTCACCGAGACGCTCGAAGCACACCACAGCGTGCGCGTGCTGGAGGAGGGCGTCGTGGACGCCGTCAAGCTGTCGCACCGCTACATCACGGGGCGGCAGCTCCCCGACAAGGCCGTGAGCGTGCTCGACACGGCCTGCGCGAAGGTCGCCATCGGGCAGGCCGCGACGCCGCCCGCGGTCGAAGACGCAAGGCGCCGCATCGCGCAGCACTCGGTCGAGCTCGGCGCGCTCGAACGCGAGACCGCCGCGGGCGCCGACCACGCCGAGCGCATCACGGAGCTGAAGGCCGCGCGCGAAGAGGAGGAGCGGCGCCTCGCTTCGCTCTCTGAGCAGTGGGACAGGGAGCGCGAACTCATCACACGCATACGCGACGTGCGCGCGCGGCTCGAAGGCCGCGCCGCGCCGGCCGTCAACGGCAACGGGCACGGAGTCCCGGCGGCCGCGCCGGCCCCCGCCCCCGAGACCGTGGCCGCGGGGGTCGAAGCGGCAGCCGCGCCCGTCGCCGCCGTCGTGCCGCCCGCCGTCGTGGGCGAGGCCGCGGCCGGCAACGGCGCGGGGGCGGACGCGGACGCCATGCGCGCGCGGCTCCGCGAGCTGAAGGAGGAGCTGCGGCGCGTGCAGGGCGAGACGCCGCTCATGCACCCGACCGTGGACTCGCAGGCCGTCGCCGAGGTCATCTCGGGCTGGACGGGCATCCCCGTCGGCAAGATGCTGACCGACGAGATTAAAACCGTGATGACGCTCAAGGACAGGCTTGAGCAGCGCGTTGTCGGGCAGTCGCACGCGCTCGAAGCCATCGCCCAGCGCATCCGCACCGCGCGCGCCAACCTCACAGACCCGCGCCGCCCCATCGGCGTCTTCCTCCTCGTCGGCCCCTCGGGCGTCGGCAAGACCGAGACGGCGCTCACGCTCGCGGACACGCTCTACGGCGGCGAGCGCAACCTCGTCACCATCAACATGAGCGAGTACCAGGAGGCGCACACGGTCTCAAGTCTCAAGGGCTCGCCGCCGGGCTACGTCGGCTACGGCGAGGGCGGCGTGCTCACAGAGGCCGTGCGGCGCAAGCCCTACTCGGTCGTCCTCCTCGACGAGGTCGAGAAGGCGCACCCGGACGTGATGGAGCTGTTCTATCAAGTCTTCGACAAGGGGCAGCTCGAAGACGGCGAGGGGCGCGAGATTGACTTCAAGAACACCGTCATCCTGCTCACCACCAACGCCGCGACCGACACCATCATGAAGCTCTCGGCCGACCCCGACACGCGCCCCGAGCCCGAGGGTCTGGTCGAGGCCATCCGGCCCGAACTCATCAAGGTCTTCAAGCCGGCGCTGCTCGGGCGCATGGTCGTCGTCCCCTACTACCCCATCGGCGACGACGTGATGCGCCTCATCATCCGCCTCCAACTCGGCCGCATCGAGCGCCGCCTCGCCGAGAACCACGGCGCGCAGTTCTCCTACGACGACGCGGTGGTCGAGGAGATCGCCGCGCGCTGCAAGGAGGTCGAGTCGGGCGCGCGCAACGTCGACCACATCCTGACGCGCACCCTGCTGCCCGAGATGTCGGGCGAGTTCCTCTCGCGCATGGCCGCGGGCCAGCCCGTCGCGCGCGTCCGCGTCTCGCTCGCCGAGGGCGGCGCGTTCACCTACGAAATCTCTTAAGGCCGCACGCACACGCAAGGAGCGCAACCGAGAAGGCGATGGGCGACCCGCGCGACACGACCAAGACCGGCCAGAGCGTGAACACGCTTTACGGAAGTGCCTCCAAGGCGTTCGTGCCGGCCAACTCGCCTGCCGGCGGCGGCGGCAACGGCAACTTCACCAGCCGCCTGGCGCACGGCAGGGCGGGCGGCTCCGGCCTCCATCAGCAGGTCGCCCCGGCCGCCAAGGTCTACGACCCGCAACCAGGTTACAGCCTCTACGAGCTGTGGGACGGGGCGCTGTGTATCTCGGAGGCGCGCTTCCTGGCGGACTACGCCTACGCGCCGCAGGCGGTCATCGACGAGACGGGAAAGAGACTCGACGAGATCATGGAAGGTCTGCTGCCGGGTCTGCTCATGGTCGGCTGCGTCGTCGGCGTGAGTACCCTCCTCGGAGGCGTCATCGGGGGCGTGGTGGGGGTCTTGGCGTTCGGAGCGGGTGCGGCGCCCGGCGCGGCCATCGGCGCCGAGGTCGGTTTCGATGTCGGCATGGCGCTGGTGACGTGGGTCGGGCTCGGCTTCCTCGTCGTCTACATAGCGGAGTCGCTCGGCGAGGTGAGCGGCCTGATGGTCGAGGGCGTCGGGCTGGCGTGGAGCGCGCGCGGCAAGCCACCCGCCGCGCGCGCGGCGGGAGTCCACGCGGGCGCGAAGAAGATGGGGCAGGCCATCGGGGTCTTCTTCCGCGTGTTGCTGGAGGCCATCGTGCTGTACCTGCTGGAGAAGGGCGCGCCCTACGTCGGCGCGCGCCTCTCCGAACTCGTCGGCAAGCTCAAGGCGAGCAAGCTCGGGAGCGGCTTCGCCGAGTGGGTGGCGAAGAACTACAAGGGCCTCATCGAAGACCCGAAGGTCAACCCGAAGCTGCGCGGCGCGAAGCAGCCGGGCGGCGCGGCCGAAGAAGCGGCCGGCTCGAAGGGAGCCGGGGGAGGGGACGCCGAGGCGAGAAACGCCGCGAAGCATGAGAATTACAAGAAGGAGTTGAGGCGGCAGATGGAGAAGCCGCACGTGAAAGACCCCGAGCTGAAAAAGCTGGTTGACCAGCAGTACCGGGAGGGGGCGAAGGTGGGCAGCGGCAGCACCGCCGACGCCATCAGGCACGAGAAGGCCACGGGCGAAATGGTCGGAGGGAGGTCTCACACTCAGAAGGGCGAGAATGATGTGGTCGCCCTCAAGAAATGGCTGAAGAATAATCCGAAAGCCGACTCGGGCGACCGCGCCGCCGCGGAGAATATAATCAAAGACTTGAACGATGCGCTGGGTAAGTAGGGGCTATGATAAAGAAGCAGGATTGCATGGACTTCATATTGCGGCATGTGCCGGACTTCGAGCGGGCATGGAGAGCCCACCTCGAATACTGGGACGGGGAGGAGGCGGGCCTGTGTAACGACATGGGCGCATTTTCATCATACGTCGAAGACCTCCTGGCGAAGAACCGGGCGGAAAACCTCAAACCCATCTTCGACCTGATAGAGCAGCTAATGAGCGACGGGGACAAGACGGTTAAGGACGCGGTGGCCACGTGCTTCCTGGAGAATCTGCTTAACCGGGCTTCTGCGGGCAGCGTCCCGGCGCGGGCTTTCGTGCCTCTGCTCGGCCCCGAGTCCAGAGCCTATTGTAAGGCGTGGGACGACTTCACCGGCGTGCGCACCGAGGGGCTATAGGTAGGAGGAGCTGAATGAGTACCTACACACAATCTCACAGACTCATCTCGGTTCACACGCCGCTCGGCGAAGACGTGCTGCTGTTGCAGAGCTTCAGCGGGCAGGAGGGCGTCTCCGAACTGTTCCGCTTCGATCTGAAGATGCACTCGCTGAACCGCTCCGTCTCGTTCGACTCCGTCGTCGGGAAGCCCGCGACCGTCCGGGTCATGCTGGACGGCGGCGAGGAGCGCTTCATCAACGGCGTCGTCTCATCGTTCTCGCAGGCCGGCACGTCGGGAGGGCTGGCGCACTACCACGCGACCCTCGTCCCCTGGTTCTGGCTCCTGACGCGCACCAGCGACTGCCGCATCTTCCAGCAGATGCCGGTGCCCGACATCATCGAGAAGATTTTTCAGGAGCGCAGCTTTAAGGACTACAGCCTCCGCCTCCACGGCTCGTTCCAGCCGCGCGAGTACTGCGTGCAATACCGCGAGACGACCTTCAACTTCGTCTCGCGCCTGATGCAGGAGGAGGGCATCTTCTACTTCTTCGAGCACACGAAGGACAAGCACACGCTCGTGCTCGCCAACAGCCCGAACGAGTTCAAGCCCTGCCCCAACCAGACGGCGGCGCGCTACGAGGCCGCGCTCGGCGTCGGGCGCAACGAGGACGTTGTCAGCGAGTGGAGCTTTGGCCAGGAGGTGCGCCCCGGCAAGTACACCGCCAGCGACTTCAACTTCGAGACGCCGATGCTCGACCTCACCGCGCAGGTCACGGGCCGGGACGAGCGCGAGTACGAGATTTACGACTACCCCGGCGAGTACGCGACCAAGGACGAGGGCGAGCAGCTCGTCGGCGTCCGCATGCAGGAGGAGGACTCGCCGCGCCTCGCGGCCGCCGGCACGGGCACCTGCCGCGCCTTCACCCCCGGCTACCGCTTCGACCTCAAGGAGCACTACCGGCGCGACGCCAACAAGGCGTACGCCATCCTCTCCGTCTTTCACTCGGTTGAGCACGGGATGAACTTCCGCAGCGGGAGCGACGCGTCGGACGAGTTCGCCTACCTCAACCACTTCCAGTGCGTCCCGCACCCGACGCCCTTCCGCCCGCCGCGCACGGCCCCCGTCCCCGTCGTCCACGGCACGCAGACCGCCATCGTCGTCGGCCCCGCGGGCGAGGAGATTTACACCGACAAGTACGGGCGCGTGAAGGTGCAGTTCCACTGGGATCGCGAGGGCAAGTACGACGAGAAGAGTTCGTGCTGGGTGCGCGTGTCGCAGAACTGGGCCGGCAAGCGCTGGGGCGCGATGTTCATCCCGCGCGTCGGGCAGGAGGTCATCGTCGATTTCATCGAGGGCGACCCCGACCGCCCCATCATCACCGGGCGCGTCTACAACGCCGCCTTGATGCCGCCCTACGCGCTGCCCGGCGAGAAGACCAAGAGCACCATCAAGACCAACTCCTCGAAGGGCGGCGGCGGCTTCAACGAGATTCGCTTCGAGGACAAGAAGGGCTCGGAACAAATCTTCGTCCACGCCGAGCGCGACGAGCACGTCCGCATCAAGAACGACCGCGTCGAGTGGGTCGGCAACGACAGCCACCTCATGGTCAAGCACGACCAGTTGGAGTCGGTGGACGGCGACAAGCACCTCGCGGTCAAGGGCGACCAGAACGAGAAGGTGGACGGCGGCTACTCGCTCAAGGTCGGGCAGGACACGCAGACCAAGACGGGGATGAAGTTCGCCGTGGACGCCGGCCAGGAGGTACACCTCAAGGCCGGGATGAACGTCGTCATCGAGGCCGGCATGTCCATCACGCTCAAGGCGGGCGGCGGCTTCGTGGTGGTGGGGCCGGCGGGCGTCACCATCTCCGGCAACCCCGTGCTCATCAACAGCGGCGGCGCGGCCGGGGCGGGCTCGGGCAGCTCGCCGCAGCCGCCCACCGCGCCGAAGGAGGCCGACAAGGCCGAGCCGGGGCAGGCCCCGGAGATGCCGCCGAAGAAGGCCCCGGCCAAGCCCAAGCAGTACGGCCCGGCGGCGATCATGATGAAGGAGGCCGCACAGAACGGGACGCCGTTCTGCGACCTTTGACCGTAGTCACCCGGCGGCCCGTGCGGCCGCCCTCAACCCTTAAGGACGAACGTGACGAACCTGACCCAGCCCCTCTACGAACGGCTCTTCGCCGACGAGGCGGCCAACGTCTACGCCGTGCTCGACGGCGCCTCGGTCGCGGAGCTGCTGCCGCGGCTCTACGAACTGGAGCCGGAGCACGAGTGCCTCTACCGCGGCGAGCTGGAGCCGGACATGGCCGAGGTCGCGCCCTACCTCGTCCGCCTGGAGCCGGAGACGGAGTTCGCCGACTGGGTGCTCGAAGAGGGGTGGGGCCGCCACTGGGGCGTCTTCGCCGTGACGGACGCCCCCCTGCGCGAAGCGCACAAACACTTCCGCACCTTCCTGACCGTCTACGACCCCGAGGGCAAGCCGATGCTCTTCCGCTACTACGACCCGCGCGTGCTGCGCGTCTACCTGCCGACGTGCAACGGCGAAGAGCTGCGGGCGGTCTTCGGCCCCGTCTCGTGCTACCTGCTCGAAGCCGAAGACCCGAACACGCTGCTCAGCTTCCGGCTCGACGGCGAGGCCCTGCGCCGCGAGGAGTCGGCGCTCGCCGAAGTCGCCGGGGCGTGAGGGAGACTTGAAGACACGGAGTTAGAGGGAGGAGAACCGATGCCGCCGGCCGCCAGGCTCACAGACATGCACACCTGCCCGTTGGTCAACCCGGGCCCCGTCCCGCACGTGGGCGGCCCCATCGTCGCGCCCGGGCACCCGATGACGCTCATCGGTTTCCTCCCGGCGGCGCGCGTCACCGACCAGTGCGTCTGCGTCGGCCCGCCCGATGTCATCGTCAAGGGCTCGGCCACCGTCATCATCGGCGGCATGCCCGCCGCGCGCATCGGCGACCAGACCGCCCACGGCGGCGTCATCGTCGCCGGCTGCCCCACGGTCATCATCGGCGGCTGAGCGGCTTTTGGAGGCGGGCGGCGATGCTGAGAGTGCGACAGGAGCAGATGGACGGGCTGGCGGCGGCGGCCGAGGCCGAGGCCGACGGGCGGTTGGTCGAATACGGCCGCAGTCGTTTCCGGGAGGAGTTCGACGCCATGACCGGCGGGGAGGCGCTCGGCCTCATCTCCGAGGTCAGGCGCAAGGCCAAGGCGCGCGGCGTGACGGCGGAGGCCGACATCGCCACGGCCCTCGACCTCACCGTCATGTACGGCCCCGACTTCTACCTCGACGAGTGGGCGAGCGACGTGTTCGCGGTCGAGGAGTGGGGCGGCGGGCACAAGATGGAAGTGCTGCGGGAGCGCGTGCGGCGCCGGCTCCCGGACTTCTGACCCCGCGGGCGGATGCTGATATGAGCCTAGACCCGAACGCCGTCAGGCTGGCGAACCAACAACTGTGGAAGGCCCACCCCGAGCTGAAAGGCAGGGCGCTGACGACCGACCCGGCCGACGCCGCGCTGCG
>JBEVJD010000016.1:0-6733 GCA_040510435.1 Pyrinomonadaceae bacterium | reverse complement strand
GCGCTCGATGTAGAACTCGGTGACGCGCCCGTTCTCGACGATGGCGATCTTCTTCTCGCGCCCGTTGACGCTGACAATCATCTCTTTGGGCATCTGTGTGAAACCGTCTCCTGGAAGGTGTGGGCCGCGCCGTGTGCCGCGCGGTACTCTGGTGGTGTGGAGCCCGACGGGTCGGGCGCGTGAAGAGCGCGGAGGCCCCGCGGGCCTGCGCCTTTGGGCGGAAGGTTTTTTGAGGTCGAGGACTTAACGCCGCGGTCGAGGTGCGCGCGCGTACCTTCGCGGGCGCCCGCGCGCCCGGTTGCACCGCCGCACCCGCCGCGCTCGTGAGGGCCTAAGCCGGCCCCCCGCGCGCGGAAGCGTTCCGAACTGTTCACCTGGAAACTCCGTCCGCCGCCTTGGCCTCGGCGCGTCGGGCCTGAAAGGCGCACGCCCTGTCGGCGGTGCCCTTTGCCCTCGCAGCCCGGCCGGGTCGGGCGCGCGTCTGTATCCGTCGCGCGCCCCGCTCCCCGCCGTCCGGCGGCCCTGCGTAGAAATTTTCAAACGGGGTGTCGCGAGCGGCGCGCTATGGAACCAAGTCCGACGCGCGCGCGGCGCCCCCGCCAAAATCCTTCGGCCCTGTCTACTGGGTTTGAGCGCGAAGCCACACGCGTCTTAAAGCCTACGGTGTTACCGCGCGCCGTGCCGGAAAGTTTTAGGTTCTGGCAGTCAGGACAGGCGGGCTCAGTATAAACGACCCGTCGGCGAAAAGGCGAGCGTGGAAGAGTTGCGGCCCCCGCCCGCGCCGCTTCAGTTGACGAAGCGGCGGAGGCGGATGCTGATGGCGAAGCCGATGGCGACCGAGGTCGCGAGGATGGCGGAGAGGCCGGCGCTCATCAGGGGCAAGGGCACGCCGATGACCGGCAGCATGCCGAGCGCCATGCCGACGTTGATGAAAATCTGGAAAGCGAGGCCGCCGACGATGGCCATGATGACGAGCATCCCCGTGCGGTCGGGCGCGCGCCGCGCCCCGTGGATGAGCTTCGTCAGCAGCACCGCGTAGGCCAGCAGCAGCAGGACGCAGCCGACGAAGCCCGTGTTCTCGGCCGCGACGGCGAAGATGAAGTCGGTGTGCGGCTCGGGCAGGAACTTGAGCTTGCTCTGCGAGGCGTCGCCGCGCGTCTCCGAGCCCCACAGTCCGCCCTTGCCGACCGTGAGTATGGACTGCCAAGTGTGGTAGCCGAAGCCGCGGCGGTCGGCGCGCTCGGGGTCGAGGATGACGTTGATGCGCTCTTGCTGGTAGCCCTTGATGGCCCCGGTCTGCACGCCGACGTACCAGCCCGCGGGCACGGCCGCCGCGCCGAGGACGAGCGCCGCCACGACCAGCCACATCCGCACCGACGAGAGGAAGAGGACGACGGCGAGCAGAGGGAAGTAGGTGAGCGCCTGCCCCGCGTCCGGCTCAAGCATGATGAGGCCGACGGGGAGCGCGAGGATGGCGCCGCCCGTCAGCGTCTCGCGCAGCGTGAGCGTCGAGCCGCGCGGGCGCCCGAAGTAGCGCGCCAGCATCAGCACCGTCGGAATCTTCATGAACTCAGACGGCTGGAACTGCCCCAGGCCGGGGACGCCGATCCACGCGCGCTGGCCGTTGATCTTCAGCCCGATGCCGGGGATGAGCACGAGGACGAGCAGCAGGAGCCCGAAGGCGTAGAAGATCGGCGCGATGTAGACCAGCCGGCGGTAGTCGGTGAAGGCCACCCCCAGCATCACGAGGGTCGAGACGCCGAGCCCGATGAGCTGCTTCTTCCAGTAGCCCATCTCGGGCTGCGCGTTGTAGATCATCCACGTCCCGAACAGCGCGATGGCCAGCGCCAGCAGCGTCAGCAGCCAGTCGAAGTCGCGGAGTTTTCGCTTTTCGAGTATCGCAACCATAAGGGTGTTGGGTTATGGGTGTTGGGTTATGGGTGTTGGGTGTTGGGGAAGAACGGGCTTCTACCCAACACCTAACACCCAACACCTGTCACTGATGCTGTGCCCCCGCCTCGACCGCCACGGGCGCCTCCGGGGCAAGGTGCGGGTGCATGTTGGCGAGGTACGTGTCGTAGACCTTGTGGACGGCGGGGGCGGCGAACTTGCCACCGAAGCCGACGTTCTCGATGAGCGCGATCATGGCCAGCTCGGGTTTGCGCGCCGGGGCGAAGGAGACGAACCAGGAGTGATCCTTGTTCTTGCCCACGTCCTTGCCGAGGCCCACGACCTGCGCCGTGCCGGTTTTGCCCGCCACGTCGAAGCCCTCGATGCGCGCGGCGCCGCCCGTGCCGCCCGGCTCGTTGACGACGGCCCACATGCCCTCGACGACCAGTTGGTGCTGCTCTGTGGGGATGTTGAGGAGCTTCGGTTCGGGGCGGTCGAAGGTCTGGCGCGGCCGCTGCTCGAAGGGGCCGACGGCGGTGACGGGCCGCGCCTCCTTGAGCAGGTGCGGCACGTAGAGGCGGCCGCCGTTGGCGATGGCCACCTGCGCGCGCAGCATCGCCAGCGGCGTCACGAAGTCGTAGACCTGCCCGAACGACGCGTAGACCGTGTCGATGTCCTTCCACACCGCGTCGCGCGGGTTGAAGCGCGCCTTGAACTCGCGCGAGGGCGTCCAGCTCACCAGTTCGTGCGGGAGGTCAACGCCCGTGCGCTTGTTGAGGTCGAACTCGTCCACCATCTGCATGATGCCTTCGAGCCCCATCTTGAGGCCGAGGCGGTAGTAGTAGCCGTCGCACGAGTGCTTGATGGCCGTGCGCAGCGGGGGGCTGCCGTGGTGACCCATGCAGCGCGTGAACTTGTTGCCGATCTGGATGCCGCCGCCGCAGACGAGGTTCGAGTCCTTCAGCGTGATCTTGCCCTGCTGGAGCCCCGCCACCGACATCGGAATCTTCCAGGTCGAGCCCGGCGGATAGCGGCCGCGGATGGCGCGGTTGAACATCGGCGTGGTGGGGTCGCGCAAAAGCGCGTTCGCTTCCTTGCGCCCCTCGGGCGTGCCGATGCGCTGCGAGAAGAGGTTCGGGTCGAAGGTCGGGTAGCTCGCCATCGCCATGATTTCGCCGTTCTCCGGGTGCATGACGACGATGACGCCGCGCTTGTTGGGCGAGTTGCGCAACTGCTCCTCGGCCGTCAGTTGCATGGCGAGGTCGATGGTGGTGACGATGTCCTGGCCGGGTTGCGGCTGGACGACGGCCAGCTCGCGCTGGATGCGCCCGCGGCTGTCCACCTCGACCTCGCGGTAGCCGTCGCGTCCGCGCAGGTAGCGGTCGTAGGTAGACTCCAACCCTTCCTGCCCGATGATGTCGCCCTGCCGGTAAGGGTTATCCTTGACGAAGGGGTTGACCGCGGGGTCTTTGAAGCGCGGCTGCTTGAGCTGTTCGGGGCCGATCTCGCCGACGTAGCCGAGGACGTGCGCGAGCGTGCCGCCGTCGGGGTAGCGCCGCTGCGGCTGCTCGCGCACGAGCAGCATCGGGAGTTCGAGCGTGTGCGCCTCGACCCACGCGATGTCGGCCGGGGTGGCGCCGCCCTTGACGGTCACCTCCTCGAAGGCGGGCTGGCGCTTCGCCTCGTCGAAGCGCTCGCGCAGCAGGCCGGGGTCGAGGCCGAGCCCGTCGGCGAGCGGCTCGATGAGGACGTTCCAGTCCTTGCCTTTCATGTCCTCGCCCGCCAGCAGGATGTTGTAGGTCGAGCGCGAGTCGACGAGGAGCTTGCCGTTGCGGTCGAAGATGGCCCCGCGCGGGGCCGGGATTTTCAGGCGGCGGACGCGCTGGTTCTCGGCGCGCTCGGCGTAGTACCCGCCCCGGACGACCTGTAGGAAGTAGAGCCGGACGCCCAGCACGATCAGGATGGCCATCACCAGCCCGTGGATGACCACCATCCGCATCTTCAGGTTTTGGGTCTCGTCTTCAAACTTCATTAAGGTACTTCCCGTGAGCTTGGATGCCGGGTAGGGGGTTTTGGGTTTTAGGTTTTGGGTTCTGGGTTGGCGCCTATTTCCAACACCCAACACCCAACACCCCTTATTACTTTCTCCGCCCGAGCCCCCGCCGTGCGATGCGGCGGCGGAAGGCGAAGGCGCGGCGCTGGCGGACGCGCGTGGACTCGTTGAAGAAGAGGTCGAGGACGAAGGCGACGGCCGTCCCCACGACCGTCGTCCAGATGACGCCGTAGGCCATCGTCTCGGCGATGGGCCCGGGCGGGTTCGGCGGCTGGCCGAGGAACTGGTGCAGCAGCAGGTAGACGACCGTGTTGAAGGCGGCCGCCCCCGCGATGACCGGGATGCGCAGGAGCGGGTTGTCGATCATCACGCGCGTGACGAGCGCCGCCAGCAGATACGCCGTCAGCGTCATCGAGAACCCGCGCGCGCCGAGCAAGCCCCCCGAGAGCGCGTCCGTGGCGAGCCCCGCCACCGTGCCGAGCACGACCGCCTGCACCGCGTCGCGCTGGAGCGCGAAGTAGACGACCACGATCAGCGTCAGGTCGGCGTAGACGGCCGGCCGCCACACCGTCGGCAGACTCAACTGCACGACGGCGGCCAGCGCCACGCAAACCGCCAGTTTCCACTTCATAAGGCCAGTGATGAGTGATGAGTGATGAGTGATAAGAGGTGATAAAAGAGAAAAGGCGTCCTGTTCTTTCTCATCACTTATCACTCATCACTCGTCACTTCGTTTTCCCCTTCTCGACGTTCGGCAGCGTCCGCTCGGGGGCGGTGCGCTGCGGGGCGCGGTAGTTCAGGACGGCGACCTCTTGGAGCGAGTCGAGCCGCGCGCCCGGCCTGACCCGGATGGTGTGGGGCGTGGTGGCCGAGCCCGCGGCCACTTCTACCACGGTGCCGACGTTCAGTCCCGGTGGGTAGATACGATCCTGACCCGTGGTAACCACATAGTCGCCGACGTTGACTGTCTCCAGCCCCGAGACGTAGCGCATCTCCAGCAGCCCGTTCTTGCCGAAGCCGCGCACGCTGCCGAGCGCGTTCGACTGCCCCAACTGCCCGACCACGGCCCCCGCGGCCGCGCGCTCGTCCGTGATGAGCATGACCTGCGCCGAGACGGGGCCGACGCCGACGACGCGCCCGACGATGCCCTCGGGCGTGACGACCGGCATGTCGAGGTCGATGCCGGAGGTGGTGCCGCGGTTGATGATGAGGGAGTTGAACCAGACCGAAGGGTCGCGCGCCACGACGCGCGCCGGTATCGCCTGGTAGGAGATGTCACGTGTGAAGTCGAGCAGTTTTTTGAGCCGCTCGTTCTCGTCGCGCGCCTGCCGCGCCTCGCGCAGCTCGTTCTCGACATCGGCCACGCGCCGCCGCAGGCTTTCGTTCTCGGCCTGCGCCTGCCGCATGTCCGCGAGCCGCTGGAAGACGCCCACGCCCGCGCCGCCCACGCCCGTCGTCGCCGTCTGCACGGGCGTGAAGAGCGACTGCATCCATGCCTTGACGACGGGCTGCCCCGTCTCCGCGTCCTTCGCGTTCCAGCTCATCAGCCCGAAGTTGGCGACGAGCAACACGACCAGCAAGAGCGGCGCGCGCTGCCTGATCTCCTTCTGCGTGCTCCGAACCATTTTCTTGGGGTGATAAGTGATGAGTGATAAGTGATAAGAAGGACTCGCGGGTTTTTCTTATCACTTATCACTCATCACTTATCACTAGTGCGTCACATTCCGCCCGTCAGGTTGTTGTCCCAGCGGACGCGCTTGAGGAGGTCGAAGTCCGAGAGCATCTTGCCGGCGCCGAGCACGACGGAGGAGAGGGGGTCGTCGGCGATGGAGACGGGCAGCCCCGTCTCGATGGAGAGCCGCTTGTCGAGGTTCTTCAGGAGCGCGCCGCCGCCCGTCAAGACGATGCCGCGCTCGACGATGTCGGCCGAAAGCTCCGGGGGCGTGCGTTCGAGCGCGACGCGCACGGCGTTGACGATGGTCGCCACGGAGTCGGCCAGCGCCTCGCGCACCTCCTCGTCCGTGATGGTGATGGTCTTCGGGATGCCCTCGATCAGGTTGCGCCCGCGCACGTCCATCGAGAGCGGCTCGTCGAGCGGGAAGGCGGAGCCCAACTGAATCTTGATGGCCTCGGCCGTGCGCTCGCCGATGAGCAGGTTGTACTTGCGCTTGATGTACTGCGTGATGGCCTCGTCCATCTCGTTGCCGGCGACGCGCACCGCCCGCGAGTAGACTATCCCTGAGAGCGAGATGACGGCGATGTCGGTCGTGCCGCCGCCGATGTCCACGATCATGTTGCCGTGCGGCTCCGTGATGGGGAGCCCCGCGCCGATGGCGGCGCACATGGCCTCCTCGACGAGGTAGACTTCGGAGGCTTTGGCGCGGTAGGCCGAATCCTCGACCGCCCGGCGCTCGACCTGCGTAATCTCGGACGGGATGCCGATGACGACGCGGGGGCTGACCCACGTCTTGCCGTTGTGCGCCTTGCGGATGAAGTGCTGGAGCATCTTCTCCGTGACCTCGAAGTTGGCGATGACGCCGTCCTTCATCGGTCGGATGGCGACGATGTTGCCGGGCGTGCGGCCCAGCATCTCCTTGGCCTCCTTGCCGACGGCCTCGGGCGTGTTGGTGACCTTGTTGATAGCGACGATGGAGGGCTCCGAGACGACGATGCCGCGCCCCTTGGCGTAGACGAGCGTGTTGGCCGTGCCGAGGTCGATGGCGAGGTCGCTGGAGAAAAGGCTGAAGAGTGACTTGAATGCCATTCGTTACTGTTTACGCACCTCTAACT
>JBEVJD010000015.1:0-34588 GCA_040510435.1 Pyrinomonadaceae bacterium | reverse complement strand
CAGTAGTCAGTAGGCTCCGCTTTGAGGAAGTTGACGATGACAACCGCACGGTTCGAGCGCCGAATGTTTTTCTACTGTCTCCTGACTACTGTCTCCTGACTACTGCTTTATGAACCGCACCCCCGTCCTGTTCCTCAACGTGCTGGTCATCGCGACCTGCGGGCTCGTCTACGAGCTGCTGGCGGGGACGCTCGCCTCCTACGTCCTCGGCGACTCGGTGACGCAGTTCTCGCTCATCATCGGCATCTACCTGTTCGCGATGGGGGTCGGGTCGTGGCTCTCAAGGTTCGTCGAGCGCGACCTGGCGCGGCGGTTCGTGGACGTGGAGCTGGGCGTCGCGGTGCTGGGCGGGTTCTCCGCCCCGCTGCTGTTCCTGACCTTCGCGCATTTGAGCTACTTCCAGGTCGTGCTCTACGCGCTCGTCTTCCTCATCGGCGTCGGCGTCGGGTTGGAGATACCGCTGCTGATGCGGATTCTCAAAGACCACCTCGACTTTAAAGAGTTGGTCGCGCGCGTGCTGGCCTTCGACTACGCGGGGGCGCTCATCGCGTCGCTGCTCTTTCCCATCTTCCTCGTCCCGCGCCTCGGGCTGGTGCGGACGAGCCTGCTGTTCGGGCTGCTGAACGCGGGCGTGGCGCTGTGGGCGACGTGGCTGATGCGGCCGCTCATCGGCGGGAGCATGACGCGCCTGCGCGCGCAGGCGTGCGTCGTGATGGCGCTGCTCGCCGTGGCCTTCGTCAAGGCCGACGCGCTCACCTCGCTCGCCGAGGACGCGATGTTCGCCGACGACATCGTCTACACGAAGACGACGCACTACCAGCGCATCGTCGTCACGCGCAACCGCGCGGGCTTCCAGCTCTTCCTCAACGGCAACCTGCAATTCTCCTCGGCCGACGAGTACCGCTACCACGAGGCGCTCGTCCACCCCGCGCTCGCGCTCGCCGCGGAGGGCGGGCGGGCGGTGCGGCGCGTCCTCATCCTCGGCGGCGGCGACGGGCTGGGGCTGCGCGAAGTCCTGAAGTACCGTTCGGTCGAGGAGGTCGTGCTCGTAGACCTCGACCCGGACATGACGGAGCTGTCGCGCCGCTTCCCGCCGCTCGCGCGCCTCAACGGCGACGCGTTCAAAGACCCGCGCGTGCGCGTCGTCAACGAGGACGCAATGCTCTGGCTCGAACGTGAAGAGCCGCCCTTCGACGCGGCCGTCGTGGACTTCCCCGACCCGAACAGCTTCGCGCTGGGGAAGCTCTACACGACGCGCTTCTACCGGATGCTCAAGGCGCGGCTCGCGCCGCATGCGGCCGTCAGCGTGCAGTCCACCTCGCCGCTCTTCGCGCGCAGCTCCTACTGGTGCATCGTGCGGACGCTCGAAGCCGCGGGTCTGAGCGTGCGCCCCTACTACACGGCCGTCCCGTCGTTCGGCGTCTGGGGCTTCGCGCTCGCGCGGCGCGAGCCGTTCGAGGTGCCGGCGCACGCGCCGCCGGTCGAGCTTAAATTTTTAGACGACCGCGCCCTGCCCGCAATGTTCATGCTCTCGGCCGACCTCGGGCCCGTGCCGGTCGAGGTCAACCGTCTCGACAACCAGTCGCTCGTCCGCTACTACGAGGCCGAGTGGCGCCGCTTCGAGTGAGGGACGCGCGGATGACATACGAAGGGGCCAAGCGGCGCACGTACGAGTTGCTGGAGCGCGAGATCGGCCAGACCCGGCTCGACCACGCGGTCGACCTCTTCATCACGCTGCTGATAGTGGTGAACGTCTGCGCCGTGATGTTGGAGACGGTCACGTGGATCGACGCCCCCTTCCATCCCTACTTCGTCGCCTTCGAAGTCTTCTCCGTGACGGTCTTCACGGCCGAGTACGTGCTGCGCCTGTGGTCTTGCACGGCCGACCCGCGCTACGCGCAGCCGGTCTGGGGGCGCGTGCGCTACGCCCTCCGGCCGATGGTGCTGATTGACCTGCTGGCCGTGGTGCCCTTCTACCTCGAATTCCTCACCGTGGACTTGCGCTTCGTCCGCACGCTGCGGCTCTTCCGACTCTTCCGCATCTTCAAGCTGGCGCGTTACGCCGACTCGATGCGCACGCTCGGGCTGGTGCTGCGCTCGCGGCGCGAGGAGCTTTTGGTGACGCTCTTCGTCGTCGTGGTGCTTTTGGTCTTCGCTTCGAGCGCGATGTACTACGTCGAGAGCGAGGCGCAGCCGCAGCAGTTCTCCAGCATCCCGGCCGCGATGTGGTGGGGCGTGGCGACGCTGACGACCGTCGGCTACGGCGACGTGTATCCGGTGACGACGGCCGGGCGGTTCCTCGGCGCCGGGATAGCCATCCTCGGCGTCGGGCTCTTCGCGCTGCCGACCGGCATCCTCGCCTCGGCCTTCTCCGAAGAGTTGCAGAAGCGTCGGCGCAAAGAGGCGGTGTTCTGCCCGCACTGCGGGTGCGACACGAGGGAGCCGCCCGCGCCCGCGCGAAGCGAGGGGCCGGAGGGCGGAGGGGCGCAATGACCACCCGCCGCGAACTGCTCGCCGCCTTCCTCGGGGTGCCCTTCGCCCTCGCCGCGTGTGGCACGCGCCGCGGCGAGGCGACGGCGTTGCCGGAGGGCGAGGTGGTCGGCGTGTCGGACGGCGTGGGGCACCTGATACGCGACGGGCTGCGGCCGGAGCCGGAGACGTGGGAGCGTGCGGGCGTCGTCATCGTCGGGGGCGGCGTGGCGGGGCTCACGGCGGCGTGGCGGTTCCTGCGCGCGGGCTTCGAGGACTTCGTGCTGCTCGAACTCGAAGCGGAGCCGGGCGGGACGGCGCGCTCGGGCGAGGCGCACGGCGTCGTGCCCTACCCGTGGGGCGCGCACTACCTGCCCGCGCCGCAGAGGGAGAACCGCGCGCTCGTCGAACTGCTCGACGAGATGGGCGTGCTCGAAGGCTCGGACGCGGAGGGCGAGCCCGTCGTCGCCGAACAGTTCCTCTGCCGCGACCCCGAGGAGCGCGTCTACTACCGAGGGCGCTGGTACGAAGGGCTCTACCTGCACGCGGGCGCGAGCGAGACGGACGCGCGCCAGCTCGAACTCTTCAACGCGGAGGTTGACGCGTGGGCCGCTTGGCGCGACGCGAAGGGGCGGCGTGCGTTCGCCATTCCGGTCGCCAAATGTTCGGACGACGCGGAGGTCGCGGCGCTCGACCGCGTCTCGATGGGCGAGTGGATGCGCGCGCGCGGGCTCACTTCGGAGCGTCTGCGTTGGCTGGTGGATTACGGGTGCCGCGACGATTACGGGCTGACGTTGGAGCAGGCGAGCGCGTGGGCCGGGCTCTTCTACTTCGCGTCGCGCATGAAGGGGCCGGGCGCGGAGGCGCAGCCGCTCATCACGTGGCCGGAGGGCAACGGGCGCATCGTGCGGCATCTGTATGAGAAGGCGCGCAGCCGCGTCCGGCTCGGCCTCGCCGTCGCCGACGTGCGGGCGGTCGCGGTTGAAAGCGTTAGTGTCGGAAGTCGCGGCGGCGTGGAGGTCGTCGCGGTCGGGCGCGAAGGGCGCGGTGCGGTAGGCTTTCGTGCGGAGCGCGTCGTCTTCGCAGCGCCGCAGTTTTTGACGAAGTACCTTCTGAAGTCTTACCGAGAGGGCGGCGCCCCCGCGCACGTCGCAGAGTTCGAGTACGGCGCGTGGATGGTGGCGAACCTCTTCCTCTCGGAGCGTCCGCACGCGGGGCTCGGCTTCCCTGCGGCGTGGGACAACGTGCTCTACGAGAGCCCTTCGCTCGGCTACGTCACGGCCACGCACCAGCGCGGGTTCGAGCGCGGCCCCACCGTCTTCACCTACTACTACCCGCTCACCGACGGGAGCCCGCGCGACGCGCGCACGCGCCTCCTCTCCGCCGGCCGCGACGAGTGGGCCGAGGTCACGCTCTCCGACCTCGAACGCGCCCACCGCGACATACGCGCGCTCACGCGCCGCCTCGACGTGATGCGCTGGGGTCACGCCATGATTCGCCCACGCGTCGGCTTCCAATGGGGCGGCGCGCGCCTGCAAGCGCAAAAGCCCCACGGCCCCGTCCACTTCGCCAACACAGACCTCTCCGGCATCCCCCTCTTCGAAGAAGCCTTCGACCACGGCCTCCGTGCCGCCGAAGAAGTCCTCGCCGCCCGCGGCCTGAAGTTTGAAAGCATGAGATGAGCAGTAGGCGTAACTACCCGCCCTGCCGAAATCATTCCCGCTCCCGTAGAAATCTTCTACACGTCAGCCGGACTTTCCTATCCGTCAGCCGGACTTTCCTATCCATCAGCCAGTCTTTCCTACTCGGCAGCCAGTCTTTCCTACATAACAGCCAATCTTTCCTACATGACAGCCAATCTTTGCTATCTGGTGGCCGAACTTTCCTACTCAGCAGCCAATATTTCCTATCTGACTGCCAATCTTTCCTACTTGTCAGCCGGACTTTCCTATCCGACTGCCAATCTTTCCTATTTGGCGGCCGGACTTTCCTATCTGACTGCCGGACTTTCCTATTCGGCAGCCAATCTTTCCTATTTGCCGGCCGGACTTTGCCGCTTTGCCGGCTGGACTTTGCCGCTGCCTTTTATAGCGGTTGGCAGTTGAGTGTGACCGTATAGAGGCGGGCATAGCCCGCCTCTATACGGTAGGACAAATAGTCCCGGTCAAATCCAAGTCGCTATAGTGCTACTGCCTTATCAGGGCTCGCGCACGGCGAGGAGTTCGTAGAGGGCGTTCTTGAAGAAGAGGCGTTTGAGGCGGTCGCCCGCGTGGCGCGGGGGACGCTCGCGTGCGGCGCGTTTGGCGTCGGCGACGTTGCCGTTCTCGCTGAAGACGCGCAAGGGGAGATTGTTGAAGAGCGCGCGCGCGGACGAGAGCGTGAGGTGGACGGTGTGGTCTGCGAAGGGGCCGACCTCGAAGCGGAGCCCGGCGGCGTTCCAGGCGGAGTGGAGTCGCGCGGCGGCCGAGTAGACGGCGTGGTGGAAGTTGACCGTGAAGTAGAGGAGCCCGCCGGGGGCGAGCACGCGCACCAGCTCGCGCGCGATGCGGGCGGGGTCTTCGGCGTGGTCTACGACGTTGTCGCAGAGCACCACGTCGAACGAGGCGTCGGCGAAGGGGAGGCGCTCGCCCGCGGCGGCGATTGTTCGCGCGCGGTTCTGCCACGCGGGGAAGAGCGCCGCGTAGTCGCAGGCCAGAGGGTCTACGCCCACGCCGCGCGTCGTGCCGAAGAAGAAGACGAGCCCGTGCGCGCCGCTCCCGACTTCGAGGACGCGCGCGTCCGGGGCGATGGCGCGCACGCGCTCCAACTTCTCGCGCACGCGCCCCGAGCGCTGCCGCATGGCCTCGACGTAGTCCGCCTCGTGACCCTTAGCCTTCGCGGCCTTCACGCGCTGGTAGTTGAGCTGCCGTTCGAGCGCGCGCCGCGCGCGCCGCTGCTTCGCCGTCTCGGCGTGTCCGTTCTGTTCGCTCATCAGTCTATAAAAAAAGAAGAGTCCAAAAGTTTGGAGCTGTCAGATGTTGGATGTCAGATGTTGGTAAAGGCTTTTTACCGGCATCCGGCATCTGACATCTTCTCAAACGGGGCGGGCACAGTATAAACTCCCCGCGGCCGCCCGCGTATGTCCGCCGAACCTTTCAACAACGTCGAAGCAGTCCCGGCCGCAGACCCTCTGCCGGCCGCGCGCCGAAATTCGCGTTGGCTCTTCTCGCCGCGGGTGGACGTGTGCGTCTTCGGCGGGAGCGCGGTTGTCTCGCTGCTGCTGCTGTGGGTCGGGGCGCGCGCGGGCGTGTTGGAGTCGGAGTCGCCGGACTGGGCGTGGGTGCCCGCGGTGCTGCTCGTGGACGTGGCGCACGTTTACGCGACGGCGTTCCGAGTCTACTTCGACGCGGAGGAGTTGAAGCGGCGGCTGTCGCTCTACTTGCTCGCTCCGGCGATTGCGCTCGTGCTGTCGGTGGCGCTCTACTCGGAATCGGAGGCGCTCTTCTGGCGGGCGCTCGCGTACCTCGCGGTCTTCCACTTCGTGCGGCAGCAGTACGGCTGGGTGGCGCTCTACCGCGCGCGCGCGGGCGAGCGCGGGCGAGCCGGCTGGTGGGTGGACGCGGCGGCCGTCTACATGGCGACGCTCTACCCGCTCGCGTACTGGCACGCGCACCTGCCGCGGCGCTTCTGGTGGTTTCTGCCGGGCGACTTCGCGGGCGTCCCCGCTTGGGTCGAACGGGTCGCGTTCGTCGTCTACTGCCTCGCGCTCGGCGCGTACGCGCTGCGCTCGGCGCACGCGTGGCTGGTCGAGGGGCGCGGCAACCCCGGGAAGGATTTGGTCGTCCTGACGACGGCCGTGTGCTGGTACGCAGGCATCGTCGCTTACGATTCGGACTACGCCTTTACGGTGACGAACGTCGTCATCCACGGCGTCCCATACGCGGCGCTCGTCTGGTGGTACGCCCGGAGCCGCGCCCCTCAAACGGGGAAGGTCTACCGGACGCTCGCGCGCTGGCCGGTCTTCCTCGCGTCGCTGTGGGTGCTGGCCTACGCCGAGGAACTGCTCTGGGATCGCGGCGTCTGGCACGAGCGCGCGTGGCTCTTCGGCGGGGCTTGGGACTGGGAGTCTTTGAAGGTCGTCCTCGTCCCGCTGCTCGCACTCCCGCAGGCCACGCACTACATCCTCGACGGCTTCGTCTGGCGTCGGCGCGGCAACCCGGATTTGTTCAGTAGGCAGTAGGCAGACGGCAGTAGGGCAAAGACTTAGCCACGGAGGGGCGGGATGTTTACATCTCACGGCAATTTTAAATCTGCGAAGCTCCGGAGGAGCGGCATGTTGATGTCGCCCCTGACGGGGCTCGTGGTTCATCTTGATATGGGGCTATAAACATCCCGCCCCTCCGTGGCTTTGCAAACAGGCTACCGACTATCGACTAACGTCTACTTAACAACATGCAAACAGCCCCTCAAACGAAAGTCCACCGCTTCCGCTGCCCCGGGTGCGGGGCCGACTTGCAGTTCGCGCCGGAGGGCGGGAATTTGACGTGCCCGTACTGCGGGCGGCAGGAGCGCATCGAGCCGCCGGCCGGCGCCGTCGAGGAGCGCTCCTACGAGCAGTACCTCCAACTCCACGCCGACCGCATGGGCACGCTCGCCGAGGGCGCGCTCGAAGTCGCCTGCCAGACCTGCGGGGCCACCGTCACCTTCACGCCGCCGATGGTCGCGGGCGAGTGCGACTTCTGCGGCAGCCCCATGGTCGCGCAACCGCGCTCGGCCGACCCCATCCTCGCGCCCGAAGGCGTGCTCCCCTTCCGCGTGACGCGGGACGCGGCCGGCGCCTCGGTCGGCAACTGGATCGGCTCGCTCTGGTTCGCGCCCAGCGCCCTGAAGCGGCTGGCCGCGCACGAGGGCGTGAGCGGCGTCTACCTCCCCTTCTGGACTTACGACGCCTACACCGCGACCCGCTACGCGGGCGAGCGCGGCGAGCACTACTACACAACCGAGCACTACACCGAGCGCGACCCGCAGGGGCGCGAGGTGCAGCGGACGCGGCAGGTGCGCCACACGCGCTGGCACCCCGCCTCGGGCACGGTCGAGCGCTGGTTCGACGACATCCTCGTCCCCGCCACGAAGTCCCTGCCGCCCCAACGTCTGACGGCGCTTGAGCCCTGGGACTTGACCGAGCTGACCGGATACGAGCCCGCGTACCTGTCTGGCTACAAGGCGCAGCGCTATCAGGTCAGTCTGGCCGAGGGCTTCGAGCTGGCGAAGAAGACGGCCGAGCCCGTCATCGAGTCGGACGTGAGGCGCGACATCGGCGGCGACGAGCAGCGCGTCTCGAACATGGCGACCAACTACTCGGCCGTCACCTTCAAGCACCTCCTGCTCCCCGTCTACGCCGGCGCCTACCGCTTCAACGACAAGGTCTACCAGGTCGTCGTCAACGGCCGCACCGGCGAGGTGCAGGGCGAGCGCCCCTACAGCTTCTGGAAGATTTTCTTCTTCGTCCTCTTCATCGTCGCCGTCCTCGCCGTCCTCGCCCTCGTCTTCGGCCGGCGTTAGGAAAGGGAGTCGGGGGTCGGAAGTCATGAGTCGGAAGCCGGAGGCGGCGAGCACCTTCCCCTTCTGACTCCCGACTTCCGACCCCTGACTCGCTCCTTATTAGATTTCTTAATGAAGCGCGCGCGCCAATATCATACCCAAATTTTGGATTAGTGCTTGCCCGCCGCGGAAAAAAGTAGTATCACTTAGGGCACCCAAGCAGTTCTTAATTTTGGTGTTGCAGCCGAAGGCTTTCGCGGACGCGCGCCGACCCCCATCAGGCGGAAGGCAGCCGGGCAGACGCCGCAGGCGCGCGGCGGGCCGTGTCGGTCGGTGCCGGGGCGCAGGCGCCTTTCCGCGCGGCCGCAAGCGGTGACGCGCACGGCCGGGGACTTAAAGGGTTTGCCCCCGCCGGGCTAGTTCCAAGAGTCACAAACGGACGGTCGGGTCAGAGCATGCAGATTTTCCACCACAGCACCAACACCATCGCCAAGGTCAGCATCTTCGGCGGCATCTTCCTGGTCGCCGCCTCCATCTGGGTGCTCGCCGAGATCAACCGCTCCTCTTACAACACGGGTCAGTTCATCGAGGTGCAGCAGCCCGTCCAGTTCTCGCACAAGCACCACGTCGGCGACGACGGCATCGACTGCCGCTACTGCCACACCTCGGTCGAGTCGTCGAACACGGCGGGCATGCCCCCGACCAAGACCTGCATGAACTGCCACTCGCAAATCTGGAACGAGAGCCCGTACCTGGAGATCGTCCGCGCGAGCTACCGCGACAACAAGCCCATCGAGTGGGCGCGCGTCCACGACCTGCCCGACTTCGTCTACTTCAACCACTCGATCCACGTCAACAAGGGCGTGGGCTGCGCCTCCTGCCACGGGCGCGTGGACATGATGCCGGCCATCTATCAGGCCGCCTCGCTCCAGATGGAGTGGTGCCTGGCCTGCCACCGCGAGCCCGAGCGGTACCTCCGCCCCAAGGATCAGATCACCAACATGGGCTGGAACATCGAGGGCGACCCGCAGAACCCGGCCGACCCGAACGACGACGTGACGGCCAACGCGGAGAACCGTCTGGGTGAGAATTTGGCGAAGTCGCGCCGCGAGCTGGGGCTGCGGCTCAAGCGCGAATACCGCATCCGCGACGCGGGCACGCTGACGAGCTGCTCGACGTGCCACAGATAGACCGCCGTAGGATAGGCAGAGATGCACATCAAAGACACTTTCCCCGAGCTGTACCAGATTCGCAAGCGCCCCGTCTCAATCGAGGGCGTGCGCGCGAAGCTTGAGAACAAGCGCGGGCGCGAGTACTGGCAGAGTCTCGAAGAGCTGGCCGGCACCGAGGAGTTCGAGGAGCTTCTGCACCAGGAGTTCCCGCAGCACGCCTCCGAGTGGGACGAGAGCGCCGACCGCCGCACGTTCCTCAAGCTCATGGGCGCCTCGCTGGCGCTCGCCGGGCTCACGGGCTGCTCATACCAGCCGCCCGAGACCATCGTCCCGTACGTGCGCGACCCGGCCGAGATCGTCCCCGGCAAGTCGCTCTACTTCGCCACCGCGATGCCGTTCTCGGGCGGGTGCGCGCCTCTGCTCGTGCGCAGCTACATGGGGCGGCCCGTCAAGGTCGAGGGCAACGACCTCCACCCGGCGAGCCAAGGCGCGGCCGACGTGTTCGCGCAGGCGTCGGTGCTCGGCCTCTACGACCCCGACTGCTCGCAGAACCTCATCAACCGCGGCGAGGTCAGAACCTACACGGCCTTCCTCGGCGAGATGGCGACCGCGCTCGAAGGGCAGCGCGGGAAGCAGGGCGCCGGCCTGAGATTTCTGACCGAGACGGTCACTTCGCCGACCGTCGGCGCGCAGATGCGCGACATCCTGCGCCGCTTCCCCGGCGCGCGCTGGTATCAGTGGGAGCCCGCGGGCGGTAACAACGGGAGCTTAGGGATTCGACAGGCGACGGGCGGTTTCGCGACCCCCGTCTACAACTTCGCCGCGGCCGACCGCGTCGTCTCGCTCGACTCAAACTTCCTCGAATGCGGCCCGGGCGCTCTGCGCTACGCGCGCGACTTCGCCGCGCGGCGGCGCGCCAACGACGGCGACGCGCGCGAAATCTGCCGCCTCTACGCCTTCGAGACGACGCCGTCCAACACCGGCTACTTCGCAGACCATCGCGTCCCGCTCAAGCCGAGCCAGTTCGCCAACGCCGTGCGCGGCCTCGCGGCGGCCGTCGGCGCTTCGAGCCCGGCGCTCGCCGGGGCCCCGGCCGCGCCCGACGAGCAGATAACCAGGATCGCCGCCGACCTCAACGCGCACAAAGGCGCGTGCCTCGTCGTCGCGGGCGACGAGCAGCCGCCGGAGATACACGCCCTCGCGCACGCGATGAACGCGGCGCTCGGCGCGGTGGGGACGACCGTCAACTACGTCGCGCCGGTCGAGGAGAACCCGACCGACCAGTTGAACGACCTGCGCACGCTCGTCTCGGAGATCGACTCGGGCGCGGTCGACATCCTCGTCGTCGTCGGCGGCAACCCCGTCTACACGACGCCGGCCGACCTCAAGCTCGACGCCGGGCGGATGAAGAAGGTGCGCCTCGCCGTCCACCTCTCGCAGTACGACGACGAGACCTCGGAGCTGTGCCAGTGGCACATCCCGCAGACGCACTTCCTCGAAGAGTGGGGCGACACGCGAGCCTACGACGGCACGGTCACCATCCAGCAGCCGCTCATCACGGCGCTCTACAACGGCAAGAGCGTCTGCGAACTGCTCGCGGCCTTCAGCGAGAACCCGGACAGACGCGGCTACGACCTCGTTCGACAGTACTGGCTGACCGAGGGGCGCGGCGCGCTCATGGCCGCCGCCACGGCCTCGGCCGCCTCGGGCGCCGCCACCGCGGGCGCGACAGGCGCGACCGCATCGCCGACCCCGGCGCCGGCCGGCGGGACGACTCCGACCGCGGCTCCAACTCCGGCGGCTTCGACGACTCCGACGACTTCGACCTCGACGACTTCAACTACAGCCGCCGCGACGCCCGACGCCGCGTTCGAGCGCGCATGGCGCAGGGCTCTCAACGACGGCTTCGTCGCCAACTCCGCGAAGAAGCCCGGCGCCGCGGTCGCGGCTCCGAGCACGGGCGGCGCCCCGGTCGCCGGAGGCGCGCAGGGCGCGACCGCCCCGGCGCCCACGCCGGCCCCGGCCGCGGCTCCCGCGCAGCCTGCGTCGCCCGCGGGCGCGTTCGAGATAGTCTTCCGCACAGACCCGTCCGTCTACGACGGGCGCTTCGCCAACAACGGCTGGCTCCAGGAGTTGCCCAAGCCTCTGACGAAGCTGACGTGGGACAACGTCGCGCTCATCAGCCCGGCGACGGCCGAGCGCCTCGGCGTCGGCACCTCGCCCGACGGCGCCATCGCGGAGAACTCCCCGCGCCGCGTCAACCGCCTCACCTCGAAGGGCGGCGAGATTAACGCCGAGACCGTGCGGCTCACCTACAGGGGGCGCTCGCTGCCGGACGCGGGGAACGGGATGCACAAGGACATCGCCGTCCCCATCTTCATCCTGCCGGGTCAGCCCGACGACGTGGTGACCGTCCACCTCGGCTACGGCCGCTGGCGCTCGGGTAGCGTCGGCGGGAATTTGCGCGAGGGGCGCCGCGGCTTCAACGCCTACGACCTGCGTACGTCCGACGCGATGTGGTGGGGCACGGGCCTCGGCGTCGAGGTGACGGGCGACAGCTACCAGCTCGCCTGCACGCAGATACACTTCCGCATGGAGGGGCGCGAGATCGTGCGCGCCGGCACCTTCGCCGAGTGGACGCACGACCCCACGCTCGCCCCCGCGCGCGAGCACAAGAAGGAGCCGCCGCAGCCCGCGGGCGAGAACCGCGAGCCGCAGCACGGCGAGTCGATGTACCCGCCCTACCACTACGAGCCGAACGAGGCGGAGGGGAAGCGCGGCTACAAGTGGGGCATGGTCATCGACACGGCGACCTGCGTCGGCTGCAACGCCTGCGTCGTCGCCTGCCAGGCCGAGAACAATATCCCCGTCGTCGGCAAGGAGCAGGTCGCGCGCTCGCGCGAGATGCACTGGCTGAGGATCGACTCCTACTTCCGCGGCGCCACCGAGCGCCCCGACGGCGTCTACTTCATGCCCGTGCCCTGCATGCACTGCGAGAACGCGCCGTGCGAGCCCGTCTGCCCCGTCCACGCCACCGTGCACAGCAGCGAGGGGCTCAACGACATGGTCTACAACCGCTGCGTCGGCACGCGCTACTGCTCGAACAACTGCCCGTACAAGGTGCGCCGCTTCAACTTCCTGCTCTACCAGGACTGGAACACGCCCTCCTTAAAGATGGTGCGTAACCCCGAGGTCTCGGTGCGCTCGCGCGGCGTGATGGAGAAGTGCACCTACTGCGTCCAGCGCATCGAGTACGCGAAGATCGAGGCGGAGAAGGAGAACCGGCGCGTGCGCGACGGCGACATCAAGACGGCCTGCCAGGCGACCTGCCCGACCGAGGCCATCGTCTTCGGCGACCTGAACGACCCCGGGAGCCGCGTGGCGAAGCTCCACGCGCAGAAGCGCCGCTACGACCTGCTGGCGGACTTGAACACGCGCCCGCGGACGACGTACCTCGCCTCGGTGCGCAACCCGAACGCGGAGATCGGCACGGCCGGCGCGGCGCGTGGCGAGAGCGGCAACCGCGCCCCCCAAGACGGACACTGAGGGGAGGCGGCGAGAGGTTCACATGGAGAAGTACGAGTACCCACACGAGGACGTTGGCATACACACCACGCCCGCCGTCATCGAGCCCGGCCACACGTTCGGGACGGTGACGGACAAGATCAGCTCCATCGTGCTGCGCAAGCGCACGCCCGTCGCGTGGTGGATCGGCCTCGCCATCTCCTTCATGCTGGCGAACATGCTGATGTTCACGGTGGGCTACCTCGTGCTCACGGGCATCGGCATCTGGGGCAACAACCAGCCGGTGGGCTGGTCGTTCGACATCATCAACTTCGTCTGGTGGATCGGCATCGGCCACGCCGGCACGCTCATCTCGGCCATCCTGTTGTTGTTGAGGCAGACGTGGCGCACCTCGATCAACCGCTTCGCGGAGGCGATGACGCTCTTCGCCGTGGCCTGCGCGGGACTCTTCCCGCTCCTGCACACCGGGCGGCCGTGGCTCGCCTACTGGCTCTTTCCCTACCCGAACACGATGGGCATCCAGCCGCAGTTCCGCAGCCCCCTGATGTGGGACGTGTTCGCGGTCTCGACCTACGCCACGGTCTCGGCGCTCTTCTGGTACACGGGGCTCATCCCCGACCTCGCGACGCTGCGCGACCGCGCGCGGAGCCGCTTCGGCCGCATGGTCTACGGCATGGCCTCGCTGGGCTGGCGCGGGAGCGCGCGCCACTGGGCGCGTTACGAGATGGCGTACCTCCTGCTCGCGGGGCTCTCGACGCCGCTCGTGCTCTCGGTGCACACCATCGTCAGCTTCGACTTCGCCATCGGCATCATCCCGGGCTGGCACGCGACCATCTTCCCGCCCTACTTCGTCGCGGGCGCCATCTACGCCGGCTTCGCGATGGTGCTGACGCTCGTTATCCCCCTGAGAAAATTCTACGGGCTGGAAGACTTCATCACCGAGCGCCACCTGCGCAACTCCGCGAAGGTCATGCTGGCGACGGGGCTCATCGTGGCCTACGGGTACATGATGGAGACGTGGACGGCGTGGTACAGCGCGAACACGTACGAAGAGTTCATGATGCGGAACCGCTTCTTCGGGCCGTACGCGCTCTTCTACTGGGCGCTCATCCTGTGCAACGTCATCGTGCCGCAGCTCGTCTGGGTGCGGCGCATCCGCCACTCGAACCTCGCGCTCTTCGGCATCGCGATGTTCGTCAACGTCGGCATGTGGCTGGAGCGATTCGTCATCATCCCGATCAGTCTGCACCGCGACTTCCTCCCCAGCTCGTGGGGCAACTACCAGCCGACCATCTTCGACTTCTCGATGTTCTTCGGCACCATCGGGTTCTTCTTCTTCCTGATGTTCCTCTTCCTCCGCTTCCTGCCCGTCATCTCCATCTTCGAGATGCGGACGATGGTGCCCGGTGCCCAGATTAAGGAGGAGCAGGAGGCATGAAGGGGAGACGGGGAGACGTGGTGACGGGGAGCGTGGGAGAGGAAGGGCGCGGCGTGGCGGGGTGTGTGTGTGAACCCCTCGTCACCCCGTCTCCCCGTCTCCCCATCCCGAAGAAAGGGGGTGCCCTGTGGCTTTAAAAAGGAAGGTGCGGCCGGCGACCTACGGGCTCATGGCCGAGTTCGACAACCCTTCGGACGCGGTGGCCGCGGCGCGGCGCATCCACGACGAGGGCTACAAGCGGATCGACGCCTTCTCGCCGTACCCGGTCGAGGAGCTGTCGGAGGCCATCGGCGCGCACCGGACGCACATGTCGCTCATCGTGCTCATCGGCGGCATCCTCGGCGGGACGACCGGGTACCTGATGCAGTATTACCTGAGCGTCCACTACTACGCGATCAACGTCGGCGGGAAGCCCCTGCACAGTTGGCCCGCCTTCATCCCCGTCACCTTCGAGATGACGGTGCTCGGGGCGGCGCTCTTCGCCGTCTTCGGGATGCTCGCGCTCAACGGTCTGCCCGAGCCGTACCACCCGGTCTTCAACGCGCCGAACTTCGCGCTCGCCTCGCGCGACCGCTTCTTCGTGCTCGTCGAATCGGCCGACCCCAAGTTCGACCGCGAGCGCACGGCGGAGTTCCTCCGCACGCTCGGGCCCCGTGAGGTGACAGATGTCGAACACTGACTTCGGGACGGGGAGACGGGGGAACAGGGGGACGGGGCGAGCCCATCGCCTCCCCGCCTCCGGGTCTGCCCATCTCCGCGTCTTCTGCTGCCTACTGCTCACCGCCTGCTGCCTGCTGCTTACAGGCTGCCGCATGGACATGCAGGATCAGCCGCGGTACGAGTATTACGAGGCGGGCGACAAGGAAAATCAGCAACTCTTCCCCGACGGCGCCTCCTCGCGCGCGACCGTGGAGGGCACCGTGCCGCGCCAGTCGGGCGGGCCGGGCGCGTACCGCGACCGCGAAGACTATCTCTACACGGGCAAAATGGCGGGGGGCTCGGCGACGGCCGGCATGCAGGCGGGCGCCGCCGCGGGCTCGAACGTGCGCGCTAACGTCCCGGCCGGTGCGGCCGGCGCCGCGACGGCGACGGCGACGGGCGGGCCCGACGTGTTTCCCGTCACGATAGACAAGGCGGCGCTGGAGCGCGGGCGCGACCGCTACCAGATTTTCTGCTCGGCCTGCCACGGCATGACGGGCGAGGGCGACGGCATGATCGTCCGCCGCGGCTTCCAGAAGCCGCCCTCCTTCTACGACGACCGGCTCCAGGAGAACACGACGCCGGCCGCGCACTTCTTCGACGTAATCACGAACGGCTGGGGCGCGATGCCCGACTACGCCTCTTCGATCCCGCCGGAAGACCGCTGGAAGATCATCGCCTACCTGCGCGCGCTACAGCTCAGCCGCGGGCTCCGGCTCGAAGAGCTGTCGCCCGAAGAGCAGAACCGCGTGCGGACGGGCGCGCAGCCGCAGGGCGCGGGACACGGGCAGGGCGGCACGCCTTTGCAGTCGCCGCGCGGGGGTGAGAAGCACTAGGATGGAAGCGACCACCACACATACTTACGACGCCCCCGCCGAACTCGGGCGCTACCGGACGCGCGCGCTGCTCGTCGGCGTGGTCTTCCTCGTCATCGGGGCGGTGCTGGCGTTTTTGATGGGGCAGGCCGCGGGCTACGGCGGGCTCGTCCACGTGCTGCGTTCGTACCTCGTCGGCTTCTTCCTGGTGACGGGCCTCTCGGTCGGGAGCCTCGCGTGGCTCTTCCTCGGCCACCTGACGGGCGGCGCGTGGGCTTTGACGAGCCGGCGGCTGTTCGAGGCGGGCGCGCGCTGCATCCCGCTCTGCTTCGTGCTCTTCATCCCGGTCTTCGTCTCGCTCTTCATCCACGACCACGGGCACGGCGCGGGCGGCCACGGCGTCTCGGTCTACGAATGGTCTGACCCCGCGGTAGTCGAGGGCGACCCGGCGCTCATGCACAAGAGCACGTACCTGAACTGGCCGTTCTTCCTCGTCCGCGCGCTCGTCTACTTCGCCGTCTGGTTCGGCTTCGCGCTGATCCTGAGCCGCTGGTCGGCGCAGCAGGACAAGACGGCCGACCCGCGCCTGCGCCGGAAGATGCAGGACATCTCGGGGCCCGGCATCCTCCTCTTCGGCCTGACGGTGACGTTCGCGGCCATCGACTGGGGGATGTCACTTGAGCCGCACTGGTTCTCGACCATCTACGGGCTCATCATCATGGCCGGGTGGGGCTTGTCGGCGTTGGCCTTCATGATCATGGTGGCGACTTGGCTGTCCCAGCGCGAGCCGATGGCTCACGCCTACCAGCCGCTGCACTTCCACGACTGGGGCAAACTCCTGCTCGCGCTCGTGATGCTTTACGCCTACTTCTCCTTCTCGCAATTCCTCATCATCTGGGCGGGGAACCTGCCGGAGGAGACGCCGTTCTATCTGCGGCGGCTGCGCGGCGGCTGGCAGTTCATCGGGCTCCTGATCATCCTCTTCCACTTCGCGTTGCCCTTCGTGCTGCTGCTCTCGAAGGCGCGCAAGCGCGCGCCGCGGAGCTTGAGGCGCATCGCGCTGCTGATGATCTTCATGCGCGTGGTCGATCTGGTCTTCTTCTTCGCCCCGTCGGTGCACCAGGGCGGCGAGCCCGACTGGCACACGGCCGACCTCGCGCGCAGCTTCCTGCCGATGTTCGCCATGGCGCTGGGCCTCGGCGGCATCTGGCTCTGGTTCTACTTCGGGCAGTTGGCCTCGCGCCCGCTGCTCCCGCTCGG
Source organism: Pyrinomonadaceae bacterium (assembly GCA_040510435.1). Taxonomy (GTDB): domain Bacteria; phylum Acidobacteriota; class Blastocatellia; order Pyrinomonadales; family Pyrinomonadaceae; genus QHXN01. The sequence continues at coordinate 17,690 of JBEVJD010000015.1, read as the reverse complement.
CGACCGCGACCTCGAAAAGGCCATCACGCCGGCGGAGGGACACCACTGAGAGGAGTGATAAGTGATGGGTGATAAGTGATAAGAAAGAGAAGAGGGACCTTGTATCCTCTTATCACTCATCACTCATCACTTATCACTAAGCGTTATGGCTCACGGCAAGCGCAAACGGGACAGCATACACGAGACGCCGGACGTGTCTTACATCACGAACCCGGACGTGGCGCACGAGGAGTCGGACGTGGCGGTGCGGCCGCTGCTGTGGTTCGTGGGCGGGCTGACGTTCTTCACGATCATCACCTGCCTGTCGATGCTGCTGCTGTTCAAGTTCTTCCAGGGGCGCGAGGAGTCGCAGGAGTTGGCCCCGTCGCCCCTGGCGCGGCAGGGGGCCGAGCGCCTGCCGCCCGAGCCGCGGCTCCAACTGGCCCCCGGCTGGGCGGTGGAGACCGACGGCAAGCGCCGCGACCTCTCCTACGCGGCCGACAACGCGGGCTACGTGCCGCAGCCGTGGTCGGAGTGGATTCTCGTCAACGAGGAGTGGCAACGCGAGCTGAAGAACTACGGTTGGGCCGACGAGCAGGCGGGCACCGCGCGCGTCCCCGTCGAGCGCGCCATCGACCTCTACCTTGAGCGCCGCGCCAAGCAGACGCCGCCGCAGGGGTCGCCGACGCCCGCGGGCGGGCAGCAGCCCTCCGCGCCGGCCGCCCAGACGCCGGCCGACTCAAGCTCCGGCCAGCGGCCGGAACAGACGCATCATTAAGCAGTAGGCGGTAGGCAGTTGTTAAGAAGTGAGAGGTTTTGTGAGAAGTAGTTTTAAAGCGAAGTTCGCGAGCGTGCGGCGTGCGGTGTGTGCGGCCGGGCTGTTACTGCTCGCCGCCCACTGCTCACTGCTCACCGTTCAGGCGCAGTACGCGCAGCCGCCGGTGGGGCCGAGGCCGACGGGCAACTCGACCGAGGTCTTGAAGAAGGTCGACATCGAGCAGCGGCTGGGCAACCAGATACCGCTCGACCTGAAGTTCCGCGACGAGTCGGGGCGCGAGGTGCGCCTCGCCGAGTACTTCGCCAAGGGCAAGCCGGTCGCACTCACCCTCGTCTACTACGAGTGCCCGATGCTCTGCAACCAGGTCTTGAACGGCGCGGTCGGCGCGTTCCAGGGGGTGTCGTTCACGGCGGGCAAGGAGTTCGAGGTCGTCACCGTCAGCTTCGACCCGCGCGAGGGGCCGGAGCTGGCCGCGCAGAAGAAGGAGACCTACCTGCGCCGCTACAAGCGCGAGGGCGCCGGACAGGGCTGGCACTTCCTGACCGGCGACAAGGCTTCGATTGACGCGCTCTCGGAGGCGGTCGGCTTCCGCTACGTGTGGGACGAGCAGTCGCAGCAGTTCGCGCACGCCTCGGCCGTGATGGTGGCGACGCCCGCCGGCAAACTGTCGCACTACTTCTACGGCATCGAGTACGCGCCGAAGGACTTGCGCCTCGCGTTGGTCGAAGCGTCGGCGGGGAAGATCGGGTCGCCCGTGGATTCGCTCCTGCTCTTCTGCTACCACTACGACCCGGCGGCGGGGCGCTTCGCGCCGGTGATGGGCGTGCTGCGCGTGGCGGGCGTGCTGACGGTCGCGGGGGTCGTCGCGCTCCTCCTCTACCTGCGGCGCAAGACGCGGCGGCGCGAGGAGCACTGGGAGCAGGAGTTGAGCGTCGGCGGGCGGGCCTAGAGGGCGCCGCGCCGCCAGTACCAACCCCTCGGGGGAAGGGGAGTCCGAGTGAACTTGATGCAGTCGATTCCTTTACCGAACATCAACCTGCCCGTGCCGTTCTCGCCCGAGCAGGCCTCGACGTTCGCGCCGCACGTGGACATGCTCTACGTCTACCTCGTGACGCTGACGGCCTTCTTCACGCTGGGCATCTCGGCGGCCATCATCTATTTCGCCGTCCGCTACCGGCGGCGGCATCACGGCGAGCTGCCGCGCCCCATCGCCGGCTCGATGGTGCTGGAGCTGACGTGGACGATCATCCCGCTCCTCATCTCGATGACCATCTTCGTCTGGGGCGCGTCCATCTTCTTCAAGGCGTACCGCGCGCCCAACCAGGCGATGGAGATTTACGTCGTCGGCAAGCAGTGGATGTGGAAGTTCCAGCACGCCACGGGTCAGCGCGAGATCAACGAGCTGCACGTCCCCGTCGGCGCGCGCGTCAAGCTGACGATGACGACCGAGGACGTGATTCACAGCTTCTACGTCCCCGCCTTCCGCATCAAGCAGGACGTGGTGCCCGGCCGCTATTTGCAGACGTGGTTCGAGGCGACGAAGCCCGGCAAGTATTACCTGTTCTGCACCGAGTACTGCGGCACGAACCACTCGGGGATGGGCGGCTACGTCTACGTGATGGAGCCGGCCGCCTACCAGCAGTGGCTCGCGGGCGGGACGGGGTCTGAGTCGGCGGCCTCGCAGGGGCAGAAGCTCTTCCAGCAGCGCGGCTGCGCCTCGTGCCACCAGGTGGAGCCGGGCGGGCAGCAGGGGCGCGGCCCCACGCTCTACGGCATCTTCGGCCACCAGCAGCAGATCGAGGGCGGCGCCGCCGTCACCGTGGACGAGGCGTACATCCGCGAGTCCATCCTCAACCCGCAGGCCCGCATCGCCGCGGGCTTCCAAAACATCATGCCGACCTTCCAGGGTCAGCTCAACGAGGAGCAGATACTACAGCTCGTCGCCTACATCCGCTCGCTCGGCCCCGCGGGTCAGCCGCCGGGCGGCGCGGGCGCGGGCGCGCAGCCGACGGGGCCGACCACGGGCGGCCTCCCGCCGCAGCAGCAGCGGGCCAACCCCATCGGCCCGACCAGCGAGCGGCAGGCCGTCCCCGCCCCGCAGGCGCCGCCCGCCGGCAGCACCGGCAACGCCAACCGCCAGCCGTGAGCGGCGCGCGAAGGTCTGAAGGACGAACGGCAAGGCAGGTTTAGGGAAGACGCATTTATGAGTAACGAACTGATACAGGGGTCGAGCGGGGGCGAGTGGCGCGGCCGCTTCCCGACGGTCAACTACCTGAACGCCGACTACGGCATCAAGTCGTGGCTGCTGACGAAGGATCACAAGAGGATCGCCATCCTCTACCTGATCTCGGTGACCTTCTTCTTCGCCATCGGCGGCGCGTACGCCGCGGCCATCAGGCTTGAGCTGCTGACGCCGCTCGGCGACATGATGCAGTCGCACACTTACAACAAGGTCTTCACGCACCACGGGATCATGATGGTCTTCTTTTTCCTGATCCCGGCCATCCCCGGCGTGCTCGGGAACTTCCTCATCCCGATCATGATCGGCGCGAAAGATTTGGCCTTCCCGCGCATCAACCTTCTGAGCTGGTACCTCTTCATGGCGGGCGGCGTCCTCACCTTCGCCGCGCTCCTCTTCGGCGGCGTGGACACGGGCTGGACGTTCTACGTTCCCTACTCGACCAACTTCTCGAACACCTACGTCACGCTCGCGGGCCTCGGCATCTTCATCAACGGGTTTTCGTCCATCCTGACGGGGCTCAACTTCATCGTCACGACGCACACGATGCGCGCGCCGGGGATGACGTGGTTCCGGCTGCCGCTCTTCGTCTGGTCGCACTACGCGACGAGCCTCATCATGATCCTGGGGACGCCCGTGATCGCCATCACGATCCTGCTCCTCGCGCTCGAACGGCTCGCGCACGTCGGCATCTTCGACCCGGCCCTCGGCGGCGACCCCGTGCTCTTCCAGCACATGTTCTGGTTCTACTCGCACCCGGCCGTCTACATCATGATTCTGCCCTCGATGGCCGTCATCTCGGAGCTGGTGGCGACGCACACGCGCAAGCCCATCTTCGGCTACTCGTTCGTGGCCTTCTCGTCGCTGGCGATTGCGGTCTTCGGGTTCCTGGTGTGGGGGCACCACCTGTTCGTCTCCAGCCAGTCGGTCTACGCCGGGATGATCTTCTCGCTCATCTCGTTCGTGGTGGCCATCCCCTCGGCGGTGAAGGTCTTCAACTGGACGGCGACGATGTACAAGGGCTCGATCTCGTACGACACGCCGATGCTCTACGCCTTCGCCTTCATCGGGCTCTTCCTGATCGGCGGCATGACGGGGATGTTTTTGGCCGCGCTCGGCTTCGACATCCACGTCCACGACACCTACTTCGTCGTCGCGCACTTCCACTACGTGATGGTGGGCGGCACGGTGATGGGCTACCTCGGGGGCCTGCACAACTGGTGGCCGAAGATCACGGGGCGCATGTACCCCGAGGGCTGGGCGCGGTTCGCGGCGCTCATCATCTTCGTCGGGTTCAACCTGACGTTCTTCCCGCAGTTCCTCCTGGGCTACATGGGGATGCCGCGGCGCTACCACGCCTACCCGCCGGGCGAGCCGATGTGGCAGGTGCTCCACGTGATGAGCACGGGCGGCGCGACCGTCCTCGGCATCGGGCTCCTGATTCCGGCCGTTTACTTCATCTGGTCGATGCGCTACGGCCGGTTCGCCCCGGCGAACCCGTGGCCGGGGACGGGGCTGGAGTGGCGGACGCCCTCCCCGCCGCCGACGGAGAACTTTGCCGTCACGCCCGTCGTCACGTGGGAGGCGTACGAGTACAGGCCCATCGAGGAGCTGGAGGTCATCGGCCCCGGCGAGCCCGACCAGCCCATCGGCGGCCAGCACCCCGCCAATCGCGGGGTGGAGACGGAAGAAAGGCCGTGAGGCGTGAACCGTGAACCGTCAACCGTGACAAGATTAAAGCCAGTCCTTACTTGTCACGGTTGACGGTTCACGGTTCACGCTCCCGCCACGGTTGACGGTTGACGGTTCACGCAGGAGGTAGTTTTGGCGACACACGCGGAGGCAGTCGAACACGGCCACGGGCCCGAGGCGGCGCACGAGGCACTCGCGCACCACTTCGACAACCTGGAGCAGCAGCGCGAGGCCGGCGCTCTGGGCATGTGGATCTTCATCGCGCAGGAGGTGATGTTCTTCGGCGGGCTCTTCCTCGCCTACCTCATCTACCGGATGAAGTACCCGCAGGCGTTCATGGCCGCCAGCAACCACCTCGACTGGAAGATCGGCACCTTCAACACGGCGGTGCTCATCGGGTCTTCCCTGACGATGGCGCTGGCGGTGTGGGCCACGCAGACGGGGCGCTCGCGGAAAGTCCAGGTCGGGTTCATGGCGGCGACCGTGCTGCTGGGGTTCATCTTCCTCGGCGTCAAGACGTACGAGTACTACGACAAGTACGAACACGGCCTGATCCCCATCGCCGGCTGGTTCGACCCGGTCGGCCGCGGGCACATCGACATCCCGGCGGGAGTCACCGTCGGCCAGTACCAGATGTTTTACTGGCTCTACTTCGCGATGACGGGGCTCCACGCGCTGCACATGATCATCGGCGTCGGCATCATCGTGCCCATCATGTGGATGGCGTGGCGCGGCCGCTTCTCGCCCGAGTACCACGGCCCCGTAGAGAACTTCGGGCTCTACTGGCACTTCGTGGACATCATCTGGATTTTCCTCTTCCCGCTGCTCTACCTCCTGGGCGCGCACTTCCAGGGGGGGCATTAAGGAGTGATGAGTGATGAGTGATAAGTGATAAGGGGTGGCGGGAAGGCGAAAGCCTTCTCATCACTCATCACTCATCACTCATCACAGGGGCTTTCATATGTCCGAACACATCGTCCCGCGCACAACTTACTTCGCGGTCTTCGGCGCGCTGCTCGTCCTGACGGCGGTGACGGTCGCGGTCGCCAACTTCAACTTCCCGTGGATACTGAACGACGTGATCGCGATGACCGTCGCGGTGACGAAGATGATGCTGGTGCTGCTCTTCTTCATGCACGTCCGCTACAGCTCGCGGCTCATCTGGGTCATCGTCGCCTCGATGTTCTTCTGGTTGCTCATCCTGCTGCTGCTGACGCTGACCGACTACGTCAGCCGCGACTGGTTCGGCTCGAACGTGGGCGGCATCATGAGCCACCAGTAGCCGACCCGTTTTTAGTACAATGGAGCCCGGAGCGGGCGCCCCGCGCGTGCGGGCGACCCGCCCCGGGCTCTTCGATTCTTGCGCCGAGGGTTCACTAAAAGGACTTGCTGAGGCGTGTCATCAAGGTCGTGCTGCTCTTCGCGCTGCGCGTCTTCTTCCGCCGGGTAGAGGTCGTGGGCCGCAGCCGCGTGCCGCGCGAGGGCGCGTGCCTCTTCGTCCTCAACCACCCGAACGCGCTCGTCGACCCGGCCTTCCTGTTAGCTTACGCGCCGCGCCGCATCTCGTTCCTCGCCAAGTCGCCGCTCTTCCGGATGCCGGTCATCGGCTTCTTCGTCCGCGCGCTCGACTCCATCCCCGTCTACCGTAAGCAGGACGAGACGGGCGACACGGCCGCGCTCAACCGCAAGACCTTCGAGCGCGCGGCCGCCCTCCTGCGGCGCGGCGGCACCATCGCCATCTGCCCCGAGGGCGCCTCGCACAGCGAGCCCTACCTGCTCCCCTTAAAGAGCGGGGCGGCGCGCATCGCCCTCGGCGCGGTCTCTGTCGGGGAGGGGACGACGGGGGGAGGCGGGGACGGGGGGACGGCGGGATGGGGAGATGGGGAGATGGGGAAAAAGGGAGAAGGGGGGAATGAGAATCTCACACCCCGTCACCCCGTCACCCCGTCTCCCCGTCTCGATTTGAAGATCATCCCGGTGGGGCTCTACTACACGGCGAAGGCGACGTTCCGCAGCGGCGCGCTCCTCTACTTCGGCGAGCCCATCTCGGTCGAGCACGCCGAGCCCGGCCCCGACGGCGAGCCGCCGCGCGAGGCCGTCCGGGCCCTCTCCGACCGCGTCGCCGAAGGTCTGCGCGCGCTGACGCTCAACGCCGACCGCCACGAGGCGCTCGCAATGGTCGCGCGCGCCGAGCGCATCTTCTCCGCGGCCGACGACGAAGAAGAAGAGGGCGCGAGCCTTGAGCGCGAACTGCGCCGTCGCCGCCGCTTCGTCGAGGCTTACGCCTACCACCGGCAGCACTCGCCCGAGCGCGTCGAAGTGCTGGAGCGGCGCGTCTGGGCTTACGAGGAGGAGTTGCGGCAGGCCGGGCTCGAAGACCCGCGCCAGCTCTCGCCCTCGACGGTCGCCGACTACGCGCGCATCCGGCGGCTGCTGGCGCGCGTCCTCGTCTTCCTGCTGCTGCTGCCCCTGGCGCTGGCGGGCGCGGCGCTCCACTACCCGGCCTACAAGCTCGCGGGCGTGCTGGCGACGCGGTTCGCGCGCCAGTACGACGACGTGCTCTCGACCTTCAAGATTGCCGCCGCGCTGCTGCTCTTCCCTCTGACGTGGGGCGCGCTGGCCTTCGTCCTGTACCGTGTGGCGGGTTGGTGGGGAGTGCTGGCGGCGTTCACGTTCGCGCCGGCCGCGGGGTACGTGGCGCTGCGCACGCGCGAGGAGTTCGGGCGCTTCGCGGCGGGCACGCGCGCCGCGCTCTTCTTCGTCCGCGAGCGCAGCTTCTTCCGGCAGCTCCTCGAAGAGCGGCGCGCCATCCGCCGCGAACTCCTCGCCCTCGGCGACGAGTTCGAGCGCGCCAACGTCTCCGGCGAGGCGCGCGGGTAGCTTTCACTCGGGCACGAAGTTGTAGGTGATGACGCCCGAGACCTGGACGGGCTGTCCCGAGAGTTGGGTCGGCGAGAACTTGGCCTGGCGCGCGGCGGCGACGGCCGCTTGCTGCAAGAGCGGGTGGCCGCTGACGGCCGACGCCGAGATGACGTTGCCCTCCTCGTCCACGAGTATCTGCACCGTCACAACCCCACTCGCCCCCGCGGCCTTCGCGATGGGCGGGTAGGCGGGCTGCGGCTTCGAGACGGCCTTGCCGTTGAGGACGCCGCCCGAGACGATAGTCCTCTTCTTCGCCCCCGACTCGTCCGCGACGGCACCGCCCGCGGTCGCGGGATGCCCGTCCAACGGCCTCGCCCCCGTCGTCTCCTGCGTCAAACCCCTGTTCGTCTCGACCATCTCAAGGTACTGCCGCTCGTACTCGGCCTTCTGCGCCGCGTCGCCTTCCATCTCGGCCAGCTTCGCGCCTTCGCGCAGGAGGTTCACCTTGTAAGACAACGCGGCCGTGTTCTTTGGGGCGAGGGCGGCGGCCTGCTCGGCGAGTTGCAGCCCCTCGGTCAAGCACTGGCGCGCGCGGATGAAGTCGCCCTGGTCGGCGGGCATCTTGTAGCGGATGACGACCTTGCTCTCCTTCTCCTCGGTCGTCTTGTTCTCCTTCTGCTCGGTAATGTCGTAGGAGCACTGCCACTGCTTGCTCGCCAGGATCATGAAAGCGTCGGCGCGCGCGTCGTTCGGGAGCGAGAAGTCGTTGGCGCGTGACAGCAGAAACTCGTGCGCCTTCTCCTCGTTCTTCATCTGCCCGTAGAGGAAAAGGATCGTCTTTTTGGCCTCTTCGTGCCTGGGGTCGCGCGCGAGGATGTCATGGAAGGCGGCGATTGCCCTCTCGCCGGCCGCGAGGTTCTCGGGCGTCTGGTCGCCGGGCTTGTACTGCTGCTGGATGGTGCGCGCGATGAAGAGGCGCGTGTTCTTCCCGATGTTCTTCTCTTCAGGGTCGAGTTCGAGCGCGCGGCGGAAGCGCTGCTCGGCCTCCGCGAAGCGACCGTCGCGGTACGCGCGCGAGCCGAGGTTCATCTCCTTGCGCGCCTCGGCCGCGTTGGTCTGTGCGGAGTTGGTCTGCGCGGCGACGGCCGCCGCGGCGGCGAGCGCGAGTGTGATTGCGGCCAGCACCCTTCTCATCATTTCCGACTCCTTCCGTTGATGTGTCCTTAACCTGAAACGTACTGCGCCGGGTCTAGTTAAGCGTCTGATGCGTCATCTCGCGCGGGTAGCCGCGCACGCCCATTCGTTCCAGCTCGAACTCGGCGGCGATATAGCCGAAGCTCGTGCGCTGCGGGAGCTGCATCAGTTCGAGGAAGAGCCCGAGCGCCTTCCCCGACCGCCCGTTGTAGACGTACCAGTTGCCGACGCCGTAGGCGATTGTCGCGTACCCCACGCCCGATTTCTCCTTCGCGGCGTCGGCGAGCAGGCGCTCGGGCGTCGTCTCGCCCTTGTACATCAGCAGCAGGCGGTAGTAGTCGCCGTTCTCGATAACATCCATCCCCGCCGTGACGGGGTCGAGCACGCGCCGCGCCTCCTCGTCGCGCCCGAGCCTGCGCAGCGTCATGTAGAGCCAGTGCGAGGTGGCGACCAGCATGTCCGGGTTCTTCGAGAACTTCTCGCACTCGCGGTAGGCTTCGAGCGCGCCCTTGAAGTCGCCCAGCAGGTAGCGCGCGAGCCCGAGGTGATACCAGACGTTCGAGCCGAGCGTGCCGGTCGGCACGTTCCGCGCGTTCGGCAGCCCGTCCGGCTCCACCTCGTCGTCCCTGCCCTTTATGAGTTGCGCCGCCTTCTCCAAGTCCATGACGGCCGCGCGGAAGCGGCGCGTGGTGATGTAGCGGTGGCCGCGGTGGCGGTAGATGCGCGCGTCGCGCGGGTGCTTCCTGACGCCCTCGGTGTAGAGCTTGATGGCCTCGTCGAAGCGGCCGAGGTAGGCCGTGCGGCGGCCGAGCCAGATGAGCGCGTCGGCGTCGCCCCTGTTCTTCTCGTAGGCGGCGCGCGCCTCCGCCAGTTTCGCCTCCGCCTCGTGCCGCGCCTCCGGCGACATCGGCGGCGCGCGGTACATCTCGGGCGACACGTCCGGGTCGCTCACGATGATGCGGATGGGGTTGTGGGAGCGTCCCGGGGGCTGCCCCGCGCCCGCCGCGGCGAGCACCGGGAAGAGGATGGCTACGGCGAACAAACGTCTCACGGCTTTAACCTCCCGCCCTCACTTCCGCCCGAGCGCGACGGCGCGCTGGTAGGCGGCGTAGACGGCTTTGGAGAGGACGGTGCGCAGGGAGCCCTTCTCCATCTGGTAGATAGCCTCGGCGCTGGTGCCGCCGGGCGAGGTGACCATGTTGCGCAGCTCGGCGGGGTGCTTGTGCGTCTCGCGGGCGAAGAGCACCGAGCCGAGCATCGTCTGCGTGACCAGCTCTTCGGCGACGTGGCGCGAGAAGCCCATGTGGACGCCCGCGTCCACGAGCGCCTCCATCATCATGAAGATGTAGGTCGGGCCCGTGGCCGAGAGCGCCGTCGCCATGTCGATCATGTTCTCGTTCTCGACGTACATCTCGCGCCCCAGCGCGCCGAGGAGCGCGCGCACCGCGTCGAGCTGCCGCTCCGAGACCTCGGGCGTGGCCGTCCACGCCGTCATGCCCTGCCCGATCTGCGCGGGCGTGTTCGGCATCGCGCGCACCACCCCGCGGTGCCCGAGTTCCGCGGTGATGGTCTCGATGCGCGTGCCGGCGACGACCGAGAGGAGGAGCTGTTCGGGCGCGAGCGACTCTCTGACCTCTTGCAGGACGCGGCCGACGCGCTGCGGCTTGACGGCGACGACGACGACCGACGGGGCGGCCGGGTCAGGCGTGCGCGCGGCCTCGGCGTTCGACTCGAACATGCGGATGCCGTAGTGCGTCTGCAACTCTTCGCGGCGCGCGGCGCGCGGGTGGCTGCCGACGACCTGCGCGCGCGTGACGAGCTGGCGGCGGAGCAGCCCAGCGATCATGGCCTCGGCCATCACGCCGACGCCGACGAAGGAGAGCTGCGCGCCGCGCAGGGAGTTGGCCGCGACCGGCGGCGGGGGGACGTTCGTCATGCAGCCATAATATAGTAGTCAGTAGTCAGTAGTCAGTAGCCGGTAGAAAGGTCAGTAGAAGAGCCTTTCGTCGCCCGAACCCTGCGGCTGTCATCGTCAACGCCGGCAAGGGCGGAGCCCTACTGGCTACTGACTACTGGCTACTGGCTACTGCTTTTTGTTACCATGCGCGGCACACACAATGTTTCAGGTCAGGGCCGCCGGACGCGAGTCTCCCGGCGCGAAGCGGGCCGCGGCCTTTCCGCAGACAGAGGACTCCGGCACCCATCTCAAACGAGGAGAAGTTCAAGATGAAGACCCTACGTAGATTCTTCCCCCGCGCGGCGGCCGCGCTCCTGGTCACGGCGTGCGCCTGCGTGGCGGCCAACGCGCAGGGCATCCGCGCCCCGCGCCCGAGCCAGAAGGCGAGCGTGATGCAGACGCTCGGCGTCACCGACCTGACGATCACCTACAGCCGCCCCGGCGTCAAGGGGCGTAAGATTTGGGGCGACCCGCCCGCGGGCGCGGCCGCCGGCACCGCCACGCTCGACGACGCGCGCGCGCGCGCCGCCGACGCGGTCATCGTCCCTTACGGCCACGTCTGGCGCACCGGCGCCAACGAGGCGACGACCTTCACCGCGACCGACGACGTGCTCGTCAACGGACAGCCCTTGAAGGCCGGCACCTACAGCCTCCACACCATCCCCGGCCCCGCGGAGTGGACGATCATCTTCAACTCAGACCCCGGCCAGTGGGGCAGTTTCGCCTACGACGAGAAGAAGGACGTGCTGCGCGTCAAGGCCAAGCCCGAGGCGGCGGCGGCCTCGCAGGAGTGGCTCGCCTTCCAGATCGAGCCGACGGGCGAGGCCGCGGCGCGCGTCAACATCCGCTGGGAGAAGCTGACCGTGCCCTTCACGGTCGAGGTCAAGGACGTACCGGCGCTCACGCTCGCGAAGGCGCGCGCGTCGGTCGCCGCGGCCAAGCCCGAAGACTGGCAGACGCCGCTCCAGGGCGCCAACTACCTGCTCAACAACAAGGGCGATCTCGCGCAGGCCATGACGTGGGCCGAGCAGTCGATCAAGGTGCGCGAGAACTTCAACAACCTCAACCTCAAGGCGCGCATCCTCGCCGCGCAGGGCAAGACGGCCGAGGCCGTCGCCGCCGGTGAGAAGGCGCTCCAGGTCGGCCGCGCCGCCAACGCCAACGCGCAGGCGCTCGCCGCCTTCGAGAAGACGCTCGGCGAGTGGAAGGCGAAAGGACAGTAGGAAGTGGACAGTAGACAGTAGTCAGTAGAAATACGAAGCGGCGCGCCCGGCCTGAAGGCTGAAGCGCGCCGCCTCTTTTTTTCTACTGGCTACTGACTACTGTCTACTTCTTTACGAATCGGTTGACGAGGAGCGCGGTGAGGACGACGACGAGGGCGCCGACGAGGTTGTACCAGAGGAACGCAATCGGGGTGAAGAAGAAGCAGGAGAGGACGGCCGCCTCGCCCACGAGCGCGCCGACGAAGGCGGCCGTGCCCTTGACGCGCTTGAAGTAGAAGCCGAGGAGGAAGATGCCGAGCAGCGTCCCGTAGAAGAGCGAGCCCAGCCGGTTGACGGCCTCGACGAGCGAGCCGAGCGACCCCGCGTACTGCGCGAACGCGACGGCGAAGAGTCCCCAAAAGACCGTCGCCAGTTTCGAGGAGATGAAGTAATAGCGGTCGGACGCATCGCGCTTGAAGAGCCGCCGCTGGATGTCCACGACGGTCGTCCCCGCCAGCGCGCTCCACTCCGAGGCGGTCGAAGACATGGACGCGAAGAAGACCGCCGCCAGCACGAGCCCGACGAGGCCGGCCGGCATGTAGTGCGTGACGAAGTTGAGGAAGACGTAGTTCGTGTCGCTCGTCTTCTCGTCGAACTCCTTGATGATCTTGATGGCGCCGTCCCGCAGCCCTTTGGAGCGCTCCTGCGTCGCCTGCAAGTCGCGCGAGGCCGCCGAGGCCGCCGCCTCGTCGCCCGCGCGCAGCGCCCCGACGTATTCGCGCGCCGCCCTCTGTTTCTGCTCGAAGGCGGCGGCGTACTCTTCTTCGAGCGCCCGGAACTCCGCGCCGCGCTCCCCGGCGCGCGCCTGCCCGGCCTGCACGGGGTTGAAGTAGATGGGCGGCGCGGTGAACTGGTAGAAGGCGAAGACCATCGCGCCGAGGAAGAGGATGAAGAACTGCATCGGCACCTTGACCAGCCCGTTGAAGAGCAGGCCGAGTCGGCTCTGCGCGACCGACTCGCCCGTGAGGTAGCGCTGCACCTGCGACTGGTCCGTGCCGAAGTAGGCGAGCGCGAGGAAGCAGCCGCCGACGAGCCCCGACCAGAAGTTGTACTGGTTCCGGATGTCGAAGGAGAAGTCCACGGCGTTCAGGCGCCCGAGCTGGCCCGCGACGTGCGTCGCTTCGAGGAACGACACGTCGGAGGGCAGCAGCTTGATGATGGTGAAGCAGGCGACGAACATCCCGCCCATGATGATGAGAAACTGTAGGAAGTTCGTGTTGTCCACGGCCCGCGCCCCGCCCAGTCCCGCGTAGAGCATGACCGCCCCGCCGATGATGAAGATGACGAGCCTGATATCCCACCCCATGATGACCGAGAGGATGACCGACGGCGCGTAGAGCGAGACGCCCGTCGAGAGTCCGCGCAGCGCGAGGAAGAGGAGCGCCGCCAGCGTGCGCGTCTTCAAATCGAAGCGGCCTTCGAGGTACTCGTAGGCGGTGTAGACCTTGAGCCGGTGGTAGAGCGGCACGGCCGTGACCGAGAGAATGACCATCGCCACGGGCAGGCCGAAGTAGACCTGCACGAAACGCATGCCGTCGGCGAAGGCCTGGCCGGGCGTGGCGAGGAAGGTAACGGCGCTCGCCTGCGTCGCCATGATGGAGAGCGCGACGCGGTGCCAGTGCTGGCCGCGGTCGGCGACGAGGAAGTCGTCGAGGTCGCGCGTGCGCCGCCCCTTCCAGAGGCCGTAGAGGACAATGCCTGCGAGCGCGGCGAGGAGCACCGCCCAGTCGAGCGGCCTCATCCGAAGTACCTCGTGAACAGGTAGAAGAGCGCGACGAGCGCGGCGAGGTTGACGAGGACGACGGTGTAGAGAGTCCTCCAACTGCCGCCGAAGGGCGGCGGCTCCTCAGCGTGTGTTTGTGTCGGCGTCTCTTCCCGCATCCAATCTTTCATGCTGCTTGAGTCTTAAGGTAGAGGTTATTCACCACAGAGACACAGAGGCACAGCTTGTTGAGTTGTTGACTTCAAGCTGTGCCTCTGTGTCTCTGTGGTGGAATTTTTTTCGTGTGGTGCATCGTCGTGTCTCAAGCTCAACCCAGTCACTTTCCGGCCGAGATCATGTTCACGAACAGGCGGTACGCGCCGGGCACGCCCGCGGGGAGTTGGCGGAAGAAGGCGAGCGCGGTGAAGACGTACGTGCCTTTGCCGTGTCGCGCGACGAGGGTCGAGCCTTTCAAGTCGGGCGCGCCGGGGTCGTGGCTGGCGAAGAGCGGCGTGTAGCGCGCGTCCCAGTCGGCGGCGAAGTAGAGCCCGCGCTCCTGCACCCAGCCGTCGAAGTCGGCGGCCGCGATCTTGTTCGGCGCATTGAGCAGCGCGTCCCCGGGCGCGAGCGGCGTCAGCGCGGCCGTCTCGTCCGTCACCCTGTCGGAGGTGATGCGGAACGGATAGGGGCCGAGCTGCGCGCCTTCGAGCGTGCGGTCGCCCGTGTTGTACTGGACGACGAGCGTGCCGCCGCGCTCGACGTATTCGAGCAGGCGCTTCTGCTGGCGCCTGAGCGCCGCGCGCGTGTTGTAGGCGCGCACACCCGTGACGACGGCGTCGAAGCGCGAGAGGTCGGCCGCCTCAAGGTCTTCGTCGGAAAGTAAAGTCACTTCGTAGCCGACCTGCCGCAAAGCCTCGGGCACCTCGTCGCCCGAGCCCATCACGTATCCGACGCTCTGGCCCCGCCGCGCCAGCTCGACGCGCACCAGTTCGGCGCGCGCCGCGGGGAAGAGCGTCTGCCGCGGGATGTGCTGGTAGTCAATCTCAAGCAGGCCGCGCGTGAAGGTCTTTCCGCTCGTCTCGAACTCGGCGGCGAGCGCGGCGGTGGACGCGGCGGCCGGCGGCGTGACGTTGAAGGTCGCGCGGAACTCCTCGCCTTTGGCCTTGAGCGTCGCGGGAATCTCCGAAGGGCTGGCCGTCCAGCCCGCGGGGAGTTTGAGTCTGAGCGTCCCCGCCGCGTCCGTCCCCGTGTTGTTCCGGAGCGTGACGCGCACCTGTCGGGGCTGACGGTCGGGGAAGACGAGCGTCTGTTGGCCGACGGCGACGGCCACCTCGGGCATGACGACGACGGGTCGGTAGAGGTCGCCGCGCACCCGGTCTGTCCAGCGGTAGAGGACGGGCACGTTGAAGGTGACGACCTCCCCCTCTTCGCCGAAGACGGCGGTGACGGGCACGGTCAGCGCGGGCGGGCCTTCAGGCGCGCCGACGAGCCCGGCGTCGTTAATCTTGAACAGACCTGTGCCCGGCTCCTCGCGCAGCCAGTAGGGTTGGCTGTAGGCGGCGTCCGCGGCGACGCGCATCGTCCGCTCGCGCGTGAGCGGCTGGTTGTTCTTCAACTCGGCGCGCAGGATGTCAACGCCTGCGGAAGACGCGCCGACGGTCTCGAACTTCAGCGGGTAGCCCGAGCGATTGACGACGGTGGTGGTGACCTTGACCTCGCCGCCCGGCGTCACGTAAGGCTCGGCGGCCGCGGCCTCGACCCAGAGCCCCGCGGCGGCGCGGATGACTTCGTCGAGCGCAGCGCGCTTGGCCTCGACGAGCGGCTCGTCCTTCGAAAGTTTTTCCATCTCGCGGTGCGCGCGCAGGAGCAGCGGCAGCACGGCCGAAGGGTTCGCGGGGTCGTATTTGCGCGTGGCCTCTTCGAGCAACTGGCCGACCGTCTCGCCGCCCGCGTAGCGCCGCCACGAAAGGTCTACGCCGTCGAAGAGGTCGCGCGTCGCGGGCTCGCCCTTGATGTGCGCGAAGTAGTTGGGCGAGGGGCCGCGCCGCCCGGGCGTGCCCTGCGCCTGGCTCATGTGCATCGTGCGGCTCTCGGCCGCGATCTCGGTGTAGGACTTGCCGAGCAGAGGGTCGTAGCCGCCCACGTCAACGCTCAGCATCTTGTCGGCGTCCTTCGGCGTCTCCTGCCGGAAGTTGAAGACGTTCCAGACGAGGCGCTTCGGCCGCCAGGGTTTGACGCCGAGCTTCAACTGCTCGGGGAAGCGCGCGGGGTCGCCCGCGGCGTCGAAGGCTTCGGAGGCGAGGATGGCCGAGACCGTGTGCTGGCCGTGGCCGCCCTCGCCCGTGGTCGGGAAGCGCGCGACCATCACGTCGGGGCGGAAGCGGCGCACGACCCAGACGACATCCGCGAGCACCGCTTCGTGGTCCCAGAAGCGGAAGGTCTCTTCGGGCGACTTGGTGAAGCCGAAGTCAATGGCGCGCGTGAAGAACTGTTCGGCGCCGTCGATGCGGCGCGCGGCCAGAAGCTCCTGCGTGCGGACGACGCCGAGCAGTTCGCCCTTCTCGGAGCCGAGTATGTTCTGCCCGCCATCGCCGCGCGTGAGCGAGAGGTAGGCGGCGCGCGCGCCGCGCCCGCGGGCGAGGTAGGTGAGCATCGCCGTGTTCTCGTCGTCCGGGTGCGCGCCGACGTAGAGCACGCTCCCCGCGACCGCGACGCGGCGCAGCGCGGCCAGCGCCTCGGCCGCGTCCAACTGCCGCGGCGCCTGCGCGCGCGCCGCCGTCGTGACGAAGAGCAGGAGGAGGAGTGCGGCAAACGAGGCGCGCGTCGTGGGTTTCTTCATGTCGGAGTATTTAAGCCGGGTTAGCACCGCCCGCGGTAGCGGGTGGGCCGTCGAGTTATGGTTAGCTGATTGATGAGAGCCGCACTGTCGTCAATCGTCTCCGCCCGCGTCAACACTACCCGCTACCGCGGGCGGTAGTGACCTGTATGCTCGCGCGCCGCTCGGTCGCCGGCACGGCTTTACGTCGGCGGCGAGGCGGCATTCGCGTTGGCGCGCTTGGCGGCGTTGGAGTTGGCGGGGGAGTTGGAGTTGTTCGCGTTGGTGTTCGAGCCCTGCCGCTTCTTCAGTTGCTCCTCCTGTCGCTTGCGGAACTCGGCGACGCGCTTGGCGCCGTTCCGGGCCTGCTCCAGCAGCTCCTGCGCGGGGAAGTGGTCGGGCTTAATCTCCAGGACTTTGTTCAAGGCCCTGACCGCCTCGTCGTACTGCGCGATCTTGAAGTGCGCGGCGGCCAGCTCGTAGTACTTGTCGTCGTTCTCCTCGGGCGAGTTCTTGACCGACTCCTTGAGCGCCTTGACCGCCTCGTCGTACTTGCCGAGCTGTTCGTAGCAGAGGCCGAGGAAGTAGTAGGCGTCGGAGTTCTTCGGCTCCTGCTTGACGATCTTCTCGTAAGCCTTGACGGCCTCGGCGAAAGCCTTGTCGGCCTCCTCGGCCTGCTTCGTCGCGTTGTAGGCGAGGCCGAGCCTGTAGTGCGCCTCGGCGAAGTCGGGCGAAAGCTCGACCGTCCGCTTCAGATGCTCGATGGCCTCCTCGTCGCGGTTCTCCTTGTAAGCCTGGAGGCCGAGCACGAAGAGGGCGCGCGCGTCGTCGGACGGCGCGCCGGCCGTGCCCTGCGGCGGCGACTGCTGCCCGGCCGAGCCGTCGGGCGTGGGCGCGGCGTTGGCGTTCGGGTCGGCGGGTTTTCGGTTACAGCCCGCCAGCAGCGGCGCGAAGACGAAGAGGGCGGCGAGTGTGACGCGGAGCGCTTTCATGGTCTTAAAGTTTTCTCTTGGAAGGGCCGGACTAAAACGTATCTACGACAAATCAGCCGGAGAGTCAAACGGGAGGGCGCGCGGCGGCTTTGGACTGCGGCTTGCTTTTAAGGGTGGCGGGAAAGTGTTGAGTGTATAGGTTGCGTGCAGGGGGTACGTGTGCGATGGAGCCAAGAAGAGGTGAGACGTTCGTAAGTCCAACGGAGGAGACGGTTCCG
>JBEVJD010000014.1:0-18933 GCA_040510435.1 Pyrinomonadaceae bacterium | reverse complement strand
ATGCGGCGCGCGGTCGGGAGCCTCAACCTGACGAGCCGCACGCGCGCCGCCTATCAACGTCATCACCTCATCGCGCTCGAACGGCTCGCCGCCCCGCTCGCCATCTCCATCGAGAAGACGCAGCTCCTCGAAGAGAGCTGGGAGCGCGAGCGCGAGTTGCGCGGCCTCTACGAGATCACGCGCACCTTCTCGACGCTCGCCGACATCAACGTCATCTCGGAGAGGCTGGCCGGCGCCATCTGCAAACTCGCGGGCGCCGACATGGGGCTTATCGCCACCTACGACCGGCGCACGAACCTCGTCCGCGCCGAGTCGCCGGGCTGCAACACGCCGCGCGGCCTCGCCGAAGAGTTCCACTTCAAGCTCGAACGCGAGAACCGCGACGCGCCGCTCTACCAGACCGGCGAGGCTTTCGTCTCCAACGACCCGACCGCGGACGAGCGCCTCAACCGCGCCTTCGCCGAGCGCTGGGGCGTGCGCTCGGTCTTGAGCGTGCCCTTGAAGATAAAGCGCGAGCTGATCGGCTTCATCTACGTCGCCAACCGCGCGGGCGGGTTTTCAGAACGAGAGTTAAGGCTGCTTGAGATACTCGCCACGCAGGCCGCGGAGACCGTCGTCAACGCGCGTCTCTTCGCCACCATCCAGGCGCAGGCCGAGCGCGAGGCCGTCGTCAACCGGCTGCTGCTCTCCCTGCAACACGGCACCGAGCCGCACGCGAAGGTGCGTGAGGTCATCGAGCGCGTCGGCGTCGTGCTCGACTTAGACCGCTGCGTCGCCGTGCTCTTCGCAGACGACGAGCACGACGACTTCTACGGCGAGTGGTGCGCCGAGGGCGTCGAGCCCATCGCCAACTGGGGGGAGGTGCGCGAGCGTTCGCCCGTGCGCTACGCGCTGCGCACCGAGCGCCGCCCGCAGGTCGTCCCGAACGTGCTCGCGCACCCGCTCGCCGCCAGTAACGCGGCCCTGCTTGAGAAGACGCACCTGAAGAGTCTGGTCGTCGTCCCCGTCATGCACCAGGGGCGCGTCATCGGCTCGATCAGCGGGCACCAGACGCGGAGCCGTCGCGACTGGAGCGAGGACGACGTTGACCTCCTCGTCGCCGTCGCCACGCACGTCGGCGCGACGCTTGAGAACGCGCGCCTCATCGGCGAGCTGCGCGAGGTCAACCGGCTCAAGGATCAGTTCCTCGCCACGCTCTCGCACGAGCTGCGCACCCCCCTGACGGCCATCAACGGCTGGGTCGAGATGCTTTCGGAGCGGGAGGAGTTGACGCGCGGCGACGGCGACCTCGCCGACGGCATCCGCGCCATCAGCGCCTCGGCCACGTCGCTCACGCAGCTCATCAACGACCTGCTCGACCTCTCGCGCATACAGCGCGGCGTGCTGCGCCTGCACCGCGACCTGCTCGACGTGAACGAGCTGGTGCGGACGGCCGAGCGCACCGTGCGCCAGTCCGTGAACGCGCGCAAGCTCGAACTGCGGCTTGAGCTGGCCGAGCGCCTGCCGCCGACCATCGCCGACGCCCAGCGCTTCCAGCAGATTCTCTGGAACCTGCTCTCGAACTCCATCAAGTTCACGCCGAAGGGCGGACGCGTCTTCATCCGCACGCGCCTCTTTGACGATTCGTCCGAAGACGGGGACGGCGCGGTCGGGCTGTCGCGCTGGATCGAAGTCGAAGTGGAGGACACGGGCGAGGGCATCCCCGCCGACTTCATGCCTTACATCTGGGAGCGCTTCCGCCAGGCCGACGCGACGGCCACGCGCCGGCACGGGGGCTTAGGCATCGGCCTCTCGCTCGTCAAAGAACTGGTCGAGGCGCACGGCGGGCAGATCGAGGCCGCGAGCGAACACGGCCGCGGCTCGCGCTTCACCGTGCGCCTGCCCGTCATCAAGCTCGAAGACCTGACCGGAGTCGAAGCGTGAGCGCGAGAGCTTTACTCGCGACCCTCGTCCTGCCGCTCGCGCTCGCCGCGGGCTGCACGCAGACCTCGGGCGGCGCGTCGGCACAGTCGAGGCGCGGGGCGAACGCGAACGCCCGCGCCCCGGTCAACGTCAACGCTTCGGCGCCGACGCCCGCGGGCTTCAACGACGCCGACTACGCGCGGCACGTCGAGCAGCTCAAGCAGAAGCTGCCGTCGAGAGAGTTTGAGATAGTCATCGAAAAACCCTTCGTCGTCGTCGGCGACGGCGGGCGCGGCGCGGTCGAGGAGCACGCGCGCGGGACGGTGCGTTGGGCGGTCACGCTGCTCAAAAAAGATTACTTCACGAATGACCCGAAGAACATTCTCGACATCTGGCTCTTCAAAGACTCGGCCTCGTACAACAAGCACGCGGCGAGCCTCTTCGGCCGTGAGCCGACGACGCCCTACGGCTACTATTCGCCCGCGCACAAGGCGCTGGTGATGAACATCGAGACGGGCGGCGGCACGCTCGTCCACGAGATCGTTCACCCGTTCGTCGAGGCCAACTTCCCCGACTGCCCGCCGTGGCTCAACGAAGGTTTGGGCTCGCTCTACGAACAGAGCGGCGAGGAGGACGGCCACATCCGCGGCTACACCAACTGGCGTCTGCCCGGCCTCCAACGCGCCATCCGCCGGGGCGGCCTCAACTCGTTTCAGAAACTCCTCGCGATGGACGGCGGCGCCTTCTACGGCGACGCGCAGGGCAACAACTACGCGCAGGCGCGCTACCTCTGCTACTACCTACAGGAGCACGGCCTCCTCACGCGCTTCTACCGCGACTTCCACGCCGCACGCGCCGCCGACCCCACCGGCTTCGACACTTTGAAGAAAGTCCTGGGCGAGACCGACATGGACGCCTTCCAGAAGAAGTGGGAGAGGTTCGTGCTCGGGCTCGGCGAAGAGCGGCTGACGCCCGTCATCCCTTAACGAACAAGGGGTGAAAAAGTCTTCGCTCCGTAGGAGCGAGATGTTTATAGCCGGTTTGTTATTACGGCCAAGCTCCGTAGGAGCGACATGTTACATGTCGCTCCCACGGAGCTTGGCCTAACAAGGGTTCTCCGGGCTATAAACATTGAACCCCTGACGGGGCTCATCAAGCGTTTCGGATAGACCCGACTTGTCTTCCCTACATCACGGTCAATAGAATCTTCGCATGAACCTTTTCAACATTCGACGGGGGAGAGCGCCGCGTGGCCGTTGAAGCGCTCGGGTGGGAAGTCCTCGCGCGGGAGGGCAAGGCGCGCGCCGGCCTGCTCCGCACGAGGCGCGGGACGATTGAGACGCCGGTCTTCATGCCGGTCGGCACGCTCGGCTCGGTCAAGGGCGTGCGGTTCGAGGAGCTTGAGGCCGAGGATTTAGACGCGCGCATCATCCTCGGCAACACCTATCATCTCTGGCTGCGCCCGGGGCCGGAAGTCATCCGGGCGCTGGGCGGGCTGCACCGCTTCATCGGCTGGCGGCGCGCCATGCTCACCGACTCAGGCGGCTTTCAGGTTTTCAGCCTGAGCCACATGCGGCGGCTGACGGAAGAGGGCGTCGAGTTCCGCGCGCACACGGACGGACGCCTCTGCTTCCTCTCGCCCGAGGTCTCGATGGAGGTGCAGGCGGCGCTCGGCTCAGACATCGTGATGGCCTTCGACGAGTGCCCGCCGGGGCAGGCCACGCACGACGCCGCGCGTGAATCCTTGGAGTTGACGGCGCGCTGGGCGCGGCGCTCGCGCGAGCGCTTCGACCGTTTGCAGGGCGAGGGCGCGGACGCGGGCAGGGAAGAGTCGGGGACACGTCAGGCCATCTTCGGCATCGTGCAGGGCGCGACGCATCTCGACCTGAGGCGCGAGAGTTTGGAGAGGACGGTCGAGGTCGGCTTCGACGGCTACGCCATCGGCGGCCTGAGCGTCGGCGAAGAGAAGCCTGTGATGTACGACGTGGTCGGGCACGTCGCGCCGCTGATGCCTGACGCGAGGCCGCGCTACCTGATGGGCGTCGGCACGCCCGAAGACCTCGTCGAGTGCGTCGCGCGCGGCGTGGACATGTTCGACTGCGTCATCCCGACGCGCAACGGGCGCAACGGGCAGGCG
This sequence comes from Pyrinomonadaceae bacterium, assembly GCA_040510435.1. GTDB lineage: Bacteria > Acidobacteriota > Blastocatellia > Pyrinomonadales > Pyrinomonadaceae > QHXN01. Next base: position 14,894 of record JBEVJD010000014.1, on the reverse strand, counting down.
TTCACCTCGCGCGGCCGCCTCAACATCAAGAACGCGACCTGGACGACCGACGCGCGCCCGCTCGACGAGGCGTGCGGGTGCGCCGTCTGCCGCAGACATACGCGCGCCTACCTGCGTCATCTATATATGGCGGGCGAGATGCTGGGCGCGGTGCTGCTCTCGCACCACAACCTTGCGTTCTTCCTTGACACCATGCGGCGCGTCAGGCAAGCTATCCGGTCTGGCGAATTCACGCGATTTCGGCGGGAGTTTCTTGAGGGAATCAACTCCGGCGTCGGGTGAGTCGCGGGCCGTCCGGCGTCGCACTATCCCCTGAAAAACCGCTCTCGGCCGGAGGCGCGGGGTGCGCCGGATTCGACGCGCCCCGCCGCAGTGTGACGGATTCCAAAACTTGAGGTTGCTCGTACCCTTTCAACTTCCGATGACCCAATTCGCTTTCATCTTTCAGGGCGGCGGCGGTTCCATGATAACCACCTTCCTGCCCTTCGTGCTCATCTTCGGCGTCTTCTACTTCCTGATCATCGTCCCGCAGCGCAAGCGACAGAAGGCGCTCTCCGACATGGTCGCGGCGCTGAAGCCGGGCGACAAGGTCATCACCTCGGGCGGCATCTACGCCACCATCAAGCAGGTCAAGGACAAGTCGCTGCTCGTCATGAGCGCCGACAAGTCGATCCTCGAAATCTCCCGCGCGTCCGTCTCCGGCATGCAGGGGGAGGAGGAAGCAAAGCAGTAGTCAGGAGACAGTAGTCAGTAGGCTCCGCCCTGCCGACTCTGACACTAATGTCCTGACGATTCGTCCGCGAAGGGTTTTCTACTGACTGTTGACTACTGACTATTGCCTACTTAGCCATGAAAAAGAATCTTCTTCAGCGCGCCATCATCATCGCCATCGTGACGCTCCTCGCCCTGGCCGTCATCTTCTGGCCGGGGCGCAAGCCGACGCGTAACGACTTCACCGCGGCGGGCGTCAACAACATCCTGCGCCAGAACATCAACCTCGGGCTCGACCTGCGCGGCGGCTCGCACCTCGTCATGCAGGTGCAGGTGCCGGGCTACCTGAAGCGCCTGACCGAGAACGTCTACAACGGCGTGCAGACCGCCGCCCGCGAGCAGGGCTACGACCTCAAGGAGGTCAGACCCGAGTTCGGCGACGACAGCTACCGCATCGTGGTCGTCGCCAACGACGCGTCGAAGGTCTCAGAGCTTCGCGACGAACTCCCGCGCCGCGTCAACGACTTCGACCCGACGGCGTGGTCGTCTTCCGTGAGCGGCAACACCATCACGTGGGAGATGACCGACACGGCCAAGACCGCGCTCGGCAACCGCGCCACCGAGGAAGCGCTCAAGATCATCGACACGCGCATCAACGCCCTCGGCGTCACCGAGCCCACGCTCCAGGCGCACGGCTCGACCAACTCGCACCAGATTCTGCTCCAGATGCCCGGCATCGACGACCCGGAGCGCATCAAGGAACTCCTGAAGAGCGAGTCGCGCCTCGAACTGATGAAGGTCGTCGGCGCGACCTACCCCGGCGGGCCGACCACCTACCCGACCGAAGAGGCGGCGCGCCAGTCGCTCGGCGGCACGGTGCCCCCGAACCGCCGCATCCTCCCCTACGACGAGCGCGACGAGCCCACGGCCGCGGGCGCTACGGCGCCCAAGGCGGGCGAGCCGACGGCGTGGGTCGTCCTTGAGTCGCCGGCCGTCGTCGACGGCAGCGAGCTGCGCACGGCCGATGCCGCCTCGAACAACCCCGCGGGCGGCCCCGACGACGCCTACCAGATTAACTTCACGCTGAAGCCTTCGGGCGCGCAGAAGTTCGGTTCCTGGACGGCCGCCAACGTCAACGCCTACATGGCCATCGTGCTCAACGACCGCGTCAAGTCGGCGCCCTACATCAAGCAGCAAATCACCGACACGGGGCAGATTTCCGGTAATTTCACTAAGGATTCGGCCACCGACCTCGCGTTGACGCTCCGTTCGGGCGCGCTCCCCGCGAAGATTGTCTACCTCGAAGAGCGCACCGTCGGCCCGAGCCTCGGGGCGGACTCGATCCGCGCGGGCGTCTCGGCCTCGCTCGCGGGGCTCGCGCTCATCGTGCTGACGATGCTCATCTATTACCGCTGGTCGGGCCTGAACGCGGTCGTCGCGCTGCTCCTGAACACCCTGCTGACGCTCGCCGCGCTCATCATCTTCGACGCGGTGCTGACGCTGCCCGGCATCGCCGGTCTTATCCTCGGCATCGGCATGGCCGTGGACTCGAACGTGCTCATCTTCGAGCGCATCCGCGAGGAGTTGCAGACGGGCAAGACCGTCGCCTCGGCCATCGACATCGGCTTCGACCGCGCCTTCGTGACGATCATCGACACGCACGTGACGACCATCGTCTCGTCGGCGTTCCTGTTCGTCTTCGGCACCGGCCCCATCCGCGGCTTCGCCGTCACGCTCGTGCTCGGGCTGCTGGCGAACCTGTTCACGGCCGTCTACGTCTCGCGCACCATCTTCATGTGGAGTCTTTCGCGCCGCCGGGAACGCGCCGAGACGCTCAGCATATAAAGGCGCGATAAGTGATGAGTGATAAGTGATAAGAATAGCGCTTATCTCATCACTCATCACTCATCACTTATCACTGGAATTGTTATGTTTCAGATACTGCAAAACGTAAACGTTGACTGGCTGAAGCACCGCAAGGTCTTCATCCTCATCTCGGTCGCAATTATGCTGGGCGGGCTGGCCTCGGCGCTAGCGCGGCAGTTCACGCCGGGCGGGACGGAGGCGTTCAACCTCGGCATCGACTTCAAGGGCGGCACGGTCGTCACCGCGGACTTCAAGGAGCGCCCGGCGGCCGAGGCCATCCGCGACGCGCTCCTCGCGAAGGGCGTCTCGGATGTCATCATCCAGCCCGTCACCGACAAGCCGGGCGAGGTGCTCATCCGCCTGCCGCAGATGGAGACCAGCGAGTCGGTCGCGCAGCAGGGCGAGACGCAGGTGGACATCGGTCGCAAGACCGTGGCCGATGGACTGAAGACCCTCACCGGCGGCGTGCAGGTCGAGGGCAACCAGCCCTTCCCGGCCGAGGGCAACGCCTTCAAGATCGTCAACACCGAGGCCGTCGGCGCGGTCGCGGGCGCGGCGCTGCGTAACCAGGCGGTGGCCGTCACGCTGCTCGCGCTCGTCGGCATCCTGCTCTACATCGCCTTCCGGTTCGAATGGACGTACGGCGCGGCCGCCGTCATCGCCGTCTTCCACGACGTGCTGGTCACGCTCGCGATCTTCTCGGTCTTCCAGATCGAGGTCAACCTGACGGTCGTCGCGGCGCTCCTGACGCTCGTCGGCTTCTCGGTCAACGACACTATCGTCATCTTCGACCGCGTCCGCGAGAATTTGCGCCTGCACCGCCGCTCGAACCTCTACGACCTGACGAACGAGTCGGTCAACCAGACGATGTCGCGCACGATCATCACCTCGGGGCTGGTCTTCCTCTCGGTGCTGGCGCTCGTCGTCTTCGGCGGGCCCGTGCTGCGCAGCTTCTCGCTGGCGCTCTTCATCGGCGTCGTCTTCGGCGTCTACTCGACCATCGCCATCGCCAGCCCGATCATGGTCTGGTGGCAGCAGCGGCTCGAAGCCGGGCGCGCGCAGGCGACCACGGCGGGCACGCGCGGCGGGGGCGGGGGCGGCCAGCGCACGCGCCCCGCTTCGGGGACGCGCGACGCCAAGGCCAGCGCCGCCGCGCGCTAGCTAAGCGGTTTTCGTTTTTCAAACAAGGGGGCCGGCAGGGGCGAGGGGACTCGGAGAGTCGTACCGCGCGCCCTGCCGGCCTCCCACTTTTCCGGGGCGAATATTTTTTTCGCGGTACGTCGAAATTGAGCGAACCCACAGGCCCGCCCGGTGTCTAAATAGTTGAGCTTGAAGAGCGCTGTGTACGCCGTTTGGCCATTTTGCGCTTGACTTCGCCGCGGATTGCGACATAGACTGAGCGCGTTGCTGGCCAATCGAATATTTTAAGAACGCTCCCGTCTCGCCGGCAGTGTGAGGCGGACGTTTGGTTGCTCGCGTTCGTGTCCGGGGGGCCGGCCTGACCGTTTCATTCCCTGTTTGGTCTTCGCGTTGAAGGAGGGGCCGCCGCATGTCGCGGCCTTAAAACGCAAGGCCATTCCCGTTCCCCTTAGGCAAAAAAGCGGTTAATCAGGCGGGCGCTTTTTGAGAGAAATCGTCTTAGAATCACAACTCTCTTTTTAGAGGCGCGTGATTAAATGAGTCTAAGAAAACCCTGATCCACCTGGCACCGGAAGAGGGAGGATAGACGACATGTTCGACACACTGGTAGAGTCCGGCTCGCACTCAGACGACCTCGCGAGGAAGGGCTCCTTTTTCCTGGGCACGCTTGTGCTCTACTCGATTGTGCTCGTGGGGGTCGCCGTCCTCAGCATCTACCTGTACAACGACGCGATCCCTGATCCGAGTCTGGAGCTGCTGACGCTGGTGGCGCCAGTGCCGATGGCCGAGGCCGAGGCGCCCAAGGCCACCGAGGAGCCGAAGCCCGCGGCCAAGCAGGAGCCGACCGTGGCGATGGTGAGGGACATGGCCGTCATCGCTCCCGTCACCAAGTCCAACGAGATCGCCCCGCCCACGGCCAAGGTCGTCGCGACCAACAAGACGCTTAACGTGCTGGTCGGCGACCGCGACGTAGGCGACGTTAACGCCGTGCCCACGGGCCCGGTCGGCGTGGTCGGCGGCACGGGCGGCGGCGGCGCCGGCACCGGCGGCGCGCCAAAGGTCGAGGTGAGCGACGAGCCGCCTCCGCCCCCGCCGCCGGCACCGACGCCCCCGCCCAAGCCGAAGACGGTCGTGTCGGGCGGCGTGCTCAACGGCAAGGCCATCTCGAAGCCGCAGCCTTCTTATCCGCCCATCGCGAAGGCGGCGCGCGCTTCGGGCACGGTGACCGTGCAGATTCTGGTCGACGAGTCGGGGCGCGTCGTCTCGGCCTCGGCCGTCTCGGGCCACCCGCTCCTGCAACAGGCCGCGGTCGCCGCCGCGCGTAACGCGAGGTTCTCGCCGACGCTGCTCTCGGGGCAGCCGGTGAAGGTCTCGGGCGTCATTACTTACAACTTCGTGCTTCAGTAAGACGGGGCGCGGGGTGCGACCCGCGGGGGGACGCCGTCCGGAGTGGGTTCCGGGGCGGCTCGGCCGCGGGTCGCTCGCGTCCCTTCCAAGGGGAAGCGCACCCGCCATCACAAACGAAAACCTTTGGAGGAATTCCACCGTGACTATTCTGTTGAGCTTTCTCGGGAGCAAGGGTCTCGCCTTCTTCGCCTTCCTCTTCCAGCACGGCGGCGGCGGCGGGGCTGACGACATCGGGAGCGCCTTCACCATCACCGAGATGGTGAAGAACCTCGGCTGGGTGGCGCTGGCCGTCATCGTCATCCTGCTCATCATGTCGATGTACTCCATCGCCATTATGGTCGAGCGCTTCCTGACCTACTCGGCCGCCAAGAAGCAGTCGCGCGAGTTCGCGCCGCGCGTCGCGCAGGCGCTCAAGAACGACCGCATCGAAGAGGCCATCAACATCAGCGACAAGCACAAGAAGTCGCACCTCGCGATGGTCGTCAACGCCGGCCTCCAGGAGTTCCGCGCGCACGAGGCCAGCTCGGACATCTCGGGCGATGAGGTCGAGGCTTCGAAGCGCGCCCTCCAGCGCGCCATCGCCATCAAGTCGGCCGAGTTCAAGCGGGGCCTGTCGGGTCTCGCCACCATCGGCTCGACCGCCCCGTTCGTGGGCCTCTTCGGCACGGTGTTCGGCATCATCAACGCGTTCACCGGCATGAAGTCGGCCGAGTCGGCCGGCATCGGCGCCGTCGCGGGCGGCATCGCCGAGGCGCTCCTGACCACCGCGCTCGGGCTCGCCGTGGCGGTGCCCGCCGTGTGGCTCTTCAACTACTTCACGGGCAAGGTCGATGGCTTCATCATCGAGATGGACAACTCGGCCTCCGAGCTGATCGACTACTTCCTGAAGAACCGCACGCGGCAGCTCAGGTCGTAGGCAGTCTCCGTTTAGTCACGGTCGCGCCCCGGCGTACGGCGCCCCGGCCCTTGGCGGGCCGGGGCGCGCGCCGCGCGGGCCGACCCGCAGAGGCCCGCGCGCGGCGCGGGCCGGGGGAGTAAAGTTATGGGCATGTCAGCAGGCGGTGGCAGCGGCTTCACCTCAGAGATTAACGTCACGCCGATGGTGGACATCATGCTGGTGCTGCTGATCATCTTCATGGTCATCACGCCTTTCCTCCAGCAGGGCGTCTCGGTCGCGCTCCCGCGCGACATGAACAACCCGGACGAGGACCCGGCCATCATCAAAGAGACCTCGGTGGTCGTCGCCATCACCGAGGGGGGCGAGCTTTACATCGGCAAGAAGAAGATCGACAAGGACGTACTGAAGACCGAGATCGATCAGAAGATGGCGACCAAGGAAGACAAGGATCGCATCGTCTACATCCGCAGTGACATCAACGCCAACTACGGCCAGGTGGTCGAGACGATCAACCTGATCCGCGACGCCGGCATCGACCAGATCGGGCTCGTCGCCGACAAGCGCAAGGGCGGCGGCGCGGCAGCGCCCGAGGCCCCGGCCCCGGCCTCGTAGGCCGGGCATTTGACGCCGGCCGCGCCCGCCCCCGGCGGCGGCGCGCGCGGCGCGGCCGAGGAGTTCAAACATATGGGTATGAGTTCAGGCGGCGGGGCGACTGCGGCCCCAAACATCAACGTCACGCCGCTCATCGACATCCTGCTGGTGCTGCTGATCATCTTCATGGTCATCACGCCCCTCAAGCCCGCGCGCTTCAAGACGCTCGTGCCCCAGCGCAGCGAGGAGTTGAACGCGCAGGCCAAGCAGAGCCCTCTGACGCTCATCGTCAACATCAAGAAAGACCTCGGGGTCGAGCTGATCATGGGCGGCAACAAGATCGCCGACGCCTCGGTCAACGACCCGGGCAACGTCGGCTCGACGCTCGCGGCCGAGTTCAAGAAGCGCAAGGAGCAGGGCGTCTGGAAGGAGGGCTTCCAGGGGCGCGCCGACCTGACGCCCGACGACCGCATCGAGAAGACCGTCTTCATCAAGGCGCCCGAGACCTTCAAGTACGGCGACGTGGTGAAGGTCATCGACACCGTCAAGGGCTCAGGGGCGAACCCGGTCGGCCTCCAGACGGAGGCGTTGGAGCAGTAGCGGGGTCGCCGCGGACGCAGCCGCCGCCGCCCCGCCCCCGGGCGGGTGAGCGCGGCGGGGGCGTCTTCGCGCGTGGCCGAGCCGCGGTTGCCCCCTTCACCCAGTAGAGCTTCAAGACCATTGCCCGGAGCAATCATCCAATGAAACTCTCTCGAACAAGCATCGCGGCCCTGCTCGTCGCGCTCGTGGCCGCCTCGGGCGGGTGCACGCTGGTCAACCGCGTGCGCGCCAAGAACGCGCTGAACGAGGGCGCGCGCGCCTACAAAGACGGGCGCTTCGCCGACGCGGAGGCGAAGTTCCGTACCGCCTTCGAACTCGACCCGTCGCAGAAGAACGCGCCGGTCTTCATCGCCCGCGCCGTCCAGCAGCAGTACAAGCCCGGCGTCCAGACGCCGGAGAATCTCGCCATGGGCGAGAAGGCGGTCGCGGCCTACCAGTCAATTCTCAACCGCGACCCCGCCAACGAGGACGCCTACAAGGCCGTCGTCTTCCTCTACGGGCAGATGAAGCAGGACGATAAGGTCAACCAACTGCTGGCCGAGCGCGCCAAGAATGGCCCGACGCCGACGGCGAAGGCCGAGGCGCTGACCATCCTGGCGAGCAAGCAGTGGCAGTGCGCCTACGACATCACCGAGCAGAAAGAGAACAAGGTCACCGAGAACCAGCCCAACCGGATTCTCATCAAGTACCGCAAGCCGGCCAACCAGGCCGACTTCGACAAGGCGCAGCAGTGCGCGACCGAGGGCTTGAGGCTCGCCGAGGAGGCCGCCTCGCACGACCCGAACAACCCGAACGCCTGGTCTTACAAGGCGAACCTCCTGCGCGAGAGGTCGAAGCTGGCCGAGATGGCCGGCGACGCCACGGCCAAGACCGACCTCGACAAGCAGTACGAGGCGGCGCTTGAAACGCAGAAGCGGCTCGCGGCCGACGCGTCCAAGAAGAAGGAGGCCGAGGAGGCCGCCAAGTCGCCGACGCCCCCGCCCAGCTAAGAACCGAAGGGCCGGCGGTGCCATCGGCGCGCGCCCGCACGCGGCGGCGCGCGCCTGCCACTTCTTTCTCCGGGTGATGCCTGACTTCACGTCGGGCATCACCTTTCTTATAATGGGTAGACAGTAGTCGGTAGGCGGTAGACAGTAGGCTCTGCTCGTCGGAAGTCGTTGATGACGACCGGACGGTTCGAGCGATGAAAGGTTCTTCTACTGGCTACTGACTACCGGCTGCTGTCTTCTGCTTTATGATTCGCATCGAGGACATCATCGAGAAGGTGGGGCAGAACCACCCGCAGGCTGACCTCGAAATGCTGCGGCGGGCCTACTTCTTCTCGGCCCTGCACCACAAGGGTCAGACGCGCGCGTCGGGCGAGCCCTACCTCGTGCACCCGCTGGAAGTCGCCAACATCCTCGCCGACATGCGGCTCGACGAAATCTCGGTTGCCACGGGGCTCCTGCACGACGTGGTCGAGGACACGCTCGTCGCGCCCGAGGTCATCCGCGACTCCTTCGGCGAGGAGATCGCGCACCTTGTGGACGGCCTCACCAAACTCGCGCACATCAGCAACCAGTCGCGCGAGGAGCAGCAGGCCGAGAACGTCCGCAAGATGTTGCTGGCGATGGTGGACGACGTGCGGGTCGTCCTCGTCAAGCTGGCCGACCGCCTCCACAACATGCGCACGCTCCAGCACCTCAAGCCGGAGAAGCGCCGCCGCATCGCACAGGAGACGCTCGACATCTTCGCCCCCATCGCCCACCGCCTCGGCATGGGGCGCCTGCGGAGCGAGCTCGAAGACCTCGCCTTCAAGCACCTCCACCCCGAAGAGTACAAGGAGATGGCCGAGCAGTTGGAGCGCCGCCGCCTCGAGCACGAGGCGTTCCTCCGCGAAGTGACCTCGCGCATCGAGGAGAAGATGCGCGAGGCCGGCGTCCCCTTCATCTCGGTGGAGGGGCGCGTCAAGCGACTCTTCTCCATCTGGAAGAAGCTCAAGCGCCAGAAGATCGAGCTCGACCAGGTCTACGACCTCATCGCCGCGCGCGTCATCACGCCCGACGAGACGCGCCACTGCTACGGCGCCCTGGGCGTCGTCCACACCCTCTGGCAACCCATCCCCGGCCGCTTCAAGGACTGGATCGCCACGCCGCGCGACAACCTCTACCGCTCGCTCCACACCTCCGTGATGGGCGCCAAGGGGCAGCCCTTCGAGATACAGATTCGCACCGACGAGATGCACCGCATCGCCGAGGAGGGCGTCGCCGCCCACTGGAAGTACAAGGAGGGCCGGCGCGGCGCGCACGACGACGACGAGGCGTTCCAGTGGCTCCGCTCTCTCGTCGAGTGGTCGCAGGAGGTCAAGGACTCGCGCGACTTTCTGGAGTCGCTTAAGCTCGACCTCTACCCGAAGGACGTGTACGCCTTCACGCCGATGGGCAAGGTCATCCAACTCCCGCGCGGGGCGACGCCCATCGACTTCGCCTTCATGATCCACACCGAGGTCGGCAACACCTGCTCGGGCGCGCGCATCAACGGCCGGATGGCGCCGCTCCGCACCGCGATTCAGAACGGCGACGTGGTCGAGATTATCACCTCGCCCAGCGCCAAGCCCTCGCGCGACTGGCTCAACTTCGTCAAGACCTCGCGCGCGCGCAACCGCGTCCGCCACGCCGTCGCCGAGCAGCAGCGCGCCGAAAGTATCGAGCTGGGGCGGAAGCTCTTCGAGAAGGAGGCCGTGCGCTTCAACCTCTCGGCGAAGAAGGTGTTGGCCGACTCGGACGGCGCGCTCAAGCGCATCGCGAACGAGTACGGCTACGGGCGGGTGGACGACCTGCTGGCGGCCGTCGGCTACGGCAAGACCGTGCCGCGCAATGTCATCGCCAAGTACCTCGGGCCCGAGAAGTTCGCCGAGCTTGAGCAGCGCAAGGAGTCGCCGCTGCGCGGGAGGCTGACGGCGGGCATGCAGGCCGTCAAGAAGTTCATCCGCCTCGGCGAAGATTCAATCGTCGTGCGCGGGGTGGACGACCTGCTGGTGACGCGCGCGCGCTGCTGCAACCCCGTCCGCGGCGAGCAGATCGTCGGCTACATCACGCGCGGCAAGGGCGTGGCCGTCCACGCCAAGCGCTGCACGAACGTCCAGCAGTTGATGATCAACCCCGAGCGCGTCGTCGAGGTCGAGTGGGCCGACGCGGGCGCGGGCGAGGCCGCCTACGCCGTCAAGCTGCTCGCCATCACCGAGAATCGCACCGGCATGATCGCCGACGTGACGAACGCCATCAAAGACATCAAGACTAACATCCGCGCCTCGAACGCCGCAGTCGCCCCTGACGACCGCGGCCGCATCGAGGTCACGGTCGAAGTCTTCGACCTCAAACACCTCGACAAAGTCATGTCCTCCATCCGCAAAGTCCCCGGCGTCCTCGACGTGGAGCGCATCCACGGCTCCGCTTGAACATAGCGGCCGGCACTCAGCGGTCAGCACTCAGCCGACGGGGGTCTCTCTAACCTCCGTCTGGCTTACCTCTGCCGTCAAAGGGATGGGCTGAAAGCTTCTCCGTTTGCCGTCCGGGGAAGGGGTCTGTTAGAATCTGCAATTTGTTCGCAGTCTTGCGGTAAGGGACTTTTGTGACAGAGAGACGTATCGTCAAAACTGAGGGGGCGCCGCAGGCCATCGGGCCGTATTCGCAGGCGGTCGTAGCGGGCGGGTTCGTCTACGCGTCGGGGCAGATTCCGATAGACCCTTCGACGGGGCAGTTCGTCGAGGGCGGTGTGCGAGAGCAGACCGCGCAGGTCTTGCGCAATCTCTCGAAGGTCTTGGAGGCCGCGGGCTCAGACCTTGCGCGCGTCGTCAAGACGACCGTTTTTCTGGCCGACATGAACGACTTCGCGGCGATGAACGAGGTTTACGCGACCTTTTTCACGGAGGAGCCGCCGGCGCGCTCGACCGTGCAGGCCGCGCGTCTGCCGCGCGACGCGCGCGTCGAGATCGACGTGGTCGCGCTCGCGGGCGAGTGAACTGCGCCCGCGCGGGCAAACGAAAAGCGGGGGCGCCGTCCCTTTAGGGGAAAGCGCCCGCCGCCTGTTGAAAAGTTAGGGTTTGAACCTAGGCCGCCTTCGCGACCTTGCCCGCCTTGATGCACGACGTGCAGACCTTCATCCGCACGTTGCCGCCCTGCGGGCGCTGGACGCGGATGGATTGAAGGTTGGGGTCGAAGCGGCGGCGCGTGCGGTTGTTCGCGTGCGAGACGTTGTTCCCGAATTGCGGCCCCTTGCCGCAGACTTCGCATCGTTTAGCCATTACTTTGAAAACCTCCGGACATTAAAAAGGCGCGTGCCGTTCGTCCTCTGGCCCCACGGTCTAAGGCGGCGGCGCACGTCGAAACGGAAATTTATAGCAAACGGCTTCACCGAGCGTCAAGTTGACAAAGGTCGGGTCGTGCGTCCGGGCAGCATCTCGTAGAGAGTAAGTTTAAGGAGCTTCAGACACAGTGCACAGAGTCTTGAGACAAATCGCAACCCTCGCCTTGTTCGCGTCCTTCGCCCTGAGCCTCGCCGCGTGCGGCGGCAAGACCCCGGCCGGCGGCAAGGATGTGGCCGCCACGGTCAACGGCAAGGAGGTCACGCTCGCCGAGGTAGACCGCATCGTCAACCAGCAGGCGCAGGGGCAGCAGTTGTCCACGCTCCAGCAGGCCGCCGTCCGCCTCCAGGTGCTCGACCGCCTGATCGAGCGCCAGGTGCTCTTCGCGCGCGCCGAGAAGGAGAAGACCGTCCCGACCGACGACGAGGTCACCACGCTCATCAACCAGCAGAAGCAGCGCGGCACGGTCGAGGAGTGGGAGAAGAGCCTGAAGGAGAACAACCTGACCGAGCAGCAGGTGCGCGAGGAGGCCCGCAAAGACCTCGCCATCAACAAGCTCCAGGAGAAGCTCTACGGCAAGATCACCATCCGCGACCAGGAGGTCGGCGACTTCTTCAACGCGAACACCCAGCAGTTCGTCAACCCGCGCGGCGTCGCGCTCGCCGACATCGTCGTCGACCCGTCCGACAGCGGCGGCACCTACCGCGACGACGCGAAGAGCGACGCCGAGGCGACGGCCAAGATTCAGCGCCTCTACGCGACGCTCCGCAGCGGCGCCGACTTCGCCGAAGTGGCGCGCTCCAGCAGCGAAGACCCGAGCGGCGTGCGCGGCGGCGACATCGGCATCGCCAACGAGCAGGCGCTCCAGCAGAACGGCTTCCCGGCCGACCTCATCAGCCGCTTCTTCAACCAGCTCCAGGTCGGCAGCTACACCGAGCCGATCCGCTTCGCCGACGGCCGCTGGTACATCTTCAAGCTGACCAACCGGCAGTTGGAGAGCAAGCCGCTCACCATCGACGACCCGGGCGTGCGCGACCAGATCAAGCAGGGACTCATCGACCAGCGCAAGACGATCCTGCGCGAGGCGCTCGTCCGCAACGCGATGAGCGACTCGACGGTCGTCAACCACCTCGCCGAGTCGATGCTGGGCGACCCGAACATGCTCGGCGGCAACCAGTCGGTCGCGCCGGGCGCGAGCCCCGCGTCGGCCGCTTCGCCCGCGGCGTCGGCGACCCCGGGTGCCTCGGCGTCTCCCGCGGCAAGCCCCGCGGCCGGCGCGAGCAGCGCAGCCACGCCGCGGCCCGCGGCCACGACGGCGGCGACCCCGGCCGCCTCGCCGAAGCGGTAGGTTGAAGCCGCCCGGTCAGGTTTCGTGCGGGTGACAAAACTGAAGCGGGCCAGGTCGCTCGAACGCTGAGCGCGCCGACGCCCGCTTCAATTTCATTAAAAGCAGTACGGTCTTATGCTTTTCCGACTCACGGACGTTTACAAGTCTTACGGCGCGCAGGACGTTCTGCGCGGCGCCTCGTTGCAGGTCAACCCGGGCGAGCACGTGGGGCTCGTCGGCCGCAACGGCGCGGGCAAGACGACGCTCTTCCGGCTCGTCACCGGCGAGGAGACGCCCGACCGCGGCGACGTGGTGCGCGCGCGCGGCGTCAAGCTCGGCCTGCTCGAACAGCACGTGGACTTCGAGCCCGGCACGACCGTCCACGAGGCCGCGCTCGCCGCCTTCGGCCAGCTCCAATCAATCGAGCACGAGATGCACGAGCTCGAACACCGCATGGCCGAGGCTTCGGAAGACCTCGAAGCGGTGCTCGAACGCTACAGCGATTTACAGCACGAGTTCGAGCGGCAGGGCGGCTTCGAGTACGCGGCGCGCGCCGAGGCCATCCTCCAGGGATTGGGGTTTGAGCGCGACACCTGGGCGACGCCGACAGAGATACTTTCGGGCGGGCAGAAGAACCGTCTGGGACTCGCGCGCCTGCTGCTCGCGGAGCCCGACGTGCTCCTGCTCGACGAGCCGACGAATCACCTCGACGTGTCGGCCGTCGAGTGGCTGGAAGAGTTCCTCGCCGCGTACAAGTCTGCCTACGTCATCATCAGCCACGACCGCTACTTCCTCGACCGCGCATGTACGCGCATCGCTGAGGTCGAGCTGGGGAAGGCCGTCAGCTACACGGGCAACTACTCGGCCTTCCTCGTCGAGCGCGAGGAGCGGCGCGAGATACAGCAGCGCGCCTACGAGAATCAGCGACACCTCATCGCCAAGACCGAGGAGTTCATCCGCCGCAACCTCGCCGGCCAGAAGACCAAGCAGGCCAAGTCGCGCCGCACGATGCTCGCCAAGCTCGAACGCGTCGAGGCCATCCGCCCCGACCAGCCGCAGGGCAACTTCCAGATGCAGAAGGTCGAGCGCGCCGGGGCCTATGTTTTGACCGTCGCCGAGGCGTCGGTCGGCTACCCGGGGAATCTTTTGGCCTCGGACATCAACTTCGTCCTCAAGCGCGGCGAGTGCCTCGGCGTCATCGGGCCGAACGGGTCAGGGAAGACGACTTTCATCAAGACCGTTTTGGGTAAGCTCCCGCAGCTCGCGGGCGAGATTCGCCTCGGCACCAACGTCAACGTCGGCTACTACGCGCAGCAGCTCGACGACCTCGACGACCGCAACGAGATCATTATGGAGCTGCGGCGCGTCGCGTCCTCGACGGCGACCGCGGGCGAGCTGCGCGGCTTCCTCGCGCGGTTCCTCTTCACGGGCGACGACGTGTACAAGCACGTCCGCGACCTCTCGGGCGGGGAGAAGGGGAGGCTCGCGCTGGCGAAACTCATCTACTCGAACGTCAACGTCCTCGTCCTGGACGAGCCGACCAACCATCTCGACATCCCCTCGCGCGAGGCTCTGGAAGAGGCGCTCGACGCTTACGACGGCACCATCATCACCATCAGCCACGACCGCTACTTCCTCGACCGCGTCGCCACGCAGATACTCGCGCTCGACGGCGAGGGCGGCGCCGAGCACTACGACGGCGACTACACCGAGTACCACGACTGGAAAGCCGAGCGCCGCGCGGCCGAGGCGGCGGCGAAAACCGTCGTGGAGAAGAGGCCGGAAGCGGCTCCGGCACGGAAGGAGGAGCCGCGCGCGGCGCAGTCTCAGCCGAAGCAGCGCGGCGGCGGGAAGGACTCGAAGAAGAAGGGCGGGGGGCGCGACCCGCAGGCCGTCGAGAACGAGATCGCCGCGGCCGAGCAGCGCGTGGCCGCGCTCGGGGAGGAACTGGCGAAGCCCGAGATCGCGCGCGACCCAGCGCGCCTCGCGCGGGTTAACGACGACTACCAAAA
>JBEVJD010000013.1:0-21535 GCA_040510435.1 Pyrinomonadaceae bacterium | reverse complement strand
ACGCAATCGTTCGCGCGTCTCTGCCCGGCGCGACCACAAAGTCATATTCCAACCTTCGCTGGTTGCCGTAATAGACCACGTCTATGCCCGGATAGACTTCCGCGTAGCGCACGCGCCCGAAGGTCGGGACATCCGTGCGCCACTTCGCCGGGTCTTTGCCAATGAGATAGTTGACCTTGCCTTCCAACTCGTCCAGGCCCGCGACCTTTGCACTTCGGCTGGCCCCGACGAGATTCATTTGCAGTATGGCCGGCGGCTGCTGTCTCGAACGATCAGAGCGTTGAGCCAGGGAGAAAACGGCCTCGGTCGGCGTGAGTGAGAGCGTATAGCCCGCGCCGCGAGCCACGAAGTCGGCCGCCGCGCCCGCCTGCCCGCGGTTAGCCTCGAAACTGAGCGGGAGCCGCCCGTAAGATTCGCGCGCCTGCTCGGTCGCCGTGCCCGGCTGCGGGGGCGTCGGGTGTGAAGTGAGAGTACCGGCCGGACTTTGTACATTGTTCACGCCGGTGAAATTTTCAGGGGGATTGATGAGTAGCAAGGGTGCGGTCAAAAGCGCGACCATCAACCCCGACAGCGTAAACACCCTCAAAGATGAAAGTAGTTTGCTAGAATTTCGCCCGTCACCCCGTGTTCCGGCCGTCACTCTGAGTTTCTCGGCAACCATTTCGAGTCTCCCTGTTTGAGTCATTCGTTCTGGGTCTAGCGTTCCGGTTGTATATGCGTGAGAAACTGAGCGAGGCGGCCAAATTTCTCTGAAGTTTCTTTTCGCGGATTGGAAAGGCCGGATCGCAATCGGGCATGCCTCAACCCCCACACGTTTTTATGGGCGAAAAATCATCGGCGGAAATCACCCGGACTCTGCGGGAGTGGAACGAGGGAGACGAGGGCGCGAAGGAGCGTCTGCTACCCTTCGTCTACGACGAGCTGAAGCGGCAGGCACGCCTGTTGATGTCGAGGGAACGCTCCGACCACACTTTGCAGCCGACCGCGCTGGTTCACGAGGCATTTCTGAGGCTGAGCGAGCAGACGGGAATCGACTGGCAGAACCGGAGCCATTTTTACGGCATCGCCGCGCGCCTGATGCGGCAGGTGCTGGTTGACCACGCGCGCCAGCACGCCACGGCGAAGCGCGGCAACCACGCGATCCATTTTTCGATTGACGACGTGCAGATTCCCGCCGAGCAACGCGCCGGCTCGATTCTGGTTCTGGATGAAGTTCTCGAACGGCTGGAGAAGTTCGATGAGACGCAGGCGAGGATAGTCGAGATGCGGTTCTTCGGCGGGATGAATCATCAGGAGATCGCCGACAGTCTGGGCGTCTCCGAACGGACCGTCGGGCGCGAGTGGGAGGCGGCGCGGCTCTGGCTCTACCGCGAGCTGAATCGCGGATAGCTCGCCCTGTCCCTTTTTTTGACCGACTTCGCCGGCCGTTCACGCATGTCAGTCAAGAGTGGTGAAGCGAGTGGATATGGAAGCCGACGACTGGAAGAGGATCAAAGAGGCACTGCTGGAAGCGCTCGGCCTCGACCCGGGGGAGAGGGCGGCATATCTTGAAAGGGTCGACCTCACTGCCGAGGCCCGCGCCGAGGTGGAATCGCTGCTGGCGTTCGAGGCGGAGGCGCAGGATTTCATGTCGCTCCCCGCCGGCGAGTTCTCCGGCGACTTATTCTCCATGACCGGCCCCGCGGCCGAGGCCCTCGCCGGCCAGCGGGTCGGCGCCTACGAGATCGTCTCCGAACTCGGCTCCGGCGGGATGGGCGCCGTCTACCTGGCGCGGCGCGCCGACGGGAAGTTCGACCAGCGGGTCGCCATCAAGATGCTCAGGCGCGAGTTCAACACGGAACGCCTGCGCCGGACTTTCAACCGCGAGAAGCAGATTCTGGCGGCGCTCTCCCACCCGAACATCGCGCGCCTGCTCGACGCCGGGACGACCGACGACGGCGTCCCCTACCTGGTCATGGAGTACGTTGACGGCGAGCCCATCGACCTCTACTGCCGGAGCCGCAAGCTCCCCCTCAACGACCGGCTGAAGCTCTTCAACAAAGTCTGCGAGGCGGTCGCCTTCGCCCACCGCCACCTCGTCGTCCACCGCGACCTCAAGCCTTCGAACATCCTCGTCAACGAAGGCGGGGAGCCCAAGTTGCTCGACTTCGGCATCTCTAAGCTGCTCGACGCCGACGCGGGGGCCGCCGGCCACGCCACCCAACTCGGGGCGCTAACGCCGCAGTACGCCAGCCCCGAACAGGTCAGGGGCGAGCCGGTCACGACCGCGACCGACATCTACAGCCTGGGCGTCGTCCTCTTCAACCTCCTCACCGAGAACCTCCCGTACCGCGTCGTAGGCAAGACCGCGGGCGAGGTGCTGCGCGAGATCACGGAGGGTGAGCCGGCGCTCCCGAGCGAGGCGACTTTGACCCCGCTCACGATGTCGGGTCTGAAGGGCGACCTGGACAACATCGTCCTCAAGGCGCTGAGCAAGGAGCCCGAGAGGCGGTACCAGACGGTCGAGCAGTTCTCGGCCGACGTGTGGCGCTTCGTTGACGGGCTGCCGGTGCTGGCGCGACGCGCGACCCTCTCTTACAGGGTGAGCAAGTTCTACGGGCGTAACCAGGTCACGGTCTGGGCGGCGGCGCTGATCTTCTTCAGCCTGTGCGCGGGGATGACCGCCGCCCTCTGGCAGGCTCAGGCCGCGCGTACGCAGGAGAGGATGGCGTCGGAGGCACGGCGCCTGGCCGAGTCGGAAGCCGAGCGGGCGAGGGCGGAGAAGGGGAAGGCCGAACGGACGAGCCGCTTCATGCAGAGTTTTCTCGAATACGCCAACCCGCACTGGTATGGCCGGGGCGAGGGTCGCATCAACGTCACCGTGCGTGAAGCGATTGACCACGCCTCCGCGCGCATCGACACGGAGCTGTCGGACGAACCGGAGGTGCGCGCCGACCTCCACTATACCGTCGGCGAAGTCTATCGAACCCACGGCGAAAGCGGCATCGCCCTCACACACTTCCGCCAATCGCTCGACCTATACCGTCAAGTCCACGGGGAACGTCACCCGAAAGTGGCGAGGGGGATTTATTACCTGTGCGTCGGGCTGAGTCGGACGGGTGCGGGCATTGAAGAGGTGGAGCCGTTGTTACGGCAGGCCGTCCGGATGATGCGCGAGACCGACCCCGAAAACGTCAACCTGCCTTACATGCTGCAAACCCTGGCCTCGTGGGTCATGCACGGCGGGCGCGAGGGCGGGGACGAAGGGCGGCTGGCTGAGGCCGAGGGGCTGATTCGCGAGGCGAAGACCTTGTTCACCCGCCACTACGGAGAGAACCATATCGCCACCATCACGGCGGAGAGCAGCCTTGCGTCGCTGGCGCGCGCGCGGGGCGACCTGGCACTGGAGGAGGGCATCAGGGAAGAGCTGGTCGGGCGCTTCGGCGAGGTGGAAGGGGGGGAGTACGACCACGTCCGGGCGATGTTCAATCTGGCAACGGTCAAGCTCCGGCTCGGCAAGCGGGCGGAGGCGGAGAAACTCTTCGGGCAGGCCGTCGAGCTGGGGCGCGCCCGGTGGGGCGCGCCCGACCCCCGGCTCGCGCTCCTGCTGCGAGACATCGGCCGAGCCCGCTCATCCACCGCAGGCAAGTGAGCGGGTTCGGTACTGATAATTAGTCAGCTCCGGGTCGAGCGCCTCCGGCGTCGCTCGCCTCCGCGCGGCGGCCTCCGTGCTCCGAACAAGACTCGACACGGGGAGTGCGCCGAGCACCAAGGCGCACAACACGATCAGATGGAAAGCACGATTTCTCACACCAGCCCCCTCGAATATGAAAAGAGTGTATGGCGTGAAGCATAACCGATGCGCGAATCAGTGTGCCGGCAAGGACGCCGGTAGTCTCATCACGCATCACGCATCCTTACGAGTTAGTGTTCCGTATCCAAAGGAGACGTTAGTGAACCCTTCCTAAAGTGTGAGCAGACTTGTCGGGAGAGTTCAACTCCTTAGCCACTCCGATTGTCCCTTATTTCTCGCCCGCCGCTTTATAATGGTGGCGTGATGGCAGGAAGGAAATCACTCCTGATTAATTGCGCCGCCAGGAATTCGGTCTGGTCTTACCTCCGGCTCACGCCCTCCACATTCGCCGCCGCCCCCGCGCTCGTCGACATTTGCGCGCGGCTCGCGCCTGTTTCAAACCTCGACTAGAGCAGGGCAGTCGATAAACCTTGCAGCGCATTGGTTGCCGGAGTGAGGACGGTGACCGAACTCGAACGGGGATACCGCCCCGAGGCCGGCACCCCCGTTCACTTACTTAGCGGCGCCCGTCAGAGCCGCCTCCCTTAACATGCGAGAGTCTCCGACCGCCCTGGCTTAATGACTTTACCCTTTAAGGCGTCACCGAATTCTTCGCCCGCGGCGTGCCGTTTATCGCCCCCCCGCCGGAATTCGTCCCGTTGCGAGTTACCCCGTCGTTGTGTGCCCAGTTCGCGGACGTGCTGCCTCCCCCCGTTGCCTGCTTCCGCTCCATCGCGTAGTACCCGGTCGTCGTCCCGGCGTACCACGCCCCGCCCGTGTAGTTGACGCTGTCGACGCGGCCCCCGCCCGCGTCCTGCAACTCGAGCGAATCGCCCGTGTTGGCGAGGCTCAACCCGGCGATGGTGATGTCGCCCGCGACGCTCGTCGAGTTCGTCGTACGCTCGATGAGGTAGTATCCTCCCGCCGCAATCGTGCCGGAGAGATTGTAGGTCTGCGCGCCGCCGTCATCCACGATCCGCCATCCCGTGAGACTGATGGCGCCGGCGGTCGGGTTGTAAAGCTCGATCCATTCGTCCAAAGAGTTTGCGCTCGAACCGACCCAGGCCACTTCGTTGATGACCACGCGCGGGGCCGCGCCGTGCACGCCGTCCGTCGTATAGTTATAGGTCTGACCCGTCGAACTGATGTTGACGGAGTAGGTGTTGCCGTCGGTCAGGAAAGTGATGTCGCCGCCGACCCTCACCTTAGCCACGGTCGCGCCCGTCCCCGTCTCGGTCTGCCAGATGGTGTCGACGGTCGCGGCGGCGTCGAGGCGGTCGAGCACGCCCTGCGTCGGATGCCCGTAGGAGTTGCCGTCGCCCAAACTGATGACCGCCTGCTCCGGCTTGAGCGTGTCGACGAGCGTCTGGTTGGTCGAGGTCGTGCTGCCGTGGTGCCCGACGTGGAGCACGTCCACGTCGCCCGCGGAAGAGGCCAGAAGCGATTCCACGTCCGCCGTCGAGCTGCCGCCACCTGAGAGGTCGGAGGCGATGAAGTAATCGAAGGTACCGTAGCGCAGGACGAGCGCGATGGAGCGCGCGTTCTCGTCCGTCGGCGTGACCGACCCGTTCGGCGTCGCCCCGTTGACGGCGACGCAGGTGAGGACGCAGCCGCCGCCGAGGTCTATCTGTTGGTTGACGGTGATGGTCGAGCGTTTGGCCCCGACGGCGGTGGTGTAGTGCGTGAAGGCCTGGGAGGAGTAGGTGCCGCCGCGGTCGTAGGCCGCGAGGTTGAGCGCGATGCCGCCGTTAATCACCTCGTCGATGGCCCCGATGTGGTCGGCGTGGTAGTGGCCGGCGACGAAGTAGTCTATCGAGCTGATGCCGAGTGCGTCGAGCACGCTGCGGATCTCGGTGCCGGAGCCGGTGACGCCTCCGTCGAAGAGCAGGGTGCGGGTGGGGCCGACGATGAGCGTGGCGTCGCCCTGCCCGACATCGATGTGGACGATGCGCAATTGCTGCGCGGAGGCAGTGGCGGAGAAGACCGCCGTCATGGAAATGAGGAACAACAGGGCGAGCGAGGCTTTAATGAGCTGGCGCATGATAAATCTCCTATGTGGATGGGAATGCCGCTGGTGGAGGGCGGAAGAGTAGGCGAGGACTCGGTCCGGCCCGGAGTGAGGAAGCGTGGAGCAGGGGGATTCTACAACAGCCGCGTAGAATCGGGGTTAAAATATGAGCGGAGGACGACAATGACGGGAGGGAAGGCGCGATGACTGAGGGTGGAGACGCCGGACGGATGCTGGCCGAAGCGGGATTATTGCCGCGGGAGATGCCGGACAATTACACGTTCAGGAAGGTGAAGAAAATCCTTCCCGTGCTGGAAGAGGCGAAGCCGGAGCGATTGCGTGAAGCGATTGCGGCGGCCCGACAGATGGGGGTGCATGGAGCGCTGGCCGCGGTGATCTTCATCAGACACCACCTCGGCGGGGCGCACGAGGTGGAAGTCGACCGTGTGGAAGCGGGCGAGGAGGGGGAGGGGTTTGCGGTGCTGGTCTATGAGGAGGGGGAGTTGCCGCTCAAGGTGGCCCACCTGCCGCAGGAAGTAAAGGGCGGCATGAGGTTGAGATACGACCCTGTTAAGTGTAGCTATCATAGCACCTCATCAGCAGCATAATATGGGGCACTGATGTGATGAAGCAGGCACCTCCGGCTCGAACGTTCGAGCTGCGGTAAACTCAGTGTGCGCATGAGACCTCGAAGGAGTGCTCAGGGCTATCTATTGGGCTGCGTTGCAAACACTGCTAAAGGGGAGCCTATTCGGTGTCGCTGCATAGAGGTGGGGTGCGTCGCAACCGCCCTTGCCTCAAATCAATCTTTGCAACAGAGCCGTCTGTCTCGATTTCCTCAGCCTCTAACAAGATTGAAATATCGGGATTCTGTCTTCTTGCATATTCGCGCAAAATTGTAGAGTAGGCGTGAAGCTTATCGACTGAACGGGAGCAACGGTCTGCCGTCTCACGGGCTAACTGAAAATTATGTAAATAAACCTGAACGCTCGCCAGCGCGGAAAGACTCGACCCCGGCCTCCCTCATCGTACGCTTCACTGCCTTCTGCAACGTGTGAGGTCGCGCCGTGGGGCACCGTGGCTCCACGTGTTCGTCGAGACGGGCAAAGTCATCGGCGCGGCGGTGGACGGCAGCGCGTTCGATGAAAGGGCCGGCGGCGCCGGCGCGGCCGAAGGCACCGTCTGGGGGTTCCGACACATCGGCGCGGGCGACGAGGGCTTCGAGTTGAAGCTCGTCGACCCGGCGGACGGCCCGGTACGCATCACGGTCGTCGACCAATCTTCCGGGGTCGAGAACCCGGCCGCGGCGCGGCTCGGGCCGGACGCGATGTACGCCCGCTCGTGGGTCGCGGGCACGACGCTCGTGCGGCGCTCGTACGCGTTCTGAAGCCGCGTGCCGGAACGGCGCTGGCGCTCAAGGCGGGGTTGTGTTGCGGGAATTGCTTTAAGGCACGAAGGGCTCACCGCGGCTTTCGATTACGCAGCCACACCGAATCGGCCCAAATCTCTTCCAGTAATTCATCTTTGCCGACGACATGACCGCTCCGCCGCACCAGCAACGCGAGGGTGTCGAAAGCCTTCGGAGTCAAAGGTCATGGGTTCGCCGTCCCGCAGTAAAAGCAGTCTCTCCAAATCCACAGTGAAGTTTTTAAGATCGAAGTGATGCACTCTCCTCTCGTTATTCACCATTTAATAAATCCTTTCATAAATCCTTTCAAGAAAATTTAATGTCGTTTTAGACCTGATTTTCAAGATTTTCAACTACCTTTATAGCTACACTCGGGGTTGTGAGAGAAAAGGGTTGTGAGAGAAAAGTTAAAAAATATCCCTATAATGCTACGCGCGGCTGTTTTGGTTTTTGTGTTCGTGGCCTTGTCCCAGTCCGCTGCGGGGCAGGGCGTTAAGGCCCCGTCCCTGACGCTCAGGAGCATCGAGGGGCGGACGGTTCGATTGAGCGACTACCGGGGTAAGGTGGTGCTCATTAATTTCTGGGCGACGTGGTGCCCGCCCTGCCGCGCGGAAATGCCCGACCTCGTCAAACTCCAACGGGAGTACGGAAAAGCCGGTCTGCAAATCATCGGCGTCACCTATCCGCCCGAGCGGCGTGCGCTCGTGCGGAGGTTCACGCGCAGGCTGAAGGTCAACTACCCCATCGTGCTCGGGACGCGCGAGACGAAGGCCGGCTTCAGCCCGGATGAGACATTACCGCTGACAGTCATCATCGACCGCGGAGGAACGATTCGCGGCGCCATCGCGGGGATGCTGCTCCCCGAAGAGTTCAACATACAAATCAAGCCGCTGTTAGAACGGCGAGCCTCGGAAAGAGTGACGAATCATGTTCAGAAGAATAAGTAACTTCGCGGTCGCCTGCGCGATGGCGCTGGCCCTCGGCCTGACGACGGCGGTTGCCGCCACCACGACGACGACGCTTCGCGTCACGGGCATGAAGTGCAACCAGTGCTCGTCCTCCGTCGCCAAGGCGCTCAAGGCCATCGCCGGCGTGCAGGAAGCGGAGGTCAGTTACGAGAAGGGTCAGGTCGTCATCACCTATGACGACGAGAAAGTGAGTGAGGCGAAACTGCGCGAGGTCATCAACAGCACCGGGTTCAAAGTCGCCGAGTAGCGGAAGCGGGTGTCAACTTCGGGTTCTATTGTTCGCAGTTCGCCACCCTCTCGGAGTTAATCGCTCGCTGATAAGAATGGCTTGCTTGACAGTCCTAAATATTTTAGCTACTGTGCGCCTGCCTTTCATGTTTGAGCCCTGTTGCGGAGAGCCTTCATCTCTCTCCTCGGACATCAATCAACAGTAAAGCTGTATTAAGGTATTGGTTCCCCGCGGGGCTAATTTCCGCCTGTGTATACCCTGCCGAGTTCAAGGAGTTATCCCCCATGATGCGCAGACCGATGCGTTTACGTGCGCGCGCATGCCCTTACTTGTTTGCCGGATGTATCGCCCTTTTTCTAACGCTTCTCGCCCCCGCCGCCCGCGCCGGCAATTCGCCTCTCATCGCCGACGCCGCGACGTGTGACGTGACGGTCGATGTCGTCGATGTGAAGGGCGAGGCCGTCGCCGGGGCGCGCGTCTCCCCGCTGGACGCGGCGAACGTCGAGTTGCGTCGCGCCGCGACGGACGCGCAGGGGCGGTTAATGTTCAGTGAAGTGGCGGCGGCCGGTTACGTCGTCGCCATCAACAAGGAAGGCTTCCGGGAAACACGCCACGTCCTGCGGCTCGTCGCAGAGGGCGAGCGCCTCGGCGAAGGCTCCACCGTCGTCGTCATCTTCGAGAACATCCTCGACAGGAACTACCGCACGATGGGCTCGGGCGTCGACGCGCCCGGCCTGAACGCGATGGCCCGTTTTTCCCACCGCTTCTAACTAACGTCTTTCTGCGCTGCCGGCTCCGACCGGAGGCCCGCCGACTAAAAGGAATGCCCCAATGATTAGCGACCCCAAGAAATCGTCATCCCTCATCAAAGTAGCCCCGTCATCCTGGCGCAACGTCCTCGCGCAGTTCCTGGTGGCGTGTCTCCTGATTCAGACCGCGGCCCCCGCCGCCTTCGCCTCGCAGCCCGGCCCGCGCCGGCCCGGCGAGGCGACGAGCAGCCTCTACGGCGGCGCGGCGGCGACCCTGCGCGGACTGGCGCTCGGGGCCGGCAATCCGGCCACCGGCCTCCTCGCCTACGTCAACGCCGCGTTGGCGCCGCAGGAGAACTGGAACATCGTCCTGACGCCCATCGGCACAGAATTTCATAATCACACGGGTCTCGATTACCACCAGCCGAATAAAAAGCTGCTCGTCTCCGCCAACTCCCCTTCGGGCTCGCCGAATAACTTCGAGCTGTTGGCGGCCGACGGCGGCCACTCCGCCTTCTCCAACGTCGCGGGCCTCAACGACGACGTGCTGGTGGCCGCGGCGCGCGCGGCCAGCCAGGTCGCGGGCGCGGGCGGCTTCCAACCCGGCACGCTCTTCACGACCACCGGCGTGGCCGGCGCGGTCGCGCGTATCGACCACGACGGGGCGACCGTCCAGAACCCGTGGGTCATGCTCCCCACCGGGGAGGGGCTTATCACGGGGCTGCACGTTGACCGCACGGGCGTCTTCGGCGGCGACCTGCTCGTCGTCACCGCCGGGGGCGGGGTGTGGCGCGTCAATGCGTCGGCGACCCCGACGCGTCTGGCGAAACTCGACACGCCTCTCGCGGGCGTGGCGGCCGTCGCCGACGACACCGAGCGGTACGGCCCGTGGGCGGGCCGCGTTCTCGTCGGCGCGAAAGAGCAGGGGAGCGTCTACGCCGTCGACGCGCAGGGGCAGTCAACCTCACTCCAGGTCGGAGTCAACCCGCAGGACATCGACATCGTCCCGGCGCATGAAAACCTCTTCGCCCTCGACGCCGCGAGCCGGAAGGTGTTGGGCGCGCCGGAAGGAGCGTTCGCCGGCATCATCGGCGACATCCTCATCACGCAGCAGTCGCCCGGCCGCATCTCGCGCCTGCGTTGGGACGGCACGGAGTTCGTCGTCAACGGGCTGGCGGAGGCGGCCGAGTTGAAACAGGTAGCGTTCGCCCCGGCCGGGGTCGGCGAGCTGCGCGCGGTCAAACAGGTCTACGAAAAGATTGCCGTCGTGCGTCACGCGCCCGTCCTCAACAGCGGGCGCGTCGAGGGCTCGCTATGGCAGCTTTCGCCCGAGAGCGTCGTGCTCGACGGCAACGACACCATCACCTCCGACCTCCTCGTGCCCGGCACGCCGGGCGTGACGGCGACCGACAAGGCGAACTTCGGCGGCACGGTCGATGGCGGCGAAGACCCGCTGCCCGGCAACTACACGATCTCGATCGGCGGCAACGCCTCGCTCCGCCACGTCGTGACGCGCACTAACCCGATCGAGCCGCAGCCCGTCGCCGCCCCGCCTGCGCCCGCCGGCGCGCGCGACGTTTCGCTGAGCAAAGCCGGCGAGACGTTCGGCGCCGCCGCGACCCTGCGCAACCTTTCGCTCTCGGGCAAGGCCGGCGCCGTCGCCGTGCCGCCCGGGACCTACGGGCGGTTCGCGGCGAGCGGCCACACGGCCCTAGTCTTCGGCGTGGCGGGCTCGGCCGAGCCGACCGTCTACAACCTCGAAGACTTGTCGCTCGGCGGCGGCAGCGAGCTGCGGCTGAACGGCCCCGTCATCCTGACGGTCAAGAACAGCGTCACGCTCAGCGGCTCGACCGCCGGCTCAAGCTCCGACCCGCGCCTGCTCGTGCTGCAAATCTCAGGCGCGCCGGCGGCAAACACCGAGAGCGGCCTGAAGCTCAGCGGCAACAGCGTGCTCTACGGCGTCGTGCGCGCCCCGCAGCGCGACATCATCGTCACGGGTAACGGCCGGCTGCGCGGCACCGTCTCGTGCGACTACCTGTTCGTCAACGGCAACGGGGTGCTCCAGATTACGGAGAACGACATCCCGCCGCCGCCGGTTAACCGGCCGCCGACGGCCGACGCCGGCCCTGCGCACACCATCACGCTCCCGACCGACACGGTCGCGCTCGAAGGCGCGGCGAGCGACGACGGCCTGCCCGCCGGCTCCGCGCTGACCTCCGTCTGGACGAAGGTCAGCGGTCCCGGCACGGTCACCTTCGCCGCGCCGGGCAGCCCCGCCACCTTGGCCTCCTTCTCCGCGGAGGGTCAGTACGTGCTGAAGCTCACAGCCTCCGACGGCCAGTTGAGCAGCAGCGACACTGCCATCGTCACCGTCGTCCCGCGCAACCAGCAGCCCGTCGTCGAGGCCGGCCCGGCGCAGACCATCCGACTCCCGGCCCCGGCCGAGTTGCGGGGCACGGTCACCGACGACGCGCTGCCACGCGGCAGCAGCGTCACCGTCACGTGGAACTTCGTCGCCGGCCCCGCCGCGGTCACCTTCGCCGACCGGCACGCGGCGGCGACGGCCGCCACCTTCAGCCTCCCCGGCACTTACACGCTGCGCCTGTCGGCCACCGACACCGAGTTCACCGTCTCGGACGAGGTGGTCGTCACTGTGCTCAGCAACGAGGCCCCGGTCGTCAACGCGGGGCCCGACCTGGAGGTCACGCTGCCGAGCGTCGTCGCCCTCGCCGGCGCGGCGACCGACGACGGGCAGCCGCAGGGGAGCACACTCGAAACCTCCTGGGGCATGGCGAGCGGCCCGGCGCCCGCCATCTTCCACGACGCCTACGCCGCCGCGACGGGCGTCACGTTCACCGTGCCCGGCACCTACGTCCTGCGGCTGACCGCCTCCGACTCGGAGCTGAGCGCCTCCGACGAGGTGACCGTCGTCGTCCATTCGAAGCCGAACGGGCCGCCCGAGATCACGAGCGAGCCGGCCACGGAGTTACTGCTCGGCGCGGTCCCGACCGGCGGCGGCGAGATCGTCAGCCTCGTGCCGTGGACATCGACGCAGTACGACCTGAACACGCAGCCCAACGCCAACTGGGTGAAGGACGCGACGAACACCATCGTCACGCAGACCGTCAACGCCGACCCGTCGTTCTTCCTGAGCGACTTCAACCTCTCGAACGCGCAGATGGAAGGGACGTGGCGCGTCAACACTACTACCGACGACGACTTCGTCGGCTTCGTCTTCGGCTACCAGAACGCCGGGCACTTCTACCTCTTCGACTGGAAGCAGGGCAGCCAGAACGACCCGCTCGGTTTCGCCGAGCGCGGCATGAGCCTCAAGGTCTTCAGCGCCGACACTGCGCTGGGCGGCGGCGACTTCTGGCCGACCGCGGGCAACGGCGCGCGCGTCCGCACGCTCTACCACAACACCGTCGGGTGGGCCGAATTCACCGACTACCAGTTCACGCTCCAGTTCCACCCCGGCGAGATTCACATCATCGTCAAGCGCGGCGCCACCGTCCTCGCCGACTTCACCGTCAACGACGCGACCTACACCAACGGCCGCTTCGGCTTCTACAACTATTCGCAGGAGCAGGTGCGCTACAGCGGCTTCCGCCGCCTCTCGCTCGCGCAGGGCACGTACACCTACGACGTGGAGGCCGTTGACCCCGACGGCGACTCGCTCACCTACTCGCTCGACGCCGCGCCGCTCGGCATGACCATCAATTCGACCAGCGGCCTCATCACGTGGCCGGTCTCGTCCGTGGTCGCGGGCGACCATCAGGTCGTCGTGCGCACAAGGGAGCCCAACGGCGGCTTCGACACACAGGCTTACACGCTGACCATCCTCAATCCGAACCAGCCGCCGGCCGTGGGCGCCGGCGACGACCGCCTCATCAACACCGGCTCCGCGGCCACGCTCAACGGCACGGCGACCGACGACGGCTTCCCGCGCAACTCCGCGCTCGCCGTCAGTTGGAGCAAGGTGAGCGGCCCCGGCACCGTCAACTTCGCCAACGCTTCGAGCGCGGCGACGACCGCGACCTTCAGCCAGAGCGGCGCGTACCTCCTGCGCCTGACGGCGAACGACGGCGCGCTCACCGCGAGCGACGAAGTCGCGGTCACGGTCAACACGACCCCCGTCGTCAACGCCGGGGCGAATCAAACGCTCACGCAGTCCAACACCGTCGTCCTCGCCGGCACGGTGACGGATGACGGCGTGCCCTCGGGCGGCCCGCTGTCGATTGTGTGGAGTCAGGTGAGCGGCCCCGTCGGCGTCAGCTTCACAGACCCCGGCTCGCCGTCCACGCGCGCCATCTTCCCCAGCCCCGGCACGTACACGCTGCGGCTCACCGGCAACGACTCGCTCCACGCCGGCACCGACGACGTGACCGTCACCGTCAATGCGTCGCCGGCGCTCGACGGCGCGACCCTCAACCTCGCCGCCGCGAACGTCGGCCCCTACGCCACCGGCTCTGCGCAGCCGCTGCGCGCCACGCTCCGCAACTCGGCCGGCGGCCCGCTCGCGGGCTACGGCGTCGAGTTTGAAGTCACCGGCCCGAACGCCACGGGCGGCAGCGCCGTAACCGACGCCTCGGGCGTCGCCATCTTCAGCCACACCGGCGCGAACCTCGGCACCGACCCCGTCCGCGCGTTCGTCAGGAACGGCGCCGCGAGCATCAACTCGCCCGCCGTCTCGATGACGTGGGCGCAGGCGACCACTTCGCCGGCCGCGGTGCAGGGCTGGATCGGCGCGCCGCTCGACGGGAGCACGGCCGCGGGCGTCGTGCCCGTCACGGTCGGCGCGGGCGTCACGCTCGCGCAGGGCGTCGTCGAATACTGGCCGGCCGCCAACCCTTCGGCCGTCACCGTGCTGGCCCCGGCCGCACAGGGCGGCCCCGGCACGACCGTCGCCGCGCTCGACACGACGCTGCTCGCCAACGGCAACTACGTCGTCCGCCTGCGCGCCACCGACTCGACGGGGCAGCAACTCGTCAGCCAGGTCACCGTCACCGTCGTCGGCGAGAACAAGCCGGGGCGCATCACCCTCTCGTTCACCGACCTGACCGTGCCGGTCAGCGGCACCCCCATCACCATCGAGCGCCAGTACGACAGCCTTGAGCGCAACCACGTCGGAGACTTCGGCCACGGCTGGTCGCTCGACATGTCCGGCCCGCGCCTCGAAGTCAGCCCCGACCACGACGTGACGCTGACCGACCCGGTCTCGGGTCGCCGCGTGACCTTCCAGTTCGCGCCCGCCTCCTTCGGCTTCCCCTTCAGCTTCCTCTACCAGCCGGCCTACGCGCCCGAGCCGGGCGTCTTCGGCAAGCTCTCCGCAAACGGCTGCGGCATGCTCATCAGGTCGGGCGGCGGCGTCGCCTGCTACCTCTCGTCGAGCCCCGAATACCGCCCGACCACCTACACCTACACAGACCCTTACGGCCGCGTCTACACGTTGACGGCCGCCGGCAAGCTCGCCTCGATGAAGAACCTCGACGGCAATGTCCTGACCTTCAGCGCCGCGGGCATCACGAGCAGCGCCGGCAACCTCACGGTCGCCTTCGCGCGCGACGCGCAGGGGCGCATCACGCAGATTACCGACCCGGCCGGCAAGCTCTACCAGTACGACTACGACGCGGCCGGCGACCTCGTCGCCGTCAAGCTGCCGGACTCCGAAGTGCCGCTCAGGTACGAGTACGAGGCCGGCCACTTCTTCCGCAAGAGCACCGACTCGCGCGGCCACGCCGAGTCGGTGACCACCTACCACCCGGACGGGCGGCTCGCGAGCGTCACCGACGCGATGGGCGAGACGACCGCCTACGCCTACGACCTCGCGACCAACACCACGACCGTCACGCACCCGGACGGCGCCGGCACGACCGTCCAGCGTCACGACGCACGCGGCCTGCTGCTCAGCGAGACCGACCCGCTCGGCCGCACGCGCAGCTTCACCTACGACGCCAACCGCAACAAGCGCACCGAGACCGACGCGCTCGGCAAGACGACCGCCTACGACTACGACGCGGGCGGACACATCAAGTCCGTCACCGACCCGCTCGGCAAGACGACCACCTACGTCAACAACCAGTTCGGCCAGCCCGTCACCACCACCGACCCGCTCGGCAAGGTGCGCACGCTCAGTTACGACGCCGACGCCAACCTGACCAACATCGGCGACGAGCTGGGCACCTACGTCTCCTTCAACTGGAACGACACCGGCAGCCCGCTCGCGATGGCCGACGGCGACGGCCGGACGACCCGATTCACCTACGACGCCTTCGGCAACGTCCTTACGAAGACGGACGCGCTCGGGCGCGTTACCACCTACACCTACGACCAGATGGGTCGCGCCCTGACGATGACCGACCCGCGCGGCACCACGCGCTTCACCTACGACCCGCTCGGCCGCACCCTCTCCGTCACCGACCCGCTCGACCACGTGACACACTACGAGTACGACGCCAACGGCAACCGCACCGCCGAGGTGGATGCCCGGCAGCGGCGCACCGCCCACGAGTACGACGCCGCGAACCGGCTCACCAAGACCGTCCACCCCGACGGCATGGCTCTGGAAGTCGCATACAACTTCCGCGGCCAGAAGGTGAGCGAGACCGTCAGCCGCGCCGCGAACCTCGCCGCTTTCGCGGCCGCCGCCGCGCCGGACGAGCCCGCGCGCACGACCACTTACGTCTATGACAACGCGGGCCAACTAGTGAAGGTGATTCTCCCCGACGAGAGCGAGGTCAGCTTCACGTACGACGAGTTGGGGCGGGTCAGGACGGCCACCGACGAGCGCGGCCAGACGCTCACTTACGAGTACGACGCGCTCTGCGGCTGTAGCGAGCGCCTGACCAAAATCATCGGCCCGGACGGCAAGGCCAGCACCTACACCTACGACGACGCCGGCCGCCGCACCTCGTTCGTTGACGCCAACAACCGGCAGACGCGCTACGAGTACGACGCGCGCGACAACGTGGTGAAGTACATCTACCCCGACAACACCACCGTCACCAACACCTTCGACGGCATGGGCCGCGTGCTCACCGCCACCGACCAGGAGAGCCGCGTCACCAGATTCACCTACGACGGCGTCGGCAACATCGTGTCGGTGGTGGACGCGCAGAACCAGACGACCGTGCACAGCTACGACGCGCAGGACAACCTGCTCTCGACCACGGACGCGAAGGGCAACACCACGCGCTACGAGTACGACGCGCTCGACCGCCTCTCGAAGCGCGTGCTGCCGCTCGGGATGTTCGAGAGCTTCGCCTACGACGAGGTCGGCAACCTCTCGGCACGCACCGACTACCGCGGCAAGCGGACGAGCTACGAGTACGACCCGATGAACCGGCTGCTGGCGAAGCGGCCCGACGCCACCCTCGGCGAGCCGGCGGTCACTTTCTCCTACACCCTAACGGGCGAGCGGCGCGCGATGACCGACGCCTCGGGCACGACCAACTACGTCTACGACCTCCGCGACCGGCTGTCGAGCAAGGAGACCCCGCAGGGCACTCTCTCCTACGGCTACGACGCGGCGGGGAACCTGACCTCGATGCGCTCCTCGAACGCGGACGGCGCGTCGGTGGATTACACCTACGACGACCTGAACCGGCTGGAGCAGGTGGTAGACCATCGTCTGGCCGCGACCACCACCGCCTACACCTACGACCCGGTCGGCAACCTCAAGAGCAAGGCCCGCCCCAACGGCGTGCGTGACGACTACGTCTACGACACGCGCAACCTGCTGACCAGCCTGAGCACCGGCCGTGCGGGCGCGACGCAGGCTTCTTACGCCTACACGCTCGACCGGACGGGGCGCCGCCTCTCCTCCACCGAGCACACCGGGCGCACCTACACCTACACCTACGACGCGCTCTACCGGCTGACGCGCGAGGCGGTCACGAACGACCCGAACCCGGCGAAGAACGGGGCGGTGGACTACACCCTCGACCCCGTCGGCAACCGCCTCTCGCGCACCTCCACCCTGGAAGGGGTCTTGAACGCCACCTCGTCCTACGACGCCAACAACCGCCTCGTCTCCGACGCTTACGACGCCAACGGCAACGCGCGCCTCGTCGGCGGCCGCAGCTTCGCCTATGACTTCGAGAACCGCGTCAAGGGCGTGGACGGCGCGGCCGTGCGGGTCGTCTACGACGGCGACGGCAACCTCGCCGCGAAGACCGTCGGCGGCGTGACGACGCGATACCTGGTGGACGACCTCAACCCGACCGGCTACGCGCAGGTCGTCGAGGAGTTGGTCGGCGGCGAGGTCGAGCGGCAGTACACCTACGGCAACGCCATCGTCAGCCAGCGGCTGCGCGCCGCCGGCTCGTGGGACGTGCGCTTCTACTCGACCGACGGGCACGGCAGCGTGCGGCAGTTGACCGACGCGGCCGGCTCCGTCACCGACACCTACGACTACGACGCCTACGGCAAGCTGATCTCGCAGACGGGCGCGACCCCGAACGCCTACCTCTTCGCGGGCGAGCGCTTCGACGCCGACCTCGGCCTCTACCACTTCCGGGCCCGGAGCTACGACGCCGACCGGGG
The DNA here is from genome assembly GCA_040510435.1 of Pyrinomonadaceae bacterium. GTDB lineage: Bacteria > Acidobacteriota > Blastocatellia > Pyrinomonadales > Pyrinomonadaceae > QHXN01. Next base: position 3,857 of record JBEVJD010000013.1, on the reverse strand, counting down.
CCGTTTCACCTCCGTAGACCCGTTCCCCGGCTTCATCGACGAGCCCGTCAGCCTCCACAAATATCTCTACGCCAACGCCGACCCCGTCAACTTCATCGACCCGTCGGGGCTGGTCGCCGCCTCCGAATACGGCGCGTTCGTCAAGCGCATCGCCCTCCGCATCGTGGCAGCGGTACGCACTGTGGGGCGCGCCATCGCCTGCGTCCTGTTCTTCACGGCGTCGTGGATCGCCAGCGTCGCGGGTTACTGGGCGTGGGCGCTCGTGCGCCGCGCGGCGATGGCCGTCCGCTGGCTCAACGTCTCCTTCTGCATCTGCAAGATCAGCCCGACCATCAGGGGCTACAAGGGCCCGACCGCCCCGCAGAACTGGCGTCAGGGCATCTCCTGGGAGGAGGCGTTGGTGGACTACTTCCTGGCGGGCGGGTACGACGTGAGATACCGGCGCGGGCTCAGGAAGTACACGCCGCTCGGCCGCCGCGACATAGACATGGAGATCACACGGGGCGGCACGATGACGCCCATCGAAGCCAAGACGGGCGGTTCGCCCTACGAAGGAACCCCGCAGGCTGACAAGGACGATTGGTTGAGGCGCAGACGCAGATACCCGAAAGTCGAGGTGAGGCGTTGGCAGGTGTGGAGGTGCGCGAGGTAAGAAAATCGTCGCGCCGTGTGCCGTAAGCGGCGGGCGGCGAGCAGGGGGGCGCAATCTGTGTCCTCCTGCTCGCCGCCCGCCGCGTCGGGCATTGTTCGACGCGCGCCGGCCAACTACCAGTTGACTCGAGCGTCATGCTCGACGCGCCTTCACGCTCCGCCCATCTGGTCAGCTCGATGATGTCTCCGAGGTCGCGCATAAAATCTTCGGCGACATTTTCCGCTGAGCCGCCCCATCCCGAGGTCACGTAAGCCGACGCGGTCGGAATCCTTCGGGCGTGTCACCGCGCCGATAGACCATGATCGTGCGGAAGAATTCGATCACCGTCACACCTTCTTTGACGTATACATTTGTCTGGCGTAAGGTTGTACGGAATCAAGGCCGCTTACTATCTTCTCAGCTCCGCTGGAATCCCCCGGATTATCTGAATTCCAAAGCCGAAGTTAAGCCACTAAGGAGCTAAGCAATGTCTACACGGTCCGTTTGTTTACGCTGAAATGTCAACAAAATCTAGAAAAAAAGTTTTGTTCGGGGTCTTGCTTGCCGCGATTGGTTGCTTGTTGTACTTGCTGTTCTGGCCTGTTTCAGTCGATCCCGTGGCGTGGTCGCCGCAGGAGCCGCCGCCTCTCGCGGGAGCATACGAGCCTAATACATACATCTCGAATGTTGAGCGTGTGGGGGCCGGGGCGGGCTTCGCACTCGAAGGCGTGGCGATTGATGCGGAAGGTCGAATTTACAGTGGGCTTGAGGGCGGGGACATCTTGCGATTTCAGGCGGACGGCGGTCGGCCGACTGTGTTCGCCCGGACGGGAGGGCGACCGCTGGGGATGGAGTTCGACCGGGACGGAAACCTGATCGTCGCCGATGCGAATAAAGGACTGCTCGCGGTTGGACGGGACGGCTCGGTCGGTGTGTTGAGCACGGAGGCGCAGGGCGTCCCGCTCGGCTGCGCGAATGATCTGGACGTTGCCGCCGACGGGACAATCTACTTTACCGACGCCTCAGTCAAGTTTCCGCTCTCCGTCTATAAACATGACCTCATCGAGCATCGCCCGCACGGGCGGCTGTTGAGCTACGAACCCGCCTCGAAGACGACGCGCGTCATTCTTGACGGGCTTCACTTTGCCAACGGGGTCGCGGTCAGCCCCGACCAATCCTTCGTGCTGGTGGTGGAGACGGGCGAATATCGAGTGCATCGTGTGTGGCTCGCGGGAGAGCAAAAGGGCAAGCGCGATGTCTTCATCGACAATCTACCGGGCTTCCCCGACAACATCACCTCCAACGGCAGGGATAAATTCTGGCTGGCGCTCATCACTCCGCGCAACCGCCTTTTGGATGCGCTGATGCCACATCCGTTTCTGAGAAAAGCCCTCGTGCGTCTGCCCGGTTTTCTGCAACCGGCTCCGGCACGCTACGGCTTTGTGCTCGGGCTAGACCGCGAGGGACGCGTGGTCAACAATCTGCAAGACCCGTCGGGGAAATCCTTCGCGCAGATATCGAGCGTGCTTGAGCGCGACGGGAAACTTTACTTCGGCAGCCTCGGCGAAGATGCCATCGGGCGCATGCCCGCGCCGTAACGACCTACATCATTTCACTCCGCGACCGTTTATAACCGCCGTACGACGGTGACTCGGCGAGTCACACGTGCCCGTACGCGCCCGCCCCAAACCCCTTAACCAAAGGAAGCGTTCACCGCCATGATAAATATACTTTCGTCAGCCACATCCCTGCCTCCGCACAGGTTCACCACGGCGGAGCTTATCGCATCACTCGGCAACAAATTATCGCCCGATATCACTCAAACGATTAGCAGTTTAGGAGTCAATCAAAGGTACTCAGCGCTGGAGAATTTTCCGGCCTTCCTTTCGGGAGAGGCGATGAACCCGACGACCTCGGCCACCGACCTCGGCGTCGGAGCCGCGAAGAAGTGCATCGAACAATGGGGCGGCAACCCGCGCGAGATCGGTTTACTGATCGCCGCGACGAACACGCCCTCGCAGCTTCTCCCGTGTCTCGCTTCGGAGGTGATGGCCGAACTGCACGGCGTACTCTCGCGCTCGATCAGCACGGTGAGCATGCAGGCGCAGGGCTGCTCCGTCCTGCTCAAGACGGTCGAGGTGGCTCAGTGGTATCTCCACTCCAATCCACGGAAGTTCGCGCTCGTGTTGTTGTCTGAAGCACACACGCCGCTCATCACGCCTCTGCTGCGGGATGAGTATCACGGCTTCCGCGAAATCGTTCGGATGCGTAAGAACCGCGACGCGCACGAAGACGAAGTCAACCGGCAGCGGACGGACACCACGCTGGCCATCCAGGCGATGCTCTTCGGCGACGGCGCGGTCGCCCTACTGCTCGGCGCGGGCGAGGGAGAGGCGACGCTCGGCCCCGTCGCGCACCTCACCAACGACGACCCGGAAGATGTCAACCTGCTCACGATGGAAGGGGGCAGTCTCCAACCGGTCGTCAACGTCAGGCCGCAATATTTCATGCAGGCAAACGTCGCGCGCCGGGGCGCACACTACGCGCTCAACACTGTGAACAAGATACTGGCGCATCCGGAATCGCCCGTCTCACATCTCGACCAAGTTGAGGGCTGCATGATTCACACGGGGAGCAAGAAAATACTCGACGGCGTCTGTTCGCAACTGGCTTTAGCACCGGACTCGGATAAAGTGCGCGCCTCCTACGACATCCTTCGGAATTACGGCAATCTCTCAAGCGCCTCCACGGGGTTCATGCTGACGGAGAAGCGTGTCCCGAAAGGCTTTGGCATCATCGTCGGCTTCGGAGTCGGCTTCACTGCGAGCGCGGGAGTCGTGACTTTCCGCTGACAGTTCCACGGCGGCTCATCTTCCTCGACGAATCGCTGAGGAACGACGATGATTCCTGCATACGGCCGCTCAGGCGAGAAGATGGAAATGAGCAGGTCAGAGTCCGATAATCAAAGCCCATCAAGGGCCGCTTTGCCCAACAGAACGGCAGTTAGCCCAACATGCTGCCGGTACACGTTATGCCGAGCCCAGTATCATGTGCTGATTTTGTTCTGTTGGGCAAAGCTCGTTAGGAAAGAGCTGAAAAGGTCCTTATCGGACTCTGCGTTGATGGGGATTGGGGCTGCGTGCGCCCGGCTCGGATACTAGTTGTTCCCGGCGGCGAAATTCTGCTTGAGGCCGGACGGCGGTCGGGGGTTGCAGCGCGGGCGGCG
>JBEVJD010000012.1:0-21603 GCA_040510435.1 Pyrinomonadaceae bacterium | reverse complement strand
CGCCCGTCGGGTCGGTCGTCACGTCGCGGACGAACGAGCGGTCAATCTTCAATGCGTCGGCCGGCAGGTGCTTCAGGTAGCTGAGGCTGGAATAGCCCGTGCCGAAATCGTCTATCGCCACGCTGACCCCGACCGCCCGCAGCCCGCGGAGCGCCGCGGCGGCCGCCTCACGATCCGACATAAACGAGCTTTCGGTGACTTCCAGTTCGAGGCTGCCCGCGTCGAGCCCTGCTTCGCGCAGCGCGTCGCACACCGTCTCCACCAAGCCCGCCTGCTGGAGTTGGCGCGGCGACAGGTTCACAGCGCTGCGCAGCGGCCCGAAGCCTCGCTTCTGCCATTCGCCGCACTGACGCGTGGCTTCGCGCAGCACCCACTCGCCTACCGGCACTATTATCCCCGTCGTCTCGGCTAAGGGGATGAATTCGGCCGGCGGGATGAGGCCCAGCCGCGGGTGCTGCCAGCGCACGAGCGCCTCGACGCCGACGACGCGGCCCGTAGCCAGCTCTACCTGAGGCTGGTAGTGAAGGGTCAACTCTTCTCTTTCGAGCGCGCGGCGCAGGTCACTCTCAAGCGAGAAGCGTCTGAGCGCCTCTGCCTGCATGTCGGCCGAATAGAACCTGTAGCAGTTGCCGCCCTGCTCCTGCGCGCCGTACATGGCCGCGGCCGCGCGCGTCAAAAGGGTGTGCGCGTCGTCGCCGTCGTGCGGGAAGAGCGAGATGCCGACGCTGGCGGTGACGTACACCTCGTGGCCGTCGAGTTCTACGGGCCGCCCCAGGGCTTCGAGGACGCACTCGGCCGCCGCCGCGACCTCGCCCGCGTCCCCGGCGGGGCCCAGCAGGAACGACAGCTCATCCCCTTCGAAACGTGCCACGGTCTCGCCCCCACCCAGACATTCGTCCACACGTCTCGCCAACGCGCGCAGCAGCCTGTCGCCGGCGATGTAGCCCAGCGATTCATTAACGACTTTGAGGCGGTCGATGTCGAGGAGCATGACCGCCAACGCCTGCCCGCCTTTCCTCGCGGCGACGACGGCCTGACCGAGGCGGTCGTTGAAGAGCACGCGGTTCGGCAGGCCCGTCACCTCGTCGTGAGACACCGCGTGGTTCAGCTCCTCCGTGCGCGTCCTGACAAGTTCTTCAAGGTCTCTTTCGTAACGTCGCTTCGCTTCGAGCAGGGCGCGGTGTTCGAGGCCGCGGCGCACGGCCGCCTCGACCTGCCTGAAGTCGAAGGGCTTCGTCACGTAGTCGAAGGCACCTGCGCGCATTGCCTCGATGGCGCTCTCGATGTGGCACTCGCCGCTGACCATGATGACGACGGTGTCCGGCGCGAGCCCCAGCACCCGCGGGATCATCTCAAGGCCGTTGAGTCCCGCCATCGTGATGTCGCTGAGGACGAGGTCGAACTCCCGCCTCTCCAGGAAGTCGAGCGCCTCCTCGGCCGAGCCTGCCTCGGCGCACTCGTATTGCTCACAGAGGAGGCTGCGCAGCAGCAGCCGTATCTGCCGCTCGTCTTCCACGATCAGGATGCTCGCCTTATCGCCGCTCACTAGCATGATTCAAACTTCACCTCGAACGAACTTACTCAGCGCTCCCGAGAATCTCCCTCACCCTGCGCGCCAGGGCGTCGGGCGTGAACGGCTTCTGTAGGAAGTTGACCCCCTCTTCGAGCACGCCGTGGTGGACGATGGCGTCGTCCGTGTAGCCCGACATGTAGAGCACCTTCGTCTCCGGGCGCAGCCGCGTGAGGCGGTCGGCCAGCTCGCGCCCGCTGATGCCGGGCATGACTACGTCGGTGAGGAGCAGGTGGATAGGCTCCTCCGTACTCTCGAAGATTGAGATGGCCGCCGCGCCGTTCTCCGCCGCCAGCACCCGGTAGCCGTAGTCCGACAGGATGATGCGCGTCATGTCGCGTACTAGCTCGTCGTCCTCCGCGAGCAGGATTGTCTCCGTGCCTGTCAGGCCCTCCGCCGACTCCGCGGCCGGCCTGTGCTCCCGCGCGCCCGCGTCCACGCGCGGCAGGTATATCTTGAAGGTCGTCCCGCGCCCGGCCTCGCTGTAGACCCAGATGTGACCGCCCGACTGCTTCACGATGCCGTAGACGGTCGAGAGCCCGAGGCCGGTGCCTTTGCCCTTCTCCTTCGTCGTAAAGAAGGGCTCGAAGATGCGCGCCCGCGTCTCCTCGTCCATCCCCGCCCCTGTATCCGAGACGGCCAGCATCACGTAGCGGCCCGGCGCGACCGAGACGTGGCGGGCCGCATACCCTTCGTCGAGGTTGACGTTCTCGGTGCCGATGGTCAGTTTGCCGCCGCGCGGCATCGCGTCGCGGGCGTTGACGGCGAGGTTCATCAACACCTGCTCCACCTGGCCGGGGTCCGCCTTGACGCTCCCCAGCCCCGGCCCCAGCGCTACGCGCAGCACTATGTCCTCGCCGATGAGACGGCGGAGCATCTTCTCCGTCTCCCTGACAACCTCGTTGAGGTCTATGACCTCCGGCTGCAAGACCTGCTTGCGGCTGAAGGCGAGGAGCTGCCGCGTCAGCCCGGCGGCGCGCTCGCCGGCCTTCCTGACCTCTTCGACGTGTGAGCGTATGGGGTCTTCCGCCGGCAGCCGCCCGAGGGTGATGTCGCTGTAGCCGTTGATGACGGTCAGCAGGTTATTGAAGTCGTGCGCGACGCCGCCCGCGAGGCGGCCGACGGCCTCCATCTTCTGCGCCTGGCGGAGCTGCTCTTCGAGCTTCCTGCGCTCGGTCACGTCGCGGGCTATGCCCTGCACGCCGACGGCGACGCCGTCGCGGTAGGTGAGCCGCGAGTTAACCTCGACGGCGAGCCGGCGCCCGTCCTTGGCGACCACCTCCAGCTCGTACACCGTCTTACCCTTGCCGGCGAGCTTGCGGGCGATCATCTCGCGCGCACGCTCGCGGTACTCGGGGGCGACCACTTGGGGCTGCGACATCCCGCGGGCCTCCTCGCGCGTGTAGCCGAGGAGCTGCTCGCCGGCGCTGTTGACCGACATGTAGTTGCCTTCCAGGTCGTGCGTGTAGATGATGTCGCGCGCGTTCTCCACGAGGTCGCGGTAGCGCTCCTCGCTCTCGCGCAGCTCGCGCTCGGTCGCCTTGCGCTCGGTGATGTCGCGGGCGATGGTCGAGGCGCCGACGACGCGCCCGCCCCCGTCCTTCATCGGCGCGATGCTGAGGGAGACCTCGACGCGCCGCCCGTCCTTGCGGACGCGGACCGTCTCCAGGTGACTGACCCGCTCGCCGCGCGCGATCCGCTCCATCAGCCCGGACAATTCTTCGCGGCGGTCGGGCGGGACGATGAACGAGACGTGCCGGCCGACGGCCTCGGCGGCCGCGTACCCGTACATCCGCTCCGCGCCCGCGTTCCAGCTCATGACACGCCCGTCGAGGTCTTTCGAGAGGATGGTGTCGTCGGACGACTCAACGATGGCGGCCAGCCGCTCGCGCTCCTCCTCGGCCCGCTTGCGCTCGGTGATGTCGCGGAAGGCGAGGACGGTCCCGATCACGCGCCCGCCGGTGAGGATGGGCGCCGCGGTGTAGGAGACCGGGAGCAGTGTCCCGTCCCGGCGCGTGAAAACGTCGTCCTCGCCCCGGCAAGTTTGGCCGGAGGTGAGCACCCCCAGGAGCGGGCAGTCGTGCGCCGTCCGGGGCACGCCGTCGGCGCGCTGGAAGTGGATGACCTCGTGAACCCGACGGCCGAGCAGTTCCGCCTCCGTCCAGCCGAGCGCGGCCTCGGCGGCCGGGTTCATGAAGGTCAACCGCCCGTCTTCGTCGAGCGCGTAAACGCCCTCGCCCATCGAGGCCGTGATCGCCGCGGTGAAGTCGAGCTGGTGGCGCAACCGCTCCTCGGCCTGCTTGCGCTCGGTGATGTCGGAGAACATGCCGAGCGCGCCGGCGAACTCGTCGCCGGGGCCGTAGAGGGGGTTGGTCGCGACGAGCACCCGCAGTTCCGTCCCGTCTCGGCGGCACAGGCGGCATTCGTACTGCTCGGCGATCCCGCGCCGCCGCCGCTCGAAACGCCGCTGCGACTCCGCGCCCTCGTCGGCGTCCATGAAAGCGACGGTCGGGCGTCCGAGCATCTCCTCCACCGTGTAGCCGAGCATCTCAGCCATGCGCTGGTTGACGTAGGTGGTGCGCGCGTCGGGGTCAACCGTCCAGACACCTTCTCTCGCAGTCTCGATGATCTGGCGGTACTTGTTCTCGCTGGCGCGTAGGGCTTCGAGCGTGCGGGCGTGCTCGACGGCGTAGCGGATGGAGCGCTCCAGGAGATGCTTGTCGATCTGCCCCTTTATCAGGTAGTCGGCGGCCCCCGCCCGCATCGCCTTGAGGTCAACGTCGTGGTCGTCCTGCGCCGTGAGGAGAATGACCGGCAACTTGAGGCCCCGCGCCCGCGTCTCGCGCAGCAACTCGACCCCGTTGTACTCGCCGAGGCGGTAGTCAATCAGGCAGACCTCGGGGCCGTGCGACTCGATTGCCCGGAGCGCCTCCCCGTATGTGGCGGCCCAGGTCGTATCGAACCCGTCGGGGCCGATCTCGGCGAGCAGGTTGCGGATCAGGACGTAGTCGTCCTCGTCGTCATCTACGACCAGCACTTTTAGGACATTGTCATACATCGCGGCTGTCAACTCGTGGAACGGGCAATCTTGCCTCCCGCCGCGCGAGGCGCGGGGCGGGAGGTACACACCCCATGAACAATCACGAACCCCCTCTGGTCTGACCCGCCCGCTCGGGCAGGTCGCGGAAGCGGACGCTGCGGTTGCGGCCCCCGCGCTTGGCGGCGTAGAGAGCGCGGTCGGCGGCGGCGACGAGACTTGCGGCGGTCGCCGCGTCGTCCGGCAGCGCGGCCACGCCGAGGCTGACCGTCACGGGGAGCTGCGTCTGCCGGCGCGCGCTGCCGAAGCTGAACGGGCGCGCGGCGACGCGCAGCCGCAGCCGCTCGGCCGCCTTCAAGGCCAGCCCGCTGTCCATCTCCGGGAGGACGACGGCCAGTTCTTCGCCGCCGTAGCGGGCCGGCATGTCAACTGCGCGCACGCAGTCGCGGACGAGCCGCGCGAGCCAGCGCAGCACCTCGTCGCCGACCGGGTGTCCGTAGGAGTCGTTGATTGCTTTGAAGTAATCCACGTCGAGCATCACCAAGCTGAACGGGCGACCGTAGCGCTCGTGGCGGCTAACCTCCTCCCGGAGCAGGCCGTCGAGCGCGCGCCGGTTGTAGAGCCCGGTCAGCTCGTCGCGATTAGCGAGGCCGCGCAGCCTCTCGAACTGACTTGAACGCTGGAGCGCGTAGCGGATCGAGCGCTCGATGGTGGACGTGTCCACGTGGCCCTTCACCAGATAGTCGGCCGCGCCAGCGCGCATCGCCTCGGCGTCAAGGTCGTAGTCGTTCTGACTCGTGAGCATGATCATCGGAGCCTTGTAGTCGGCGCGCCCCGCCTCGCGCAGCAGCTCCAGCCCGGTACGCTCGCCTAGCCGGTAATCGACCAGGCAAACGTCGTGGCCCCCGCTCTCAATGGCCCGGAGGGCCTCCTGATAGCTGGCCGCCCACCTGAGCTCGACCTTGCGGCCCCCGACCTCGGAGAGGAGGCCGCGGGCCAGGAGGAAGTCGTCCTCGTCGTCCTCGACGAGCAGCACCTTGAGCGGTTCGGCGGTCAACCTGGTCTCTCCTTAGCTCCTGCGGGGCAACTCGACGATCTCGAACCAGTACGTGCCGAGTTCCCTCATCACCCTGACGAGCGACTCGAACATGACCGGCTTGGTGATGAAGGAGTTGGCCCCGAGGTCGTAGGTGCGGTAGATGTCCTCCTCGGCCTTCGAGGTCGTCAGCACGACCACAGGAATCCGGCGCAAGGAGGGGTCGGCCTTGATCTCCCTTAGCGCCTCGCGGCCGTCCTTCTTCGGCATGTTGAGGTCGAGCAGGATTAGGCCCGGGCGGGGGCTGTCGGCCAGCGCCGCGTACTTGCCGCGCCGAAGCAGGTAGTCCATCAGCTCCTCGCCGTCCTCGACCGTGTGGAGGTCGTTAGCCAGCCGGCTCTCGGCCAGCGCATCCTGGGCCAGCTTGCGGTCGTCCTCGTCGTCGTCGGCCAGTAAAATCGTGATCGGCCTTCTCCAGTCGTTCATCGCGCCTCCGCCTCCTTCGTCTGTCTCACCGGCAGGGTGACGACGAAGGTCGCCCCCGCCCCCGGCGAGCTGTGCGCCGTGATGCTCCCGCCGTGGCGCTCGGCGATCTTCCGGCAGACGGCCAGGCCGACGCCCGTCCCCTCGTACTCCTTGCGCCCGTGCAGCCGCTGGAAGACCGTGAAGATGCGATCCAGGTATTTCTCGTCGAAGCCGATGCCGTTGTCTGCGACGCAGAGCCGGCACACCGGGCCGGGGGGGCTCGCGCCCTCTGCCCCCTTCGCCGGGTGCGGGCCGCCGTCAAGGGCCGCGGCGCCGGCGTCGAGGATGCCGGCGCTGATTCTGATCTCCGGTGCTGTTCCGGGCAGGCGGTATTTGAGCGAGTTGCCGATCAGGTTCTGGAAAAGTTGCCGCATCTGGAGCGGGTCGGCCTCGACGACCGGCAGCTCGCCCACCTCGATTCGCGCGCCCGACTGCTCCACCTGCACTTCGAGGTCGGAGATTACCCCTCGTACCACATCGGCGAGGGCGACGGGGGCGAAGGGCTGCGCCTTGCTCTCGACCCGCGCGAACGTCAGCAGGTCGTTGATGAGGTTCTGCATCCGCCCGGCGGCCGACTGCATCCGCCGCAGGTAGTCGCGCCCCTCCTCGCCGAGCGAGTCGTAGCACCTCGCCGCGAGGCGGTCGCCGAACGCCTGAATTTTGCGCAGCGGCTCTTGCAGGTCATGCGAGGCCACGGAGGCGAAGTCCTGTAGCTCGCGGTTGCTGCGTTCGACCCGCGCGGCGAACACCTTCAGCTCCGCGTCCAGCTCTTTGCGCGCGGTAATGTCGCGGTAGTTGTTGACGATGGCGGCGACGCTCGGCTCCCCTAACAGGTTCGTGAAAGTCCCCTCCAGCCAACGCCACGAGCCGTCCTTGTGGCGCACGCGGGACTCGACGCCGGCCGACGCGCGCGGCCGCCGCACAACCGCGGCGAGGCACTCCGCCGTCAGCCCCCGGTCGTTCGGGTGGATGAGATCGAAGGCGTTGAAGCGCAGTATCTCGTCCGGCTCATAGCCGAGCACGCGCGAGGTCGAAGGGCTGGCGTAGCTGATCGCGCCGGCGGCGTCGAAGAGGGCGATGGCGTCCGAGCTGTTCTCAATCAGCGAGCGGAAGTGCTGCTCCCCGGCGCGCAGGGCCGCCTCGGCCCTGCGGCGCTCGGTCACGTCCTCCATCGCGAGTAGGATCATCTCCGCCCGCCGGGTCTCGTCGTGCAGCCGGCAGGCGTTCAGGAGGATGACCTTGCGCCCGATGACGGGGAACTCCCGGTCAACCTCGAAGTCGTCAATGTGCGTGTTCCGCGGGAGCACTTCGAGCAGCAGCGAGCGCAGCTCGGGGATGTCCCAGTGGCCGTCGCCCAGGCCGAAGAGCGAGACACCTTCGGTCTCCTCCCGCGTCACCCGGAACGTCCGGTAGAAGGAGCGGTTGGCGAGCCTTACCCGCAGGCCGCCGTCGAGGACGACCAGCGGCTCCCTCACCGTCCCGACGATGCTCTTCGCGAGCTGTTGCGTCTCACCCATCAGTAGGTCGTCCTTCTTTGCGGTGCCCAAAGTCATCGGATAACACCCGCCGTCAGCGCTTCACGCCCGAACTGCTCACGAGGTCTTGGAATATCTCCGTCAGCTTGTCGAGGTCTCTCGTCTTGTCCAAGAAATAGTCGGCCCCCAGCTCCATGCACTTCTCCCTGTACTGGGCGAGTGTGTGGTTCGTCAGCATCACCACGACGGTCGGCGGCGCCTCGCGCTTGATGGTTCTGAGCACCTCGATGCCGCTCCCGCCGGGCATCTGGATGTCGAGGACGACGACGCGCGGCCTCAGGCGACGGATGCCGCTGATGGCCTCGGCGGCGTTGCCGGCCTGCCCGACGACCTCGATGCCCTCCACCTCCGAGAGCATGCTTACCAGCCTGTCGCGCAATACTTTCGAATCGTCAACGATGAAGATCATGTTCACACCGCCTTCGACGTTCGTGAGCGAACTCAACTCAAAACTACCCTGACGCGGGGGCCGGCGGTATCGGTCGAAAGATGATAATTCTGTCCGGGTCTGTCCTACGGCGGTAGGCGGGGTGAGGGCGCAGGGATGAGGGAGTTAAAAGGAATGCGGGGGCAAGTCACCGGCCCGTGGTCTCGTTAATTCAATGAGCCGACGAGCCGGTGAATCAATGATCTACTCGCCGCGCGCCCTCGCCCCTGTCTACTGGGTGAGGCGGTTGCTGATGGCGTAGTGGGTCAGGTCGGCGTTCGTCTTCATCCCCATCTTTTCGAGGATGCGTGCCCGGTAGGTGCTGATGGTCTTGTCGCTCAGTGACAGCTCGCGGGCGATCTGGCCGACCGTCTTGCCCGAGGCGATCATGCAGAGCACCTGGTACTCGCGGTCGGACAGACTCTCGTGCGGCGGCTTCTCGGCGTCGCCGCCGATGCTGGCGGCCAGCAACTCGGCGAGGGACGGGCTGATGTACCTTCCGCCGGCCGTCACCCTGCGGACGGCTTCGACGAGGTGCTCCGGGGCGCTCTCCTTGGTCATGTAGCCCGCCGCCCCCGCCCTGAAGACGCGGATCGCGTACTGCTCCTCGGGGTGGGTCGTCAGGATGAGGACGGGGGTGCGCGGGCGCACCTGCCTCAGCTCCTTGAGCGCTTCGAGGCCGTTGCGGCCCGGCATGGAGATGTCGAGCACGACGATGTCCCAGTCGCGCTCGCGGGCGAGACGCAGGACTTCCGGCGCGTCCCGCGCCTCGCCGACGGTGAGCGTCTTGCACGCGTCAGTCAGGATCTGGATCAGGCCCCGTCGCACGACAGCGTGATCGTCCGCGATAAGAACTCTCATAACGCACCTGTGCCGGGCGGGCGCCCGGCCCCCATTCTGCGATCATTCCAGCGGGATCCTCACCGTCACCGTCGTCCCACGCCCCCTAGCCCCTTCGATCTCAACCACGCCCCCGAAGACGACGGCGCGCTCGCGCATGCCGAGGAGTCCGAGCGACCTGGTGTCGGAGATGTCGCTCTCCCGGATGCCGCGCCCGTCGTCACAAACCCTCAGCACGAGGGTGCCGTCACGTTTTTCCATGCTGATCTCGACCCGCGTGGCGCGCGCGTGGCGGGCGACGTTCGTCAGCACTTCCTGGAAGATGCGGAAGACGGCGGTGGACTTCTCCGCGCTCAGCGCGACCTCCTCATCGAGCGACGTAATCACACACTCGATCTCCGTCCGGCGCTGAAACTCCCGCGCCTGCCACTCGACCGCGGCGGCGAGTCCGAGGTCGTCGAGCACCGAGGGGCGTAGTTCGGTCGAGATGTTCCGCACCTTCTGGATGGTCTCGTCAATCAGCTCGGACATCGACCTCAGCTTCTGCCGGACGGCCTCGTCGCCGGCCCCCGGCAGCCTTCTTTCGATCCACGAAACGTCCATCTTCAGCCCGGTCAGCCCCCCGCCCAGCTCGTCGTGGATCTCGCGCGCGATCTTGATGCTCTCCTCTTCGCGCACGGCCTGGAGCCGGGCGGCGAGGGCGCGCAGATTCTCGTTAGATTTTCTCAGCCGCTCCTCGGCCCGCTTGCGCTCGGTGATGTCCTGCCCGATGCTGATGCTCGTCCCGTCCGACAGGCGGACGACGGCCCACGTCGTCACGATCACCCGCCCGTCCCTGACCTTGGCGTAGAAATCGGCCCAGTGGCCGTTCGAGGTGGCGAGAAAGTCTCGCACCTTCCGGCGCTCCTCCGGGTCCGGGTAGCATTCGGCGAAGATGTCGAGGTTCTGCTCCCGCACCTCTTCGGGCGCCCAGCCCACGGTGCGCTCCCACTCCCGGTTGACCAGCGTGAGGCGGCCGTCCGCGTCGAAGAAGCTGACCATGACGGGGATGTGGTCGAAGATCTTCTGGAGGATCTCCTTACTTTCACGCAGGGCCTCTTCGGTCTCTTCACGCTCGACGAGCTGCGCCACCTTGGTCAGCAGGAGGTTGGGGTCGTAAGGCGCTTCGAGGTAGTCGTCGGCCCCGGCCTTGAGACCTTCGACCACGCTCTCGCTGTCTTTGCGGATGGCGCTGACGAGCAGGATGGGCGTGTCGCGCAACTTCTCGTGCCCGCGCATCATGCGGCACAGCCCGATGCCGTCCACACGCGGCATCAAGACATCACTGACGACGAGGCGCGGGCGCTCGCGGGTCGCGACCTCAAAGCCCTCCTGCCCATCGAAGGCGGTCAGCACGCTGTAGCCGGCGCGGCTCAGCAGGAGGCTCATCATCTCAAGCGAGTCCGGCGAGTCGTTCACGACCAGGACGGTACTCGCGGCCCCGCTCACTCTCCCGGGCGAACCTCTCCGGGAGAGACGCCCGCGGCCCGCTTCCCCGTGGCCCGGCCAGACGGAGGAGGCGCTGACTATCGAGTCGTAGTGACCTTCGGGCGTAATACCGCTCATGTATCTAAACACCTTGCCGAAATGTGTTGGAACTTTTGGTCTGTGAGGTCGGATTTCAGGCGGCCTCGGATTGAGGATGCTCGGGAGTAAGCCTACCCTCTGTACTCCCGAGCCCCTGCGATCCGGCGAGGTCGGGACTGCGGCCCGGATCGCTTCGGCGCGTCCCTATGCCCGAACAGTCGCGCCGAGACTGCCCGCGTCCCGGAGGAGAGTTTCCCTCAGGTCGTGCAACTTTGTAAGGTACCGGACGAAGGCGGTGAGGGGTATCGGTGTAACTCTGATTCCCGAGTCCCGGCCCGGTCTATAACCTCGTGGTCGTTTGCACTACAAACCCGGTCGGCTCCGGCGGGCTTTTCGTCCGCCCTAATCCACTAACTTGTTCTGAATGGCGTAGTGCGTGAGTTCGGCGTTGGTCTTCATCCCCGTCTTCTCAAGGATGCGCGCGCGGTAGGTGCTGATCGTGTTGTCGCTGAGCGAAAGCGTGTCGGCGATCTCGCCGACGGTCTTGCCGGAGCCGATGAGCCGCAGCACCTCGAACTCGCGGTCGGAAAGAAGCTCGTGTGGCGCCCGGTCGTCGCCGCGCCTCAGGTCGAAGACGAGTTTCTCGGCTAGTGCGGGGCTGACGTACGTGCCGCCCCCGGCCACCTTCCTGACGGCCTCGGCCAGCTCCGCGCGCGGGCTGTCCTTGGTGATGTAGCCGGACGCCCCGGCCTTGAAGGCGCGGCGGGCGAACTGCTCCTCGGAGTGCATACTGAGGATGAGCACGGGCAGGCGTGGGCGGAGCTGCCGCAGCTCCTTCAGGACTTCGAGGCCGCTCCTGCTGCCCAGCGAAAGGTCGAGCACCACCACGTCCCACTCCCGCTCGCGCGCGAGCCTGAGCGCCTCGGCGGCCGTGCCCGCCTCGCCGAAGATTAGCTCGCCGGGACGCCTGTCGAGGACTCTCTTCACCCCGTCACGCAAGACCTCGTGGTCGTCAACGATGAGGACTCTTAACATTGCCGGCGCCTCCGGGCGTGTGCGACCGAAGCTGACGTTCGAGGGATGCGGCTATTATAAAGCTCGTTCGGGAGTTTCGTTTAACCGGAGATCGGGATTCTGACGGTGACGGTCGTTCCACGCCCTTCCTCGCCCCTGATGTCGAGTTCTCCCCCGACGAGGTTGGCGCGCTCCCTCATCCCCAGAAGGCCGAGCGTCCGCGAGCCGGAAAGCTCTTCCGCCGTAATCCCCCGCCCGTCGTCGCTGACCGTCAGGACCAACCCGCCGGCCTCACTCTTCAGCGCGACCTCGACCCTCGTCGCCCGCGCGTGGCGTAAGACGTTGGTCAGCGCCTCCTGAAAGATGCGGAAGACGGCCGTCGCCTGTTCCCGGCTCAGTTCGACGTTTTCAAGGTGGCAGTCGCAACTGACGACTATCCCCGTCCGCGCCTGAAACTGCCCGGCCTGCCATTCGACCGCCTCCGCCAGTCCGAGGTCGTCCAGCGCGACGGGGCGCAGCTCCGAGGCGATCCTTCTGACAGTGTTGACGGTCGTGTCGGTCAGACTCATCATGCCCGCCACTTTACGCCGCAGGTCGGCAACGCGCGCCGCGTCCGCCGGCTCCGAGAGGACTTCGCCGACCTCTTCCAAATCCCACCTCAGACTCGACAGCGCCGCCCCCAACTCGTCATGAATCTCGCGCGCGATGCGAGCCCCTTCCTCTTCCCTGGCGGAACTCAGGCGCGCCGACAGGGCGCGCAACTGCTCACTCGTGGCCCTCAGATCATCCTCCGCCCGCTTGCGCTCCGTGATGTCCCGGAAGTTGCAGACGATGGCGCCGACGTTCGGGTCGTCAATCATGTTCATGTACGTCCCCTCGAACCAATGCCATGCCCCGTCTTTGTGGCGCACGCGTAACTGCACGTCAGCGCTCGCGCCCGGTCGCCCCAATATTGCCGCCACGGCCTCTGTGAACACCTTCACGTCCTGCGGATGGAGAATGTCGTAGGCACTGTGGCTGGCAAGCTCCTCCGGGGAGTAGCCGAGCACGCGCGGCATCGAGGGGCTTGCGTAGTACAGGCGTCGTCCATCCGGGGTGAAGAGCACGAAGGCGTCGGCGCTGTTCTCGATGAGCGAGCGGAAGCGCCGCTCGCTCGCGCGCAGGGCCGCTTCGACTCGCTCGCGTCGGGCAATCTCTTTCTTCAACTCCTCGTTGGCGGCCTCCAGCTCCCGCGTCCGCACGGCGACCCGCTGCTCAAGCTCGGCGTTAAGCTTTTCGATCTCGCGCTTGACACGCTTGAGTTCGACGCTTTCCAAGACCTCCCAGCGGCCGCGCCGCCTGACGACTGCGACCTCGTGCGTCCGAACCACGTCGAAGACGGCGGCGGCGTCCACTTTGGAGAGCAGGTAGCTGCACAGCAGGATTACGCGTCTGCCGGCGAGGGCTTCGTCCAGCGCCGCTTCAAACCTCAGCACGTCTTCGTCGTACTCCTTCAAAAGCCCGGCCACGACGCCGCCGCCGCGCAACCCCTCGTAGCCTTTCGCGAGCGCCTCGTCCAGCTTACCGCCCCAGTCCCCGGTCACACGTTCGGCGTCGAACGTGCCGCCCTTCAGATACCACTCGGCATGTGGAATGATTTGTATGTCGCCCGCCGACAGGTGGCGCTCGGCTCCGGGGATGCCGCGCCTCAAAGCGTCCCGCGCCTCTTCCACCGTAAACTCGGCGACCACCCACACGCAGAATTCCCGAGCCTCCAGCCCGGCCCTGAAGTACGGAATCAGAATGTCGAGCAGGTCTTGCCTGGTCTCGTAGAAATGGCAGAGGTGTGTCCCCCATGCGACCTCGCCCACGACCTCGATCCCCGTCCTCGTCAACTCCGTCGCCATCACGGCCGCCTTTCTACTGTCAACCCGAGCGCGATACGAGGCTCAGCCTCATAACCTCACACGCCGCTCAGCCCACGCCCGCGATTAACGGCAGCGGCTCCCCGAAACACGTGCGGTGCCCGGCGGGCTGTGTTGCGGCAACTACTCCCTATCTATCATCCACCATCCGGTTAGATAATTATCCTCCGCGATTCATTATCTTGAAACATCATAAGTCCCCGTTCAAGATGCGTCACCTCGAGCCCGCAATCACCCTTCCACGCGGCCGCCGTTACGGGCGGCCTGCGGCGGCCACGTCTTCGGGGCGAAGCTACGGCATCATTATTCGTGGTGAAGGTCGATAGTTGCGGGGGCGCGTGGTTCGATCACGCGCCCTCTTCTCGCCCAAGGATACCCCTACCCTGCGGGCGAGAATCTTCGCCCGCACCCCGGGCGGGCATTTACCGCGGCGGAATGATCAACGTGCCGGTTTACTTATCACCGTTGAGGGCGCTGAACGTTGCGAGATTGCCTAAAATGAAGGGCGCGCGAGAAGCTCATTAAGCTTCTCGCGCGCTTATTTCAACGGACGCCGCGGCGTGACCCTATCGGCCTTCGCGGAGGCTGCGGAAAGTCACCGGGTAGCGTAGCGCTTCGACCTGCGGGATGCAGACCTGACTGCTGATCTTGTGCAGGCCGATACCGATGTAGTCCAGACTCATGGCTCACCTCCACTGATATGTAGCACTTACGTGCGAGATATTAGTGGGCATTATCTCACCGGGGAGATTGGGTGATGAGCTGCTTCATTCCATTTGTCAACAGGCTGACGTGGGGCGTCGTCAGGCCCGATCTGCTGCGGCCGCGCGGTTGCTCTGATCCGCGATGGCGCGTTCGTGGGAGTGTTGGTCGGTCTCGCTGCGACCGGCCAACTCCCGTAGACGTTCGTCCCGGCCGTAGGCGATGAGGGTGTCGCCGGGGCGCAGTTGGAACTCCTGCGAAGGCGCGCCGACGTAGGAGCCGTCGCCGCGTAGAATGCCGAGCACCGCCACGCCTTCGCCGGGAAGGTTGAGGTCTTTGAGGCGCGCCTTCGCCAGCCAGTCGCCTTTATCCACCTCCAGCTCGGCGACGCCGTAGTTGTCGCGCAGGTGGAGCAGTGAGGCGAAGTCCCGCACGTCGAGCGTGGTCGTACGCCGCAGCCCCCACTTGATCACCGGCGTCAGCATTCGGTTGAACCACTCGCTCTGCGAGAGCACCGCGAGCACGGCGATCCCGCACGCGAGGATAAGCAGCCGCGGCGTGGCCGCCTCGCCCGCGGACGTAAACGAAAGGACGAGCGAGGCGATGGCGGAAATCGCGCCACCGCTCCCGATGCGGATGAGATAGGAGATGATGCGCCGGCGCTCGGGCGCGGTGATCACCATCTCGGCCTCGCCCGTCGTAAAGCCGGTGCCGGAAAATGCCGAGAGCGACTGGAAGGCGGCGGCCTCCCGCGACATTCCCGTCATCCCGAGCGCCAGCGTGCCGATGCGTATCACCAGCATCGAGAGCGAAACTACGACCAGCAGAGAGATCAGAGCAAACATACGTCCGCAGGCCCCAAGCCGGCCGTCCACGCGACCCGGCGAGTCGAGCCTTGTTGCCGACGGCCGGTTACCTGTTTTTGCCAGTGACGCCTACTCGCGCCCTTCCGAAGTTTCGTCCGGAAGTTCCGGCAAAATCTCAAAGCGGAGCAGCGTTTTCCTGCCGTCTCCGTCTTCAACCCCTAAACCGTCTTCGACGCCCTTAATGCCGACGAGCGGCACGATGCGCCGGACGTTCGGGACGGTGTGGGTCACGTGCCTCGGGTCGGCCTCCGCCTCGGCGCCGAGGATGATTTCGACGCTCCCGGCCGCGGAACCTTTCGGCTCGAAACTGACGCCGACGAATGGCAGGAACTTCTCCTCCACCTGCGCGCCGATGTCCGCCCCTATGACCTCAAGGCGCGCGGGCCGCTGCTGGTTGCGCTTGCTGAACTCGTCGAGAAAGGTCTTCCAACGATTTCGTTCGATCTCACCTTGCATAGTTCTCTCCTCTCCGTCTTACGTCTCATCAATGAGCGTCAGGCGCACGAGCCGCGCTGCGTGGCGCAGGAATACCGGCCCGTCGAAAGTCGTCCCGTCGGGCAAATCAAAGTCTTGAACACAACTCACTTCAAGGTGAACCGCGACCGACTCAAGGTAAGCGGGGGCGGGCAGGGCCGCGTGGAGCAGTTGTAGCTCGCGCGCAATCATGTGAATCAATGACTGCTCGTCGCCCCGACTCGCGGCGACAATTCTTTGGACGTGCTCTTCGATTGTTATCATGTGCCGCTCCCCGTTCGCGGCCCGCTCATCTTCTCTGCTCGGCCTGCGGGCTGAATTCACCGAGCGTGGCGCGTACCTGCTGCTCCCGCCCCTCGCGCCGAATCGTCAACGTCACCTCCGTCCCGGGCGGCGTGCCCGCCACCTGATTGCGGAAGGTGTTCGGGTCGCCGACTTCGACACCGTTCAAAGCGGTGATAACGTCGCCCTTCCGGATGCCCGCGCGGTCGGCGGCGCTGCCGGGCTGCACCTGACTGACGACCACGCCTTTCGTCTCCCTGATGCCGAGGCCCGCGGCCGTCTCCGAGTTCAACTCCTGTACGACGACGCCGAGCTGCCCGCGTCGCACCTTGCCCGTACGCTTCAACTCTTCCATCACGCTGCGGGCCATGTTCGAGGGGATGGCGAAGCCTATGCCATGCTGCCGCCCGAAGGCGAGAGTATCTGCGAGTTGATGCCGATGAGTTCGGCGCTCATGTTGACGAGCGCGCCGCCGGAGTTGCCCTGATTAATCGAGGCGTCCGTTTGGAGGAAGTCCTCGAAGCTGCCGTTGCTCAGCCCCGTCTGCCGGCCCTTGGCGCTGATGATTCCTTCGGTCACGGTCTGCCCGATGCCGAGCGGGTTGCCGACGGCGAGCACCACATCGCCGACCCGCACGCGGTCGGAGTCGCCGAGCGTGAGGAGCGGCAAATTGCCCGCGTCAATTTTCAGCAAGGCCAAATCGCTCGGCGGGTCAGAGCCGACGACGCGCGCGTCGAAGAGGCGGTTGTCGTTGAGCGCCACCCTAATCTGCTCGGCCCCATCTATGACGTGGTGGTTCGTCAGGATGAAGCCGTCGTTGCTGACGATGACGCCCGAGCCGAGGCCCCTCTGGCGCCGCTCGGCGGGCGGTCGGGGCGGGCCTTGCTCGCCGAAGAAGTCTCGAAACGAAGGGTCGTCAGCGAACGGGTACTGTTGCGGCGCGTGTGCGCGCGACTGCACGTTAATCGTGACGACCGCGGGCGCGACCCGGCTCACCACGTCGGCGTAGGAGACGACCGGGGCCGCCGCGACGCCCGCGCCTGCGCCGCCGTCGCCCGTGAGGCTGGTGTGAATCACCGGGAGGGGCGTCGCCGATGCGGCGCCGGGCGCCGAGGACTCTCTCGATGATTCCGTCCGACTGCACGCCCCGAGCAATAGAGCCAATGCGAGTAATGCGACCAGAGCCGACGCCACTCGTGAGTGCTCGGCCGGCCGCGCCCCAACGCGCACACATCTTCTCGCGCTCATCACGCCTCCTCTCTCCTTCTCCAATCCGCCCCGCCGGGTTTCGGGCCTTGAGCCCGCCCTCTCATGCGCTCCGCGCAGGCGCGCATTCGCGGGCCGTGGACTCATGCGTGTCTGGGCGACATCTCCGGGTGTGCTGTGCGCTCAAGGCCGCGCAGCTTGAAGCCGAGTGCGAGCAGCAAGACGCCGAAAAAGATTGCGTAGGCGCCGATGATCCAGACTACGGCGAGCGCGCCCGCCGCAGGGTTCAGCAGCAGCAGCATGCCGAAGAGCACCGACAGGGCTCCGCTCAGCGCCAGCAGCCACTCGCCCTTGATGTGCTTGCGCATCTGTATCGCCGCGACGATCTCCATCACGCCGGTGAAGAGCGCCCATCCGGCGATGAGTCCAAGCAGCAACAGCGCCGTGATGCCCGGCCACACGAACGTGAGCACGCCCGCGATGACGCCGAAGATTCCCTGGATGAGCAGCAACCACCAGCGATTCTGCTCTCGTCCTCTTACACCGGCGGCGATGGCGAAGACGCCGTCGGTGATGGCGTAGGCGCCGAAGAGGAAGACGAGCGACAGTAGGGTGATGCCGGGCCAGACGAAGGTCAGGATGCCGAAGAGAACGGCCAGAAGGCCGCGCAGCGCCAGCGTCCACCAGTTAAGCGAATACACGAGCAACATTTCTTTCCTCCTTACGCGAACAGGGGAGGCAGACTCACCTGACAGAACACGTCCGCCTCCCCTTTCGCTTCAGTGATGCACGAGCACCGGCACGGTGCTGTTGCGCATCAGGTACTCCGTCGTCGAGCCAAGCCCGAGACTCTCGGCGGTCTGGTCGGCGTAGGCGCCCATCACCAGCAGGTCACACTTCGCTTCGCTCGCGTGATCGAGAATCACGGAGAGGCTGTCGCCCTTCAGGTAATGCGTGTTCACGTGTACCGGATAGTCTTTGAAATACCGCAAGACCTCTGTGAGCGCCTCCGTCGGTTCGTTCCACTCGACAAGCTCGACCGCATCCACTTCTTCCATACGGAGAGCGACGGCGAGACGCGCCAACGCCTGCATAGCACGCCGCGCCGCCGCGCTCCCGTCGTAGGCCAGCAGCGCCCTTTTGAACTCGCGGAACGGCGGCTGCGCCATCAGCACCGGCCGCCCGACTTTGCGCACAACCTTCTCGGCGACCGAGCCGAGGAAGCCAGTCTCAAGGTCTACGTCCTCGCCGTGCTTGCCCATCACCAATAGGTCTGCGTGCGGCGCGCGCCCGGCGAGAATCTTCACGACGCTGCCGGTCTCAAGCTCCGTCCGGCACGCCACGCCGTAGCGCTCGCAGACGGCGGCGGCGCGTTCGAGCACACGCAGCCCGTGAGCGTGGTAGTAGGCGCGCACACGCTCAAGGAGCCCGGCTTCGCGTACGCGCGCCGGGACTCCCGCGGCGTGACCTTCGACGATCTCCGAGAAGTGCCTGATGAAGTGGACGGCAAGCCGCCGCGCGTCAATCACGTAGACGGCGGTCGCGCTCGCGCCCGTGCGCGCCGCGAGCCACGCGCCGTACTCGACTGCCGCCTCCGCGTGGGCCGAGCCGTCAGTCGCAATCAGGACGTTGTCAATCAATTTCTCCTCAACGTTGCTGTTCATCGCTCACCGCCGTCTCCCATTAACCCACAGGTCATCACCGAGTTATCCCCCGACACCCGCGGCCTCCGCCTGCTCCGCCCCCTTGGGCGTGAATGTGAACTTTCCGCCCTCAAAGTCAACGACGATCCTCTGCCCATCCCTTATCACGCCGCCCAGGAGCAGCCGTCCGAGGGGCGTCTCCAACTCCTTCTGGATGGCGCGCTTCAGCGGGCGCGCGCCATAGACCGGGTCGTAGCCCTCGCGCGCAAGGTGCGTCGCGGCCTCCGGCGTCAGCTCTAAACGGATGTGACGTTCGGTCAGTCGCGCGCGCAGACGGTTGAGCTGAATGTCCAGAATCTTTTTGAGGTCTTCTTCCGTGAGCGCGTGGAAGACCACGATGTCATCCACGCGGTTCAGGAACTCCGGGCGGAAGTGGTGTCTGAGTTCGACCAGCACGGCCTCTTTCATCAACTCATAACCCTCGACCCCTTCCTTGCCGCTGAACTCAAGGATGCGCTGCGACCCGATGTTCGAGGTCATGATGATGACCGTGTTCTTGAAATCGACGACGCGACCTTGGCTGTCGGTCAACCGCCCGTCGTCGAGTATCTGCAAGAGGACGTTGAAGACATCGTGGTGCGCCTTCTCTATCTCGTCGAAGAGGACGACGCTGTACGGCCTGCGGCGCACGGCCTCGGTCAACTGCCCGCCCTCTTCATAGCCGACGTAGCCCGGCGGCGCTCCGATGAGGCGTGCGACGGCGTGCTTCTCCATGTACTCAGACATGTCGATGCGGATCATGGCCTGCTCGTCGTCGAACATTAACTCGGCGAGCGCGCGCGCCAGTTCCGTCTTGCCGACGCCCGTGGGGCCGAGGAAGATGAACGAGCCGATGGGGCGTTGCGGGTCTTTGAGGCCGGAGCGTGCGCGTATGACGGCGTCGGCCACGGCCTCGACGGCCTCGTCCTGACCGATGACGCGCTTGTGCAGGTGCTCGCCGAGTTGCAGGAGTTTTTCGACCTCGCCCTGCATCAGGCGCGAGACCGGGACGCCCGTCCAGCGCGAGACGACCGCAGCGATGTCCTCCTCGTCCACCTCCTCCTTGATGAGACGCGAGCCGCCCTGCTTCTTCGCCAGCAATTCCTCTTCGGATTGGAGCCTGCGCTCAAGGTCTCGCAGTCTGCCGTAGCGCAACTCGGCCGCTTTATTTAAATCGTAAGCGCGCTCGGCCTGCTCGATCTCGACGCGCGTGCGGTCTATCTCTTCGCGGAGCTTGCGCAGACGCTCGACCGCCTGCCGCTCGACCTGCCACTGCGCGCGTAAGGCGTCTGCGCGCGCCTTCAGGTCGGCCAGCTCCTTCTCCAACTTCCCCAGACGCTCTTTCGACGCGCGGTCTTTCTCCTTCTTCAAAGCCTCGCGCTCGATCTCCAACTGCATGACTCGCCGCTGCACTTCATCAAGCTCAATCGGCACGCTCTCGATTTCAGTGCGCAGACGCGCCGCCGCCTCGTCAACTAAATCAATCGCCTTGTCGGGCAGGAAGCGGTCGGCGATGTAGCGGTGCGAGAGCACGGCCGCGGCGACGAGCGCCGAGTCCTTGATGCGCACGCCATGGTGAATCTCGTAGCGCTCCTTGAGGCCCCGCAGGATGGAGATAGTGTCTTCGACCGACGGCTCCTTGACGAAGACAGGTTGGAAGCGGCGTTCTAAGGCCGCGTCCTTCTCGATGTACCTGCGATACTCGTCGAGCGTGGTCGCGCCGATGCAGTGCAACTCGCCGCGCGCGAGCATCGGCTTCAGAAGGTTGCCTGCGTCCATCGAGCCCTCGGTCTTGCCCGCGCCGACGACCGTGTGCAGCTCGTCTATGAAGAGAATGATGCGGCCCTCGGCCTCCTGCACTTCCTTCAGGACGGCCTTCAAACGCTCTTCAAACTCGCCCCGGTATTTCGCGCCCGCGATGAGCGCGCCCATGTCGAGCGCGACGACGCGCCGGTCTTTGAGACTCTCGGGCACGTCGCCGCGCATGATGCGTTGAGCCAAGCCTTCGACGATGGCGGTCTTGCCGACGCCGGGCTCGCCGATGAGCACGGGATTGTTCTTCGTGCGGCGCGAAAGGACTTGAATGGTGCGGCGTATCTCGTCGTCACGGCCGATGACCGGGTCGAGCTTGCCGGTGGCGGCGGCCTTCGTCAGGTCGCGCCCGTAGCGTTCGAGCGCCTCGTAGGTCGCCTCCGGGTTCTGCGAGGTGACGCGCTGGCTCCCTCGCACGCCCTTGAGCGCCTGCATCAGACGGTCGCGCGTCAGACCCGACTCGTTAAGGATACGACCGGCCGCGCCAGACTTGTCATCCGCCATCGCGAGCAGAAGGTGTTCGACCGAGACGTACTCGTCCTTGAGCTTGCGCGCCTCGTCCTCTGCCTGCGTGAGCAGCCGGTTGAGCCTGCTCGTGATGTACACGTCGCCGACGCCGCCGCTCGTCGAAGAGACTTTCGGCAGCCGCGCGAGTTCGGCCTCGACGCGTTGGCGCACTGTCTCGGCGTCAACCCCGGCCTTGTCCAGAATTGACTTGGCCAGCCCGCCTTCCTGCGCGAGCAGCGCGAGCAGAAGGTGCTCGACATCAACTTGCTGGTGGCCCAAGCGGGTCGCCTCACTCTGCGCAGCGCGCAAAGCCTCCTGTGCCTTCTCGGTCAAACGGTTGATGTCCATGATTCTCCATTGCGGAGTGTGGATTGCAGATTGCGGATTAGAAGAAGAGTCGTCTTTTCAATCCGAAATCCACACTCCGCAATCCTCAGTAGCCCATGTCACCGCCCGGCATCGGCGGCAGCGCGCCCTTCGCCTTCTCCTCGGGTATCTCGGACACCACGGCCTCGGTCGTCAGCAGGAGGCCGGCGATGGAGGTCGCGTTCTGCAAAGCGGTGCGCGTGACCTTGGTCGGGTCTATGACGCCGGCCTTGACGAGGTCTTCGTACTGCT
>JBEVJD010000011.1:0-11295 GCA_040510435.1 Pyrinomonadaceae bacterium | reverse complement strand
GGGGGGGGGGGGGTTTGGGGGGGCGGGGGGTGGGGGGGGCGGGGGGGGGGCCACGCGGCCCGGGGCCCCCGCCACGCACGGCTCTTCGTCGTCGTCGGCCTTGAGCCCCGCGGCGTCCACGTGGCGGGCCCTGGCCGAGGAGCGCCTGACGGCGTTGCTGCCGTGGCTGGTCTGCGCGTGGCTGTCGGGCGTGCTCCTGCTCGCGTCCCGCATGGTCGGCGCGTGGCTGCTGGTGCTCAAACTCAAGAGGAGCGCCGTGCCCATGCCCGTGTGTTTCGAAGAACTTCTCGTGCGCGTGTCGGGGCGGCTGCGCGTACAGCGCGCGGTGCGTTTGTGCCGCTCGGCGCTCGTCGAAGTGCCGACGGTCGTCGGACACTTGAGGCCGATGATACTGATCCCGGCGGGCGCCCTCGTGGGGCTCACGCCGCAGCAGTTGGAGGCCGTGCTCGCGCATGAGCTGGCGCACGTCCGCCGCTACGACTACGCGGTGAACCTGCTCCAGACGGCGGTCGA
This sequence comes from Pyrinomonadaceae bacterium, assembly GCA_040510435.1. GTDB lineage: Bacteria > Acidobacteriota > Blastocatellia > Pyrinomonadales > Pyrinomonadaceae > QHXN01. The sequence continues at coordinate 10,782 of JBEVJD010000011.1, read as the reverse complement.
GACGCTTCTGTTCTACCACCCGGCGGCGTGGTGGCTCTCGGGGCGCGTCCGCGCCGAACGGGAGCACGCCTGCGACGACGCGGCGGTGGAGGCGACGGGCGACGCGCTCTCTTACGCGCGCGCGCTCGCCGCGCTCGAACAACTGCGCGGCGCGCAGACGCCACCGGCGGCGCTGGCCTTAGCAGCTAACGGAGGTTCACTCATGCAGCGCATACAGAGACTCGTCCATCAAGACACACGCACACACCCGCGCCGCCCCTTCGCGGCCGCAGCCGTAGCCCTCGCGCTCCTCTGCGGCATCCTCGTCGGGCAGCGCGCGCTCACGCCCGCCGAGGCCAAGGCCCCGCCCGCCGCCGCGCCGCCGCGGCGCGAGGTCGCCGTCACCTTCGTCAACTTCCCCGGCTACTCCTACGACGCGCCCATCCTCTCGAACCAGATGCGGAGGCTGCTGCGCTCACTCAAAGAGAACGACGTGCAGGCGGTCGGCTTCGTCAACGAGGCGTCGCTGTACCGCGATGGCGCCGAGCACGAGGCGCGCGTCGCGGCGCTGCGCGACTGGGTCGCCGCGGGCCACGAACTCGGCAACGAGACCGCGCACCACACGAGTCTTTACAACACCTCGGTCGAGGCGTTCGAGGCCGAAGTCCTGAGCGGCGACCGGCTGCTCTCGAAGCTGGCCGCGGAGCGTGGCGGACGCGTCCGCTACTTCAGCTACCCGTACCTGAACACGGGCTCGACGCCCGAGGTGAAGGCGTCGGTCGAGAAGTTGCTGCGCGAGCGCGGCTACCGCATCCACCCCGTCACCGTGGACAACATGGACTGGCTGTTCAATCGTGCCTACGCCGACCTGCTCACGCGCGACGACGAGGCGGCGGCCGCCTCGCTGCGCGCGGAGTACGTCGCGTACATGGAGCGCATGTTCGAGTTCTACGAAAACTACTCGCGCGAGGTAGTCGGGCGCGAGATTCCCCAAGTCCTGATGCTCACGGGGGGCGTCCTCAACGCGCACTGCTTCGGCGACCTCGCGGCGATGATGAAGCGGCGCGGCTACTCGTTCGTCACGCTTGAACAGGCGACGCGCGACGAAGCCTATCAGCTCCCGGACACGTACACGGGACAGCGCGGCGACTCGTGGATAGCGCGCTGGGCCGTGACGAAGGGGATGGAGTACAGGGACACCGAAGAGGTCGCGCTGCCCGACTCGATGAAGCGCTACATGGCCGAGCGCCAGCACGAGTGGCGCGCGAAGGCAAAGGCGAAGAAGTAGCCCGGGGGGGATGAGCATGAGACGGAAGAGAATCGCACGTGCCTTTTTGATTTTGACGATGCTCGTGTCGGGGCTCGCGGCGCGGGCCGCGGGGCAGGAGGGCGCGGCGCGGGGCAGGCAGGTCGCCGTCACGTTCGACGACCTGCCCGCGCCTTACGGCGACCTCGAAGAGATGCGCCGCGTCACGTCGCGCCTGTTGGAGAGCGTGAAGCGGAACGGCGTGCCGGCCGTCGGCTTCGTCAACGAGCGGAAGCTCTTCGTCCGCGGCGAGATGGACGCGCGCACAGACCTTCTGCGCGCGTGGCTCGACGCGGGGCTGGAGCTGGGCAACCACACCTTCTCGCACATCAGCTTGCAGAAGGCGCCGCTCGAAGACTACAAGGACGACGTGGTGCGCGGCGAGACGGTCACGCGGATGCTGCTCGCCGAGCGCGGCATGAAGCTCCGCTACTTCCGCCATCCCTTCCTCTGGACGGGGGCGACGCCCGAGTACAAGCGCGGCCTCTCGGAGTTCCTCGCCGCGCGCGGCTACACGGTCGCGCCCGTGACCGTGGACAACGGCGACTACATCTTCGCCAAGGTCTACCACGACGCCAAGCGGCGCGGCGACTCGGCGACCGCGAAGCGCGTGGCCGACGCCTACGTGCCCTACATGGAGTCGGTCTTCGAGCACTTCGAGCGGCTGTCGGCCGAGACCTTCGGGCGCGAGGTCAGGCAGACGCTCCTGCTCCACGCCAACGAGATCAACGCCGACCGCTTCGACGAAGTGGCCGCGATGTTGAAGCGGCGCGGCTACACGTTCGTCACGCTCGAAGAGGCTCTGAAAGACCCTGCGTACTCGGAGCCCGACGCGCTCGCCAAGAACGGCCCCTCGTGGCTCCACCGCTGGCGCACGGCGAAAGGGCTCCCCTTGAAGTGGGAGCCCGACGCGCCGAAGTTCGTCGAAGAGCTTTACAAGACCGCGGGAGGGAAGTAAGGGGAGAAGTAGTCAGTAGACAGTAGTCAGTAGTCAGTAGAAAAAAACGGGCGGTGCGTCTCAGTCTTCAAACCGGGCGCACCGCCTTGTCTTTCTACTGACTACTGACTACTGACTACCCGGCTCTTACCCCTCGATGATCTCGATGCGGATGTCGTTGTCGGGGACGTTGACGACGGCCTCGCCGCCGGACTGGAGGCGGCCGAAGAGAATCTCTTCGGCGAGCGGCGCCTTGATCTTCTCCTGAATCAAACGCGACATGGGACGCGCGCCCATCTGCCGGTCGTAGCCGTGCTCGGCGAGCCAGCGGCGGGCGGGTTCGGTGAGTCGAAGCTCGACGTGCTTCTCGACGAGTTGCGCGCGCACCTCGGCGATGAACTTGTCCACGACGCGCTCGATGGTCTCGAACGTGAGCGGCGCGAACGCGATCCACGCGTCGAGCCGGTTGCGGAACTCGGGGCTGAAGGTGCGCTCAATCGCCCCGCGCCCCTGACCCTGCGACAGACCCTCCTGCCCCTTCTGAAAGCCGATCTTCGCGTCCGACATCTCGCGCGCGCCCGCGTTGGTCGTCATGATGAGGATGACGTTGTGGAAGTCTGCGCGCTTGCCGTTGTTGTCGGTGAGCGTGCCGTGATCCATCACCTGCAACAGGATGTTGAAGAGGTTCGGGTGCGCCTTCTCTATCTCGTCCAGGACGACGACGGCGTAGGGCGTCTTGTTGACGGCGTCGGTGAGCAGGCCGCCCTGGTCGAAGCCGACGTAGCCCGGCGGCGCGCCGATGAGGCGCGAGACCGTGTGCGGCTCGGCGTACTCCGACATGTCGAAGCGTATGAACTCGACGCCCAAGGCGAGGGCGAGCTGCTTGGCCAGCTCGGTCTTACCGACGCCCGTCGGGCCGGAGAAGAGGAACGAGCCGATGGGCTTCTCGGGCTGGCCGAGGCCGGAGCGCGAGAGCTTGATGGCGTTGACGATCTGCGCGACGGCGTGGTCTTGGCCGTAGATGACGCCCCTCAGCGCCGTCTCAAGATTTTGCAGGCGGTCTTTCTCGGAGCCGGCGATGGTGCGCGGCGGAATCTTCGCCATGCGCGCGACGACGGTCTCTATCTCGCGGACACCGATCTCGGCGGGGCGCTCCGCCGAGGGCATCAGCTTGACCATCGCGCCGACCTCGTCCACCACGTCGATGGCCTTGTCGGGCAGGAAGCGGTCGTGGATGTGCTTGGCCGCCAGCTCGGCCGCCGCGCGCAGGGCGTCCGCAGCGTAGGTGACGCCGTGCGCCTCCTCGTAGAGCTTCTTCAAGCCTTCGAGAATCTTGACGGTGTCTTCGAGCGAAGCCTCGCTGACCTCTATCTTCTGGAAGCGGCGCGCGAGCGCGCGGTCGCGCTCGAACGCGGCCTTGTACTCGGGGTAGGTTGTCGAGCCGATACAGCGCATCTCGCCGGAGGCGAGCACGGGCTTGATGATGTTCGAGGCGTCCATCGTGCCGCCGGAGACGGCGCCCGCGCCGACGATGGTGTGTATCTCGTCGATGAAGAGGATGACATTGTCCTTCTTCTTGAGCGCGGAGATGACGGCCTTCAGGCGCTGCTCGAACTCGCCGCGGTACTTCGTGCCGGCGAGGAGCGCGCCCATGTCGAGCGAGAAGACTTCGGCGCCTTTGAGCGGGTCGGGCACCTCGCCCTTTTGAATCTTGAGCGCCAACCCTTCCGCGATAGCGGTCTTGCCGACGCCGGGGTCGCCGACGTAGATGGGGTTGTTCTTGCGGCGGCGGCAGAGGACCTGGATGGTGCGCGTGACCTCCGCCTCGCGCCCGATGAGCGGGTCTATCTTCCCTTCGGAGGCGCGCTCGACGAGGTCGGTGGCGAATGCCTTCAAAGGGTCGCGCGCCGCCTGCTCCGACTCGTAGTCCTCGCCCTCGGCCTCCTGCGCGAAGTCGCCCCCGGGCCCGCCCTCGACCTTCGAGATGCCGTGCGCGAGGTAGTTCAGCACGTCGAGGCGCGTGATGCCCTGCTTCTTGAGCAGGTAGACGGCGTGCGAGTTGGGCGACTGGAAGATCGCGGCCAGCACGTTGCCGCCGTCCACCTCCTTCTGCCCAGACCCTTCGGCCTGAAGGAGCGCGTACTCGACGACGCGCTGGAAGGCGGCCGTGTACTCGGGGAGCGTGTCGGAGGATGCCGGGACGCTCTCCATCTTCTCGTCGAAGAAGACTTCCAGCTCCCTCGTCAAGGCGTTCGCGTCGCCGCCGCAGTGGCGGACGACCTTGGCGGCCGTGCCCTCGTGCAGCAGGGCGTAGAGGAGGTGTTCGAGCGTCACGTACTCGTGACGCCGCTTGATCGCCTCCATCGCGGCGAAGTTCAGGGTCTCTTGTAGCTCTTTGGTGATCATCGGCCGGTGTTTCAACTCCGAACCCGTTTAGATGCCGTCAGTCGCCCTGGGGTTCTTCCTCGGCGGTGCAGAGCAGCGGGAATTCGCGGGCGCGCGCCATCTGCGTCACGCGCTCGACCTTCATCTCGGCGATTTCGTAGGTGTAGACGCCCGCGACGCCGACGCCCTGCGTGTGCACGGCCCACATGACGCGGAAGGCTTCGGCCTCCGACTTGCCGAAGACCTGCGCGAGGACTTCGACGACGAACTCCATCGTCGTGAAGTCGTCGTTGTGCAGCAGGACGCGGTAGAGCGGCGGCTTTTTCAGCTTCTCGCGGCTCTCGGTCGCGACCTCCTCCTCGAATCCGTACTCGCGCTCCGGCATGGGGAGATTCTAAGGCGTGAACCGTGAACCGTAAACCGTGACGAGGAGGGGTCGCTCTTTCTCGTCACGGTTTACGGTTCACGGTTCACGTCTTTATCATGAGGCGCATGGTCGAAAGCCGTTTCCCAGACCCGCGCGAGGCGACGCCCGACGGTATCGTCGCCGTCGGCGGCCGGCCCGAGCCCGAACTGCTCGAAGAGGCGTACGCGCGCGGCATCTTCCCCTGGCCGGTGGACGGCTACCCGCTGCTCTGGTTCAGCCCGCCCGAGCGCGGGATTCTCTTCTTCGAAGAGCTGCACGTCCCGCGCAGCCTCGCGCGCGAGCGCCGCCGCACGCGGCTGACCTTCACCCTCGACCGCGCCTTCGAACGAGTCATACGCGCCTGCGCCGGGGTCGAGCGCGCGCACGAGACGGGGACGTGGATTAAGCCCTGGATGGTTCGAGGCTACTGCGAGTTCCACCGGCGGGGCGGCGCGCACAGCGTCGAGGCGTGGGAGGGGGGCGAGTTGGTCGGCGGGCTCTACGGCGTGGACGCGGGCGGGGCGTTCGCGGGCGAGAGCATGTTTCACCTCCGCCCCAACGCCTCGAAGCTCGCGCTGCTGTTTCTGATCGACCACCTCCGCGCGCGCGGCCTCGGCTGGCTCGACATACAGGTGTTGACGCCCCACATGGAAGCCCTCGGCGCCCGCCTCGTCCCACGCGAAGAGTTCCTCCAACTCCTCGCCCGCACCCGAGCCCGCGGCCTCAAACTGTTCTGAAGTCTCTTCCGTGCCGCCGCGTGCCTTCCCTGACCGTTGACAGCGGTCGCGGGTGATAGTAAATACTACCGCGCTTCACCTTCGACGCCTGCCGGGGCGCGGCTCATCCCAGCCTTCTCGTCGCACCCGGCCCGAGCCATTCTCAAAGGGAGAGCCGCCTGATGGTGATCCTCATACTGACGACCCCCGCCGCAGAGTCGGACGACGCGGAAGAGAAGCAGGCGGAGCTGCGCGAGAAGGCCCTCGAAGCCTCCTACGACGAGTACAAGGAGTTGACCACCGCCTGGCGGACGCTGGATACGAAGGCGCAGGGGAACATCACCACCGCCGGCATCTTCGTGGCCGCGTCCATCGCTTACCTCACCAAGTTCAATCCGCCGGGGCTCGGCGAGAGAGTCCTGCTCCTCTACACCGTCACCTTCCTCGTCAGCTGTGTCGTCCTCTCCCTGCTCGCCCTGCTGGTCAGGGAAGTGGCGCCGCACTACCTCGGCGACTTCAGGCGGAAAACAGTCAACGACATGGCGGGCGAGACGGGAGCGGATTTTCAAGACGGCCTGCTGCGGCTCTACAACGAGCAAGCCGATCTGTGGGAATCAACCAGACTAAAACTGGTCAGGGCGAACAAGACCAAAGGGGATTTCCTCTGGCTGGCTCAGGGCTCTCTCCTGCTCGCTATTTTTTGGGCGGGCATGCTCGTTAACTTCAAAATCTTTTCGTGGGGATGAAGCGCCGGAGGTGTGTGAATGAGCCGAAGGAACCAGTGCCTGCATAAGGAGCCCGACGGTACACGCTGCCCGAATGACGCACGACCGGGCGGCAAGGCGTACTGTGAACTACACGCGTTCAAAGGAACCCCCAACACCTATTACACGCGTGGAGGGCCGCAAGACCCGCCCATCGTCATCTCAGGCGGTTCGGTCTTGATCGAGTTCGACGACAACGTGTTCCCGCCGGTCGGCCGCGGGAGGCACGCCAACGCGGACAAGAAGATCAGGCGCGTCGAGATCGAAGTGGACGGCTCTCAGCAAACCATCGACGTTCCCGACGGTAAGGTGGTTGTCAGGATTTACTACGACAATCCGTGAGCGCCGCGGCGCCGCGCGGTCATGACGACAATCCCGCGTTGCTCTCCGTCGCCTCCGCGGCCAGTTCTTCGAGGAGCTTCGCGGTCGAGGCGGCGCGTGCGGCCCACCATTCGGCGACGGCGCCGTGCGCGGCGCGGCGGCGTCGGTGGAGCGCGTGCCAGTCTTCGGCCTCGCGCGCGAGCCAGGCGAGCGTGCCCGCGGCGTCCTGCCCGACGAGCGAGCGCAGTGCGAACAGGCGCTCGCCGGCACGGACGCCCGTGCCGAGTTCGCGTGCCGCGCGCGCGAGGTCATCGCGCACGAGGATGATGCCTGAGCGCGCGGGCGCGAGCAGCGTCTTCAGAAACTCCTCCGGCGCCTCCGCGCGCGGGTCTGCGAGCGCGGGCGCCTCGCGCAGGTGCAGCGGCAGCGGGCCCTGCGCCCCCAACTCTTCGGCCTCCGCGTCGAGCGCCGCCCGCAACGTCTCCGCCCAGCGCCGGTAGAAACGCGGCGCGACCCGCTCGAACTTGTCGAGGTAGACGGGGAGCCAACTGAGCAGATGCTCCCACAGCAGCGCGCGCCGCGCGCCGCGCACGCGCTCGCCTCCTCCAACCTGCTCCGCCTCGCAAAGCCCCGCGTAAGCTCCGAGCATCAGCGCGAGGTGATCCGGCTCCGCCGGAACCGCTTGCCCCAACGCCGACAGAAACCCCGCCACGCGGTCGCGCGCCTCGCCCCCCAGCATCCCCTCCGCCCCGACGTAGACGGACGCGTAAGGGTAGAGTTGAAAGACGAAGAGGTCGGTGTACGCGCTCGTCTCCGGCACCGCCCCCAGCCCCAAAGCCTCCGCCACGCGCGCCGCGCCGGGGCGGTCGGGCGGCTCGACTAAGACTGCGAGTGCGCGGAAGAGTTCCATGAGAAGAAGGTAGGCAGTAGGCAGATGGCAGCAGGCAGTTGAAAACCCGGACGACGCAACGTCAGGGTTTATCTTTCAACTCACTTAACGCCGGGCGTACTGTCTACAGTTAAAGGTTAAGATTTATTCCCCAACGACCGAAACGCGGAGCGGCTGCCTACTGCCTACTGACCGCTGTCTACTTCTTCAAGTTTGTAGAACTCGCGCGCGGGTTTTAAGGGGCGCAGCAGCCAGTAGGGGCGGCGGGTGCCGTCGGGGGAGTGCGCGTCGGCGGGGCGCGTGAATTGGAGCCAGGTGCGGTAGACGGCGCGCGACTTCTCAGTGTCCACGTGGATGTCGCCGGGGCGGTCGGACGCTTCGGCCTTGCGGACGCGGACGGCCTGGTGCCAGCAGTGCATGCCGGAGACCGGGTCGGGGTGAACCGGGAAAGTGAGATTCTGATGGACGCCCACGTCCGCCCACCAGATGCGCGCGGTGTCGGGGTCGGACGAATCGTACGGCGCGGTGCCGCGCTCGCGTTTGAGCGCCCACTCCGTGCCTTTACGGTCGAGCGAGACGGTCTGCATCAGTTGACGTTGTCCTTCGCCCTCGTGCGCGAGCTTCCAGCGCCCCATGTGGTGGCTGCACGCGACCACGTCGGGGCGTATGCCTTCGGTGACCCACGCGCGGACGACGAAGTATCCGGTCTCGGTCTCGACCCGAACGTTGTCACCCGTCTTGATGCCGAGGTCGGCGGCGTGGCGCGGGTGAATCCAGAGCGGGTTGGTGTGCGCGATCTCGTCGAGCCACTTGGCGTTCGCCGAGCGCGTGTGTATCTGCACGGGCAGGCGGAAGGTCGAGATGAGCACGGTCTGGTCGGGGTTGAGGTTGTCGGGGTGGATGTGGCTCTTGATGTAGAAGGGCACGGCGTACTCGTGCCAGCCCCAGTCGGCCAGCGTCTTCGAGTAGAACTCCAAACGTCCGCTCGGAGTGGGAAAGCCGCGCAGTGTCCGGCCGTCCACGCTGACGCCGACGAAGCGACGACCCTCTGCGTCCGCGTCGGGCGCGGGGACGGGCACGATGTTGGGCGAGGCGGGTTTCGGCGTCCGCGTGTAGACGCGGCCGAAGCGATCCGTGCGCGCGTCCTCCAACTCCTCCTCGGCCACCTCCTGCTCGTAGAGCGCGCCCGTCTTGCGCCCGATCTCGAACGCGCCGTAGCGGCGCATGAACTGAAGCGGCGTCAAGCCCTCCTCGGCCGCGCGCTCGGGCAAGCCCGGGACGGAGTTCTGGAAGATGTAGCCGTAGTACTCGTCAACGCCGAGCCGCTCGCCCGGCCGCTCCTGCGACTCGGCGAACTTGCGAATCCCGAGCGAGCCGTCGGGGTCGATGCGCCACGTCAGCTCAAGCCAGAACTCGTTCTCCTCCCAGACCTCGCCGGGGTTGACCTCGCGCGTGTCTTTAATCTCGTCGCCGAGCCGTTCGCGCGCGGCGCGCAGCACGGGCTGGCGGAAGCCGAGCCACTGCGCGTCGTGCGTCTCGTAGGAGTGTATGTCGTGGCGCTCGGAGCCGTGACCCATCGGCAGGACGTAGTCGGCGAAGTAGGCCGTCTCGTTCCACGTCGGGGTGAGTGCGACGTAACAGCCGATGAGGCTCTCGTCCTGCAAGACCTCGATCCACGAGAAGCCGTCGGGGTTCGTCCAGACCGGGTTGTAGACGCGCGTGAAGTAGGTATCGACCTTGCCGCGGCCGTCCTTCAAAAAGTGCGGCAGCAGAAACGACAGCTCGTTCATCGCGAGCGGGTACTCGCGCGGCCATGTCAGCTCGTTCCAGCGCGGCGGGTGCGGCGGCGTGTAGATGGGCTTGGGGACGAACTTGTTCCAGGCATTCGGGAAGACGCCGCCCTCGGTCGCCACCGCGCCGAGCAGCGCGTTGACGAAGAAGAGCGTGCGCGCCACCTGCCACCCGCCGCTGTTGCCCGCGGCGGCCGAGCGCCAGTTGTGGCTTGAGAACTTCTTGCCCGCCGTCGCGACGATGCGCGCGACCTCTTCAACCTGCCGCGCGGCCACGCCCGACTCCTTCGCCGCGTAGTCGAAGGTGAACTCGGCGTAGAGAGTCTTCAGCACGTCCTCGAAGCGCTCGAAGCTCGTCTCAAGCTCCGGGTGCTCGACCGCCATGTACTCCTCCCAGTTCCACCAGCGGCGCACGAACTCGCGGTCGTAGAGTTCGTGCTGAATCAGGTGGTTCGCCACCGCGAGCATGATGGCGGCCTCCGACCCGGGATAGGGCGAGACCCACACGTCGGCGTGCGTCGCCGTGTGCGACAGGCGCGTGTCGAAGACGATGAGCTTGGCCCCGCGCTGCTTCGCCTCCATCACGCGCTGCGCGTGCGGGTTGAAGTAGTGGCCGGCCTCCAAATGCGAGCTGATGAGCAGAATCACGTCGGCGTTCGCGTGGTCGGGTGAGGGGCGGTCGAGCCCCATCCAGAACTGGTAGCCCGCGCGCGCCGACGACGAGCAGATGTTCGTGTGCGAGTTGTGACCGTCCACGCCCCACGCGGCGAGGATGCGCTCGGTGAACCCGTCCTCGCCGGGGCGGCCGACGTGGTACATCACCTCGTTGTGCCTGTCCTCCTGAATCGCCTTCCGTATCCGCGCCGCGAGGTCGTCGAGCGCCTCGTCCCAACCGACCTGCACCCACTTGCCCTCGCCGCGTTTGCCCGCGCGCTTGAGCGGGTAGAGAATCCGGTCGGGGTCTGTGACCTGGTTGAGCGTCGCCGGCCCCTTCGCGCAGTTGCGCCCGCGACTCCCCGGGTGCTCGGGGTTCCCCTCGAACTTCCGAACGCCCAGCGTCTCCCTGTCCACGTACGCCAGCAGCCCGCATGCCGACTCGCAGTTGAAGCACGTCGTCGGCACGAGCATGTAACGCCGTTCGACGCGCTCCGGCCACGCCTTCGACTCCAACTCCACCCAGTCGTCCCAGCGCTCCCGCGGCGGGAACGCCGCCAGGTGCACGCGGCTCGGCCCCGGGTAGAAAGTCTCGCCCCGCGCCTCCGTCTCCTTGCGCGCCGCGCTCACGCGCT
>JBEVJD010000010.1:0-3605 GCA_040510435.1 Pyrinomonadaceae bacterium | reverse complement strand
CGCGGGGACGCTGTGGAACTCGCCGGTCTCGACGACGTAGGCGGTGAGTTTGTAGCCGTAGACGCAGCCGGTGTCGAGGCCGATGGCGCGTGGGCCGCGGCGCGGGGTGGCGGCCGGCCAGTGGCCGAAGAGTGCGACGCGCTCGCCGTCGTAGACCTCGTACCAGGGCGTGCCCTTGCGGCTCTCGCGGTCGGGGCCGAGCGAGCGCAGCGCCGTGAGGTCGTCGAGCGACTGCTCGTCCAAAGCGACCCCGGGGCGCAGACCCGCGTGGACGACGACGTGCGAGCCGAGGTCTATGTGGCCGGGGAGCGTGTCGAGGAAGGCCGCGTAGCGGTCGCGCCCGTCCTTCAAATCCTTGGCGCACCTCTTCTGCGACGGCTTCAAGTCCTTCTTCCCGCGCTCGCCCTTCCAGTATTCCAGCAGCGCGCGGTCGTGGTTGCCGATGACGGACGCGAAGCGCCCGTCCGTCATGAAGAGTTCGAGCACCTCGCGGCTCTTCTCGCCCTTCGTCACGAGGTCGCCGACCGCGACCAGCCGGTCGGACTTCCCCAGCTCGACGCTCCGGACGAGCGCCATCAGCTCGTCGTAACAGCCGTGTACGTCACCGACGATGACAGTGCGCGACAACCTTCTGAACCCTCCCGCCTCGACTTCGAATATCTTCTTTTTCGATTACAACACAGCCCTCGAACGTCCCACAAACGTCCCGGCGTTTGACCCGCGCCGCTTCTGTGGTAAAAGACTGCGGCGCCCCGGCGGGGCGCACCTCTTATGTTGAGCATCGACGGTTCATACGGCGAGGGCGGCGGGCAGATTATCCGCACGTCTCTGGCGCTCTCGCTCATCACGGGCAAGCCGTTCCGCGTCTACAACGTCAGGGCGCGGCGCGACAAGCCCGGACTGCAACGCCAGCACCTCACGGCCGTCACCGCCGCCGCCGCCATCGGCACGGCCAAGGCCGACGGCGCGCACGTCGGCTCCAAAGAGTTCAGCTTCGAGCCCGGTGCCATCCAGCCCGGCGAGTACAAGTTCACCATCGGGACGGCCGGCAGCACCATGCTCGTCTTGCAGGCCGTGCTCCCGCCGCTGATGCTCGCCGACGCCCCGAGCCTGCTCCTCTTCGAGGGCGGCACGCACAACGTCAAGGCGCCGCCCTTCGAGTTCATCCGGAAGAGTTTTCTGCCGCTCGTCAACCGGACGGGGCCGACCGTGACGGTCGAGCTGCAACGGTACGGCTTCTACCCGCCGGGCGGCGGCCGCTTCAACGTCTACATCGAGCCCGCGCAGCAGCTCCGACGGCTCGACCTCGTCGAGCGCGGCGCCATCCTCTCGCGGCGCGCGCGGGCGCTCTGCGTCAACCTGCCGCCGCACATCGGCGGGCGCGAGCTGGCCGTGGCGAGCGAGCAGATGGGGCTCACGCCCGACCAGCTCGACCTTGAAGCCTCCGACAACGCCATCAGCCCGGGCAACGTCTTCACCATCGACATCGAGAGCGAGAATTTGACGGAGGTCTTCACCGGCGTCGGCGAGCGCGGCGTGCGCGCCGAGCAGGTCGCCCTGCGCGTCATCCGCGAGGCGCAAGCCTACCTCGACTCCGGCGCGCCCGTCGGCGAACACCTCGCCGACCAGCTCCTCATCCCGATGGCGCTCGCCGGCGGCGGCTCCTACACCACCGTCACGCCCACGCCCCACACCACGACCAACATCGAAGTCGTCAAGAAATTCCTGCCCGTCGAAATCACCACCACGCAGTTGACCGAGGACGTTTGGAAGGTCGAGGTCTTCGGCTAAAGCGCCTTCAAATCAGAACCATTAACCACAGAGACACAGAGACACAGCTTTAAGCTTTAGCTGTGTTTTAGCTGTGTCTCTGTGCCTCTGTGGTTAAAGTTCCTCCCGCTGTCAATTCTTCTTTTGACTCAGCCCGTCGGCCATCAGCGCGACGGCCGCGGGGTCGAGGCTTCGCTTGAAAACAATCGTGTTGGGCGGGACGTTCGTCATGGGGTCGCGGGTGCCGCGCAGGTCGTCCCAGGCGGCGAGGATGAAGTTCGAGAGGCTGGCGTGGTCGAACTCTAACAGGCGCTCGCGGAGGTGTTCGGGCGTCCAGAAGCCGAGGAGTTCGAGGAAGACTTGGGCGCCCGTCTCCGCGTGGCGCAGGACGTAGTCGGGGATGAAAGCGGAGTCGCCGAGGTCGATGACGACGCTGCTCGGCTCAAGCGTCCAGGGGGTGCCGGCGCGCGCCCAGGCGGCGGCGAGCTTATCGACGACGGGGTTCTCGTAAGGGGTGATTTCGGGGTAGTGCGAGCGGAGCCGCGTCTGCTCGCTCGTGAGGTCGAAGTAGGCGACCCCGCCCCGGCGCCCCTGTATCTCGGCGCGCATGCGCCAGCCCTTGCAGAGCAGGAGCGCGGGCAGGAAGACGGCCATCTGGATGCCGTACTTCTGCGAGCGCTGGAAGATGGAGGCCGGGCCGTCGAGTCGCACCTCGTAGCCCTCGCGCGAGTTCCCCTTGACCGTGTGAATCAGCCGGTAGGCTTTGATGGCGCCGAACAATTCTCGAAAGCCCTCGGGCGCCTGCGGCTCAAGCCAGAGGCGCATCTCGACCGAGCGGTAGAGCAGCGCCTGCGCCTGCGCGACGTTGTAGAGGTCTAACAACTCGCCCGCCGTCAGGGGCTCGAAGAGCGCGAGCCGCTGGTTGCCGGGCAGGTCTGCGTAGAGCCCTTCCAACAGCGCCGCCGCGTCGCAGGACAGTTCGCGCGCGGTCTCGCCGACGACTTCCGTTCTCGCCTCCGCGTTTGCAACGGGGTGTCGCCCGCGCGCCTTGAGGAAGAGCGCGCGTCGAATCTCGACGGGCTCGGAGGGCGCCGAGGTCTCGAACTCGCAGCGGTCAGTCAGCAGTTTTATCAGCCCGCGCAGGATGCGATAGTCCGTCCCAGTCCCCACGTACTCCTGCAAGGAGTCTTCGAGCGCGGCGCGCGTCCGCCCGCCGTGGGAGTCGAAGAGCGCGACCAAATCTTCGGCCGCGCGCAGGTACTCTTCGTCCTCCGCGTCAATGTAGCGCGGCTGAATGCGGTCGCCGCGCTGCCAGCTCATGGCGAGGTCTGCGGTCAGCATAAGTCAGGTGATAAGTGATGAGTGATAAGTGATAAGAAAAAAACAGGCGAAACTTGCCTTAACTCATCACTCATCACGTCCTCTCATAAGTCAGGAAGCGTTGAACTTTCGGATTCGCGCCGCTGGCCGCGGAACTGCTCGCCCGCGCCGCGGCGTCGGCTGATGTTCTCCTCGGTCGTGTCCTGCGTGACGACCTCGTAGAGGATGGCCTCCTTGCCGGGGAACTTTCTCAAGATTCGTCCGAGGCGTTGGACGTGCTCGCGCGTCGAGCCGGAGCCGGAGAGCACGACGGCGACGGAGGCGTCGGGGATGTTGACGCCCTCGTTCAAGACCTTCGAGGTGACGAGCGCCAGCACCTCGCCCTTGTTGAAGGCTTCGAGCCACTGGCGGCGCTCCTTGACGCCCGTCTCGTGCGTGATGGCCGGGACGAGGAAGCGGCGCGAGATGCGGTAGACCATCTCGTTCTCGGCCGTGAAGACCAGAACCTTCTCGCG
>JBEVJD010000009.1:0-5483 GCA_040510435.1 Pyrinomonadaceae bacterium | reverse complement strand
GGCGAACTTCTACGTCATCACCGGCGCGTTGATCGGGTTGCAGTTCGTCGTCATGACCCTCATCGCCGGCAGGCCGGTAGACTGCCTCGTGAGCCTCGTGTGATGCCATCAGACTCCCAGAACGGGCCCGTCGTCCGGCGCGCGACGCCGGCCGACCTGCCGGGTATCGGCCGCCTCGGCGCGCTCCTCGTCGAGGCGCATCACGACTTCGACCCGCAGCGCTTCCTGGCCGCTAGGCCGGGGATGCCTGCGGGCTATGCGTCTTTCATCGGTACTCAGCTTGAAGATCCAGACAAGGCCGTCCTCGTCGCCGACGACAACGGGGACGTGGTCGGTTACGCGTATGCCGCCGCCGAGGGGTACGACTACATGTCGCTCCGCGGGCCGGCGGGCGTTCTGCACGACGTCATCGTCGACCCGGAGCACCGCGGCCGGGGCGTCGGCCGTCTGCTTCTCGACGCCACGCTTGAGTTCCTCAGGTCGCGTGGCGTGCCCCGCGTAGTGCTATCGACCGCCGCGCGGAATGAGGGGGCGCAGCGGCTCTTCGCGAGCGTGGGGTTCCGCTGGACGATGATCGAGATGACGCGCGAGTTGGACGACCCCGCGTCCTGACTGCCCGGGCCGCGAGCGCGGCGAGCGGCAGATGGCAACGGTGAACCGGTGGATGTGATGGTCGAGTCACACAAGGTCTTGAGGGGCGATGGAAGTTTTTGAAATCGTCGTCGCGATGCTGCTCGGCGGCGCCGCACTCGCCGCGTTGGCGCGGCGTGTCGGCGCGCCCTACCCGGCGCTGGTGGCGCTCGCCGGCGCCGCGCTCGCGCTCATTCCCGGCGTGCCGACGCTCGTCCTCGACCCGGAGCTTGCGCTTGCGCTCTTCGTCGCGCCCGTCCTCGTAGATGCAGCCTTCGACGCCTCGCCCCGCGACCTGCGAGCCAACTGGCGCGCGGTCGCGAGCCTCGCCCTCGGGGCCGTCGCACTTACTATCGCCGTCGTCGCGCTCGTAGCCAAGGCGCTCGTCCCCGAAATGCCGTGGGGCGCGGCCATCGCGCTCGGCGCCATCGTGGCGCCGCCGGACGCGGCGGCCGCCACCACCGTGCTCAAGGCGCTGCGCCCGCCGCACAGGCTGCTCGTGATCCTGGAGGGGGAGAGTCTCTTCAACGACGCGAGCGCGCTGCTCGTCTACCGCCTCGCGGTCGGCGCCACGCTCACGGGCTTCCTTTCGGGGTCGCGCGTACTGCCGACGCTGCTCGTGGTCACCGTGGGGAGCGTCGTCCTCGGGTTCGTGCTGGCGCGCATCACGCTCGCCGTGAACGCGCGCATCAGCGACGTCTCGACCGCGGTCGTCGTGCAGTTCTGCACGACGTTCGGCGTCTGGATACTCGCCGAACAATTACACCTCTCGGGCATCATCACAATGGTAGTCTTCGCGATGGCGGCCGCGCGCCGCGCGCCCGCGGTCATGCCCGCGCGCATCCGCATCCCGTCGTGGGCCGTCTGGGAGGTCGCGGTGTTCGTGCTGAACGTACTCGCGTTCATCCTCGTCGGCTTCCAGCTCAAGTCCATCGCCGCGCGCGCTACGGGTGCGACCGGGGCCTGGTACGCGGCGGTGGCGGCAGTTGTGTGCGCGGCGGTCATCCTCGCGCGCATCGCGTGGGTGACCGGCGCGGCGGCGTTCAGCCGTTGGCGCTGCCGCCCACAGGCCGACGGGACGCCCGGGCCGCAGGACGCGGTGGCGCTCAGCGCGCGGGGCGCGGCCGTGGTCGGTTGGTGCGGCATGCGCGGCACGGTGACGCTCGCCACCGCGCTCGCGCTTCCGACCGACTTCCCCCAACGAGACCTGATCCTGACGACCGCGTTCGGCGTCACGCTCGGCACGCTCGTCCTGCAAGGGCTGACGTTGCGGCCGCTACTGCTGCGCCTACGGCTCGAAGACGACGGCTCGGTCGACCGCGAGGTGCGGCGAGCCCGCGTCGAGTCCCTGAGGGCGGCGCTTGAGGCGGCCGCGGCCTGCCCGGGGGCCGAGACCGCGGGGCTCGTCCGGCACAGCTACGAACTCCAACTGCGTCGGGCAGAGGAGGAAGCGAGCGACGGCCTGAAGATGGGCGAGGCTTCGTCTGAGATTACGGCGGCCGCGACGGCGACTGCCGCGTGCAGGGACGGCGCTGAAGCCGACGCGGCGGTCGTGCGGGCGGCGACCGAGGCTCAGCGGCGGCGACTCGTGGCGCTCCGTGACGACGGCACGATCGGCGACGCCGCGTTCCAACTCGTGGAGGAGGAGCTTGACTGGGCGGAACTCGGCTGGGCACAGCTCGACCATACAGAGCAGCGTGGAGGCGGGGAGGTATAGCCCCGCCGGGGAACAGTGGGGCGACATCGGGGGGAGTTACAATATGCGCATCGGCATCCTTGGGTCGGGGTTGATGGGCGGGAAACTCGGGACGATCTTCGCGTGGGCCGGGCACGAGGTGGTCTTTAGCTACTCGCGTAGCGAGCAGAAGCTGAAGAGCCTCGCGCGCGACGCAGGTGGGAACGCGCGGGCGGGGACACCGGGCGAGGCTGCGAAGGAGGCGGACGCGCTCCTGCTGGCGGTGCACTGGTCCCGAATCGATGACGTGTTGAGCCGGGCGGGCGACCTGTCGGGCAAGGTCATTCTCTGCTGCTCACTGCCGATGAACGCCGACGATACCGAACTCGTCCTCGGCCACAACACCTCGGGCGCGGAGGAGCTTGCGAAGAAGGTCCCCGGTGCCGAGGTCGTCGCCGCTTTCAACAGCGTGCCCAGCGAGGTGCTGTTCGGCGTGTTCGAGGCGCGCGGCAAGGCCGCCCCGCCGAGCCTGGTCTATTGCGGCGACGGGTCGAGGGGCAAAGACGTAGCCGCCGCTTTGATCCGCGACGCGGGCTTCGCCCCGGTCGACGCCGGGCCCCTGCGAATCGCCCGCTACACCGAGCCTTTCGCGCTGCTCGTCGCCCAACTGGCGTATGAGGGTGAAGGGGGCCCGGAACTGGCGTACCGGTTCGAGCGGTTCGGGGAGCAAGCATAACGCGGGACCGGGTTGCTCTTTTGCCCGGTGACAACCCGGGCGTCTGACTCGACGTGTACCGTCACCTCATTTTGGTGTGCTATACGGTGTCGCCTCGGCGCAAGCGATCCTCCCGAGGGGATGTCGCCGATGGGCTACCGGGAAACGCCCGCCGCCGCGGCAACGCCCTGCTTACGCAGCCTCGCAACGTCCCTCGCCGGCGCGTTCCCGAAGAAGCGGCCGTAATCCCTGCTGAACTGCGAAGCACTTTGATACCCCACCTGCCGACTTGCGGCGGCCGCGTCCAGAGTGGCGGATAGCATGAGGCGCCTCGCCTCCTGGAGTCGCAGGACCTTCTGGTAATGCAGGGGGCTCATCGAGGTGAATGACTTGAAGTACTGGTGGAAGGAGGAGGGGCTCATGTGCGCCAGCCCGGCCAGTTCTTCGACCTTCAAGGGCTGGGTGTAGTTTGCGCGCAGCCAGGAGATTGCTTTCGCGATCCGGTGCATACTCGAATTCGCGAGGCCGATCTGGGCGACCCTGACGCCGGCGCGGCTGCGTAGCAGGCGGATGAGAATCTCGTCGACGACGAGCGGGGCGAGCAGTTCGGCGTCCGCGGGGTCAGCCGCCAGCTCGATAAGCCTCGCCGCGGCGTTGACTATCCCGGGGTCGGCCTCGGTGACGTACACGCCGCGGCCCTCTTGAATCTGAGACAGGCCGTCCGGGTACACCTTCAGGGCCAGCTCGGCAATCCTATGCGGGTCGAGCTCCATCCTCAGGCAGAGGAAAGGCTCGGAGCGGCTGGCCCGCGTGACCTGGCCGGTGACCGGCAGATCGACGGAGAAGATGAGCATGCGCGACGCGTCATACTCGTAGACCTCCTGCCCTAGCATCACGCTCTTCGCCCCCTGCGCGACGACGCACAGGACCGGCCCCACCACGGCGTGTACCAGGTGGGGGCTCGTTTGCGAGAAGCGCACGGCGGACACCCCTGGGACGTGCAACTCGAAGCGCCCGTCAGAAGGGGCGTGAGCGCTGACCAGTGTGGCCAACTTTCGCAAATCTGCGTCGCTCGGCGTCAGGACGGCGTCGGCTTGCCGAGGGGGCGGGTTGTTGTCAGTTTGTTTCAAGGCAGGTCTCCGGCCGGCTACAGGCACCCTTTCTCGAGAATAGCTCCAACGCAATCATGACGGGATGTGTCTCATGATATAACGTCCCGCCTCCCGTGTTAACCCTCAGCCGCCACCTGCCACCCGTTTGATAACCAGCCGCGCTATGATAAATACAAAGTTCGAGCCCGGGGAATTGATGTGCCATCAAGGGCGTCAGGACACGCCAATTCATCCCACCCTCATCTGCCTATCATTCGGCTTCATAAACATCTAAATTTGAGCACCGTCCTCAAGTGTTTGTTGTTTGGAAAGCGATGGGTTCACGATGGAGACGTGTTTGAACCTAAAGTGGGTCTGGGAACGCCAATTCTGTAACAGCACGGGATCAGTTCCGCGCAGCCAGCATACCCACAGGTAGTCGCTCTGCCCGCCCCAACGTCGCATAACATCTTCCGGCGGCCTTAGACCCTCGCCGGGGCTCCTCCCGGTTCTAGGTTGCTGCGCAGTCTGGCGATGTCGCGCTGCGGGGGCGCGCCGAACAGCTTCTTGTAGTCGCGGCTGAAGTACGCAGGGTCTTCGTAGCCCACGCGGTGTCCCGCGCTCGCCGCGTCCAGTTCCTCGCCGAGCATCAGGCGGCGCGCCTCCTGAAGCCGTATCTGCTTCTGAAATTGCAGGGGGCTCATCGCCGTGACTGACTTGAAGTGGTGGTGGAAGCCCGAGACGCTCATCCCACATTGGCGTGCGAGTTCCTCGATCTTGAGCGGCTCCTTGTAGTGCTCGCGCAGGCGCCCGATGGCCCGCGAGATGCGGCGCGTGTCTCCCCTCGATGAAGCCACGAGGTGGCCGAGGCGTGCGCCCTCTCCCCCGGCCAGAAGCCGGTAGACGATCTCCCGCTTGATGAGCGGCGCCAGTACCTTCGGCTCGCCGGGCTTATCGGCGAGCCGGACTAACCGGACGACCGCGTCGAGCAGGTCCGCGTCTATCGTGTTAACGCCTATCGCCTTGACGCTGGCGTCGCCCTTCCGGGTCTCTGCTCCGGCCTCCATCATGACCGCGGCGACGAGCGTCGGGTCGAGGTCCAGCCTCATGCCGAAGTAGGGCCGCTCCTGCGAAGCCTCCTCCACCCGGAAGATGACCGGCAGGTCCACCGTGAAGAGGAGGTAATGGCCGGGGTCATACCGGAGGACTTCATCGCCCACCAACACCTGCTTGCCGCCCTGGACGACGAAGCAGAGGGCGGGCTGGTAGAGGGCGAGCGGCGACTCCGTCGGCTTAGTCAGCCGGGCGAGGAAGAGCCCCTCTAACGCCTGGCGCGCTCCGTCCCCAGGAAGGTCCCGCGCCATCCGTTCCA
>JBEVJD010000008.1:0-12664 GCA_040510435.1 Pyrinomonadaceae bacterium | reverse complement strand
GGCGTGGGCGTTTACGAGGTCAGGGCGGGAGGGTTCGTCGGCGTCATCTCGGACACGCACGGGCTGGTGCGGCCGGAGGCCGTCGAGGCGCTGAAGGGTTCGGAGTTGATTATCCACGCGGGCGACGTGGGCGGCCCCGAGGTGTTGGAAGAGTTGGGGCGCGTGGCGCCGGTCGTGGCCGTGCGGGGCAACAACGACCGCGGCGCGTGGGCCGAGGCGCTGGCCGAGTATGAGGCGTTTGAAGTTAACAAAGCCTTCGTCTATCTCCTGCACGACCTCAAAGAGCTGGACATCGCGCCCGCGGCCGCGGGCTTCCGCGTCGTCGTCAGCGGCCACTCGCACAAGCCGCTCGTCGAAGAACGCCGCGGCGTCCTCTACCTCAACCCCGGCAGCGCCGGCCCCAGACGTTTCAAACTCCCCGTCACCGTCGCCCACCTGAAATTTAAGGGCGGCGACGTGAGCACCGAGATAATTAATCTTTCAGTTTGAAGGGCGCGCGGCTGCGGGCTCGGCGGACGCACCGCGCACGCCATCGGAGCCGTTGCGGGCCTCAAAGAAACGCTCGCGCCTGCCGGCGGCACGCCTGCGCGCCTGACCCGAATGGCCGCGGGTCTTACCCGAACGGGCGTGTGCCTGACCTGAGCACCTGCGCGCCGCGCCTGCACGGCCGCGCGTGCGGCCGGTACGACTGCGCGCGGCGTCGAAACGGTCGCGCGTGCGGCCGGCACGACTGCGCGCGGCGTCGAAACGGGCGCGCGCGACACTGGAACGCGCGCGCGCCGACTCAGAACCGTCGCGCGCGACACCGGAACGCGTGCGCGCCGACTCGGAACCGGCGCGCGTCTGACCGCAAAGACGCCGCGCGGCGTCTGAACGGCTTCGCTTCCCTTTTTAGATGGTCGCGGCTTCGCAGGAGTCGAGGGCGGGGGCTTCCTCTTCGGGCTCGGGGCCGCCTTCGCCGAGGTAGGTGCGGCCGGCGGCGACCGTCTCGAAGTATTCGCCGATGCGGTCTAAGACTTCGCCGACGGTGTGCGAGTGGTAGATGACTTGGCGGAAGCGCGAGCCGCCTTGCAGCCCCTTGGTGAACTGGCCGGCCAACTGCTTCATGCGCCCGACGGCGGCGAACTCGGGCATGTCGGCGCGCAACAGGTCGAAGTACTCGATGAGCACTTCGCGCTTGTGGTCGAGCGTCGGCTCGAAGGGTTCGCGCCCTTCGAGCGTGTCCTCGATCTGCCGGAATATCCACGGGTTCGCCATCGCGCCGCGGCCGATGAGGATGCCGTCACAATTCGTCTCGCGCCAGCGCTTGAACGCGCCCTCGATGGAGACCACGTCGCCGCTCCCGGAGACGGGCACGGAGACGACCTCCTTCACCTGCCGCACCAAGTCCCAGTCGGCGAAACCCTTGTAAGCCTGCTCCTTCGTGCGGCCGTGGAGCGCGATGTGCTCGGCGCCGCAGGCTTCGGCGAGCCGCGCCACCTCGACCGCGTTGCGGTGGCTGTCGTAGAAGCCCGCGCGAATCTTGACGGTGAGCGGGATGGAGATGGCCTTCTTAATCTCTTTGAGAATCGTCTCCAGGCGCGGCAGGTCGCGGAGCAGCCCCGACCCGCCGCCGTGCTTGACGACCTTGGGCGCGGGGCAGCCGCAGTTCACGTCGAGGATGTCGGCGCCGACCTCCTCGGCCATCTCGGCGGCCATGCGCATGCGCTCGGGCTGGCCGCCGAAGATTTGAACGGCGAAAGGGCGCTCGTACCCGTGGAAGCGCATCTGCCGCTTCGCCTTCGGGTTGTTGCGCGTCAACCCCTCGACCGAGATGAACTCCGACACCGTCAACCCGATGCCGCCGCGCCGCTTCAACAGCGCCCGGAACGGCACGTCCGTCACCCCCGCCATCGGCGACAGCACGAGCGGCGGGCTTATCTCAATGTCTCTAATCTTGAAAGGCTTCATAACTAAGGGTGATGGGTGATGGGTGATAGGTGATGGGTGTTGGTAAGAATCGACTTGCTTCTACCCAACACCCATCACCCATCACCCAAAACCTATTTCCCCTCTTCCCCTCTTCCCCTATTTCCAAAGCTCGACGCCGGTGGCGAGGAAGGTGACCTCGTTGGCGGTGCCGTCGGGGTTGGTCTTGATCTTCGCGCCGTCGTCTTTGACGAGGTGCTCGACCGTCTCCTTGCTGAGGGTCTTGACCTTGAGCTTGCCCTCGGCGCGGAAGTTCATGGTGGAGGCGTCCTTCGGCACGGCGAACTTGTGGTCGAAGGTGACGCGGATGCTGCCGTCGGCCTTCGCCTTCGGGCCAATCTCGACCCAGCAGCCTTCGGCCTGGCAGACGCGCGTGACGACGCCCTCGATGACGACCGGCTTGTCCGCGTACTTCTGCGGCTCCTTCAAGGCGTCCGCGAAGGAGACGCGTTGCGCGTCGTCGGCGATGGCCTCGCCGCGCAGCACGCGGCCGGACTCGGCGGTTGTGGACTCCTGTTTCGAATGTTGGCCGTGCTGCGCCTCCTGCGCGGCGGCGCCCAACGCGCAGGAGGCGATGAGCAGGGCGGCAAAGAATGTTTTCATAACGGAAATGCGCTATCCTTTCGCGGCAAAGCTTGAGAGACAAGTTGGCC
The DNA here is from genome assembly GCA_040510435.1 of Pyrinomonadaceae bacterium. Classification (GTDB taxonomy): domain Bacteria; phylum Acidobacteriota; class Blastocatellia; order Pyrinomonadales; family Pyrinomonadaceae; genus QHXN01. Next base: position 10,043 of record JBEVJD010000008.1, on the reverse strand, counting down.
GGGGGTGTTTATTCCGAACGCTCGGATTATAGCAATGCGGCACAGGCTCATCCAGTGGGTCGGCATCGTCTGGACGATTACTTACGCCGCGCTCGTCGTGTGGCTCTACGCCGCCGCGCCGCAGAGCGTGGCCGAAGTGGCGACGAAGGCCAGCGTCGCCGCCGGCACTTACGAGGTTGACCGCGCGCGCTTCGACGCCGGCCGCGAACTCTTCCTGCGCGAGCAGTACCGCGCCGCGCGCGGCGAGTGGGAGAGGGCCGACCCCGCCCGCCGCGACGCGCGCACGCAGTTCTACGTCGCATACTCCTTCTACCGAGAGGGCTGGGGGCGCGTCTACAACGACGACGCGCTCTTCCGGCAGGGGCTCGAAGCCGTGGGCCTCGCCCTCAGCCTTTCGAGTAACGCGCCGCTTACGGTCGAAGACCCGGAGTTGAAGATGAGGACGGCCGCCGAACTGAAGGCCGAGCTTGAGAGCGGCCTTGAGCGAACGTCAGACGACTTCAACCCTTTGAAGGTCTTCCGCGAGCGCAAATGAACTGAAGTCACGGAGGCTAAGATGCGCGCAGACTCGTCGCCGTCGCGTCTCGCCGACGGGCGCGACGCACAGGGCAATGGCTCGGGACTCATGCTCGGCTTCGCAGGGGCAGCGGTGGCCGTCTTCCTCCTGCTGCTCGGGGCCGTCGGCCTCGCCTTCCTCGTTTACATGCTCTTCGTACTCAACTTCTACTACTATTGAGCGGGGCAGAGTTGAACCGTCATCAAACGAACCGCGCGCTGTTGCGTCACGTGCTGCTGCCGACCATTTTCCTGACGGTGGCGCTGCTCGGGGGCGTGCGCGTCGAGGCGGGCGGCGGGGCTTTACTGTTTTTGCCGCCGCCGCTGGTGACGTTGATTCTGGCGGCGATGCTGCTCGTGCTCTCGGCGCGCGGCGGCGCGATTAACGTCGGCAACTGGCTGTCGTCCGACCTCGGGGCGGCGGAGAACGTCTCGCACGCGCTCACGCTCGGCGCGCTCTTCTTCGCGTCGGCGCAGGCGTTCAACTCGGTGCTGCCCGACGCGGGTCTGCCGCGGCTCGTGCTCGCCTCCTTCTTCCTCTGGACGCTCTGGCAGAACCAGTTCTCACAGTTCAACGCGCGGCGGCTGCTGCGGAGTCTCGCCGCCCTCTTCGGCACGGCCTTCGTCGTCAAGCACCTCCTGCTCGCCTCGGTGAGCGACCCGGCGGGCGGCTGGCTCCGGCGCCTGACGGCGGCCGTGCTCGAAGGCGTCGCGCTCGGCGGCCCCGCATACGCCGCCTCGACCGGCTACGTCTCCTTCTTCGCGCTCGCGCTCTACGTCTGCGGGCTCTTTCTCCTGCCGCCGTCGCCGACGGTTGAGGCCGACGTTGACGAGACCCGCGCGGCCGAACTCGTCCAGTCTCTCAAACTGCTGCCGGCGCGCGAGCGCGCGCTCGTCGTCGAGGAGTTGAGTCGAGAGACAGAGAAAGAGGGCCGGGACTAAATTACGTCCCGAGCCCTCTTTTCTTCCTCCCCTTCGCAAACTAAAACTTACCAGTTGACGACGAGCGCCTGTTCGGCCTCCCAGACCGGCACGTCCTCGCGGATGGCGACGCGGTTGAGCCGCGCCTTGTCCGTGAGCAGACGCCCCGCGCCGAGCGCGACCGCCACGAGCGGCTCGTCGGCGACGGCGACGTGGAGGCGCAAGTCCTTCTGCAACCTCTCGGCCATCCCGCCGAGGAGCGCGCCGCCGCCCGTCAGAATCAACCCCGTCTGGTAGATGTCGGCCGTCACTTCGGGCTTCGACTCCTCGATGGCGCGGCGCGCGCCCGTGATGATCTCGGCCACCACCGGCTCAAGCGCCTCGCGCACCTCGGAGGCTTCGAGTTCGACGACCTTCGCCAGCCCGTCGGTCACCTGCTTGCCGACAATCTCCATCTTACCTTCGCAGTCGGGGCCGACGTTGCCCAACTGCTTCTTGATGTTCTCGGCCGTGCGCTCGCCGAGCTGCATCTCGTACTTCAAGCGCACGAAGTCAATGATGGCCTGATCCATCGAGTTACCCGCGGCGGGCAGGGAGTGCGAGGAGACGACCGCGCCCGAGGCGATGATGGCGACGTTCGTCGTGCCGCCTCCGATGTCAACGACGAGGTGCGCGCGCTCGTCGTCCTGCCGGAGCCCCGCGCCGAAGGCGGCGCACAGTCCCTCGTCAACGAGGTCAACGCGCGTGGCCTTGGCGTCGCGCGCGGCGTCGCGCACCGAGCGCTGCTCAAGGGTCGTCGAGGAGCCGGGCACGCCGATGATGACGTGGCTGCGGCGATGGCCGCCGCCGTTGGCGCGGCCGATGAATGCCTTGAGCATCTTCTCGACCGCGTCGAAGTGTTCGATGGTGCCACCGCGGACGGGGCGAAAGACCTCAACGTCCTTCGGCTCGCGGCCGAGCATCTTGTAGGCTTCGGCGCCGACCTCTAAGACCTCGCCCGTGTAACGGTGGATGGCGACGGCTGACGGCTCGTTGAGGACGACGCCGCGGCCGGGCGCGAAGATGAGCGTGTTGACGGTGCCCAAGTCTATCGCCAAATCGTCCGTAAAAATACTGCTCAGGATGTTCATAGCTCCCCCACTTGTCATCACTGCTTCACTTGTGGACGTTATTCGCCGAGGTCAATTGAGGCTGGGCAAGTGGCGTTCCACTAAAACACAGACGGATATCCGCCGCTTTTCCAAAAACGGCCCGCCGCCCGCCGTTTCGTTTCCAGACGAACCCGCGGACAGTACCCGCCGCGGGCGCGTGGAACGCGAACGGAAACAACACGAAGCGGTCAGTAGGCAGTTAGCAGCAGGCAGTCAGGAAGAATACAAGGCGGTCAAATAAATCGAAGGCGACGGGATTCGTGACCCGCCGCCTTCGATTCATTCAGACCCCTGACTGCTCTTAGCTGCCATCTGCCTACTGCCTACTGTTCTTCGTTCACATTGATGTCGCTGACGACTTCGTAGAGGGAGGTGGCGTCGGTGCGGGAGACCTGTTTGGCCTGCGGGAGTGTCAGGACGCGGACGGTGAGGGCGCGGCTGCGGCGGCGGACGGTGATCTCGTCACCCTCGCGCACCGCGCGCGAGGCGCGGGCCGCCGCGCCGTTAACCGAGACGGCCCCGGCCTCGCACAACTCCTGCGCGACCGTGCGTCGCAGGACGAGGCGGCTGGCGCGCAGGAAGAGGTCGAGACGCATAAAGGCCGTGAACCGTGAACCGTGATAAGAGGGTGAACCGTAAACCGTAAACCGTGACGAGAGTAAGAACGTGTCTTCCCTCGTCACGGTTTACGGTTTACGGTTTAGGGCTGTTTACTGCTTCTTCGCCTTGTCCTTCTTCGCGTCGGCGGCGGGCGTCTGCGCGCCGGAGGCGTCGGCCGTCTGCTGCTTGTCCTTGTCGAGGATGGGCTGGACGGCGTCCTTGAAGGCTTCGGCGGGCTTGATGTAAGCCTCTTTGCGGAGCGTGCGGAGATACTTCTCGCGCTCCTTGTCGGCGCGCTCCTGCGTCAGCGCGCCGCGGACGAAGTTCTCCTTGAAGGTGTCGTCGCGCTCGTTGACGCGCAGGATCATGTAGCCCTCGTCGGTCTTGATGGGGTCGCTGATGCCGCCCGCCTTCAAGTCCTTGACGGCCGCCCCGATGTCCTTCGTCAGCTCGGAGACGAGGAACCAGCGCGCCTTGCCGTCGGCGTCCACCAGTTGCCCCTTCGCCTTCTTCGTCGGCTCGTGCTCGGAGTTCTTCTCGACCAACTCCTCGAAGCTCGGCGTGCCGGCGCGGGCGCGGGTGGCGAGGTCGGCGGCCTTGGCCTTGACCTCGTCCTCGGTGCGGCCGGCGAGGCTCAGGAACAGCTCCGAGAGCGTGACGCTCATGAAGCGGGGGCGGTTGGTGTTGTAGTAGTCGCGCAGCTCCTTGTCGGTCAGGCCGTAGTAGACCTTCGCGTCCACCTCGCGCTGGAGGACGGCCTGGCGCATGAACTGGCGGCGCAGCGTCTCCTTCACGTCGGCGAGGAGCATGCCCTCCTGGCGCATCGCCTCTTCGAGCTGTTCGATGGTCGGGATGTTCGAGCTGCGGGCGACGCGCAAGACCTCGCGGTTGACCTCGGCCTCGACCTCCTCGGGCAGGCGCGGCATGTCCTTGCCCTTCTGGACGAGCAGCGCCTCGTTGATGAGGTTCATGATGATCTCGGGCTGCTTCTTCTGAAGCTCGGCCTCGGCCTGCTCGGGCGTCATCCCGCGCTGCTTGGTGAGCACCTCGCGGAACTCGTTGTTCTCGCGCTTGAGCTGCGAGAGCATGATGACGTAGTTGTCCACCTGCGCGACGGGCTCGTCGAGCACGACGGGCGGCGCCTCCTCCTGCGCGCGCGCGGGCGCGGCGGCGGCGGCCGAGAGCACGAGCGCCGCGAAGGCGAGGGCAAGGCGCATGGAGATGTTTTTCAAAAGCACTGTTATCACTCCTCTATCCGTTTACAGCCGAGTGCAGATTCCGAGGATTTAACCACGGAGAGACAGAGACACAGCTTTAAAGCTTTAGCCGTGTTCGGGGCGTGTCTCTGTGTCTCTGTGGTTAATTTTCTTCCTCAATATTCTTGTCGGGAATTAAGGCCCCCTGGCGAAGTCGCGTATTCTACCCCCCGGCGCGGATGTCGAGCAACACGCCGCGCGCCCTGTCGATCAGGCCGTCCCCTGCGGCCTCAACCTTGAGCACGCCGCTCGGGCTGAACGTCGCGCCCTCGCCTTTACCGACAAGAGCCAGCAGTTTTTCCGGCGAGACGCGCGCCGTCTCCTTCAGCTTGAAGGCCAGCCCCGTGGGCGTGCGGTCGATGGAGATGACGCCCGTCTCCTCGGCCGTGCGGCGGAGTCGCGCGTAGGCGAACAGGCGCTCGACCGACTCGGGCGGGCGCCCGTAGCGGTCTTCCGTCTCGCGCCGAATCACGTCCAGAGCCTCGTCGTCGCGCGCCGACGCGATGCGCTTGTAAGTCCGCAGCCGCTGCCCCATGTCGTTGATGTAGTCCTCGGGGATGGAAACGTCCGCGCCGAGGTTGATCGAGACGGAAGTCTCGTCCTCGACCTGCTCGCCGCGGAGTTCCGACACGGTGCGCTCAAGCATCTGCGTGTAAAGATCGAAGCCGAGGGCGTCCATGTGCCCCGACTGCTGACCGCCGAGCAAGTTCCCCGCCCCGCGCAGCTCCAAATCGAGCGCCGCCACACGGAAGCCCGCGCCCAGGTCGGAGAACTCGCGGATGGCCGCTAAGCGGCGGCGAGAGATGGCGGTCAGCTCCGCCTCCGAAGGTATCAAAAGGTACGCGTATGCGCGGCGGTTCGAGCGCCCGACGCGCCCCCTCAGTTGATAAAGCTGAGAAAGGCCGTAGTTGTCGGCCCGGTTTATGATGATTGTGTTGGCGCGCGGGATGTCTATGCCGTTCTCGATAATCGTGGTGGCGACGAGCACATCCGCCTTAAAATCAACGAAATCGAGCATCACCTGCTCCATCTCTTTCTCGTTCATCTGCCCGTGCGCCACCGTCACGCGCGCCTGACCGACGAGCCGTTTGACGAGCGCCGCCACCGTCTCAATCGTCTCCACGCGGTTGTGGATGAAGAAGACCTGACCGCCGCGCCCGAGTTCCAACTCAACCGCCGACTTGATGACCGACTCGGAGAACTGCACGACCTGCGTCTGGATGGCGAGGCGGTCGCGCGGCGGCGTCTCGATGACCGACATGTCGCGCAAGCCCATCAGAGACATGTTGAGCGTGCGCGGGATGGGCGTCGCCGAGAGCGTCAAAACGTCCACGCGCTTCTTCAACTGCTTGAGCCTCTCCTTGTGCGCGACGCCGAAGCGCTGCTCCTCGTCCACGACGACGAGGCCGAGGTCGCGGAACGCCATGTCCTTCGAGAGCAGGCGGTGCGTGCCGATAATGATGTCGATGTCACCCGACTCGACGCGCTTGACGATCGCCTTCTGCTCTTTGGGGGAGCGGAAGCGCGAGATCAATTCGATGGTGACGGGGAAGGCGGCGAAGCGCGCGCGGAAGGTTTCGTAGTGCTGGTAGGCGAGCACGGTGGTCGGCGCGAGCACGGCGGCCTGCTTCGAGTCCATCACGGACTTGAAGGCGGCGCGCATGGCGACCTCGGTCTTGCCGTAGCCCACGTCGCCGCAGAGCAGGCGATCCATCGGCGTCGCGGCCTCCATGTCGCGCTTCACGTCCTCGATGGCCGTGTCCTGGTCGGCCGTCGGCACATACTCGAAGGCGTCCTCGAACTCGCGCTGCCAGGGGCTGTCGCCGGAGAAGGCGTAGCCCGCCACCAGTTTTCTCTCGGCGTAGAGCTTCAGAAGTTCGTCGGCCATGTCGCGCATCGCGCGCTTGGCCTTGGCCTTCGTCTTCTGCCAGCCGAGGCCGCCGAGCCGGTCGAGCGTCGGCTCGTGCCCCTCCGCGCTCGAATACCTTTGGACTAAGTCCAGCCGCTCGACCGGCGCGTAGAGCTTCGCGTCGTCGGCGTAGTAGAGCAGCATGAACTCGCCCTTGCGCCCGCCCAGTTCCAAGGTCTGCAAGCCGCCGAAGCGCGCCACGCCGTGGTCGATGTGGACGACGTAGTCGTTAACTTTCAGGTCGCGGAAGTCTGAGAGGAAGGCGGCCGTCTTCGACTTCTTCCGTTTGGCCGACGCGGTCGTCGCGCCGCCCGTGCCCGGCGCGCGCTGCTCGACGGTCGCGCCGCTCGCCTCGTCGAAGAGGTCTGTCTCGACGTGAACTTTCAGGCGCGCGCCCGGCAGCTCGAAGCCGCCCGAGAGGCGGCCGACGGTGACGACCGCGGCGTAATCGTCCGCGTTCGCGCCGCCCTCGCCCGCGAGCGCGACGCGCGCGGCGACGTTGTAGTCCGAGAGCATTTCGCCCACGCGCTCGGCGACGCCGGCCGAGGGCATGGCGAAGAGCGTGAGCGCCGCGGCTTCGGCGCGCGCGTGGCGCACGTCCGCGGCGAGGTCTGGGATGCGACCGTGGTAGCGCTTCGCGGGGAGCGAGCGCCATTCGACTTCGGGCGCCTGCTCGACCGCCGGGAAGAGGAAGAGGGGCGGCGCGGTCTTGCGCGCGCGCCCGAGCTGCGCGGCGGGCTGTTCGGACTCGCCGACGAAGCGCTCGTCGGTCGCGGCGGCCGCGCGACCGAGCGCGCGAAACTCGACGCGAGAGATTCGGCCCAAGCCTTCGCGCAGTTCCTCGGGCGTCAGGTAAATCTCCTCGGGCTTGGGCCCGATCTCGCCCGCCGCGTCGTTCTCGGCGTAGCGCGCGGCGACCGTCTCAAGGCTGTTGCCCAAGTGCTGCTCGACGCCCGCCGGCTCGTCCACGACGAGCAACGTGTCGCGCAGGTAGTCGAACACCGTCGCGTCGGACTTAACGACCAAAGAGATAAGCCACTCCCAACCGGGGAACGTCTCGCCCTCGTCGGCGTAGACCGTGCGGTCTTTAAGCGCGCGCGTGTGTGCCTCGTCGCCCCAGCGGTCGCGCGCGAACTCGGCCCAGAGGCGGAAGTCGTCGCGCCCGACGGCCAGCTCGCGCATCGGGACGACCTCGGTTGACTGCAACTGCTCGACGGAGAGCTGCGTCTCCGGATTGAACCTGCGGATCGAATCGACCGTGTCGCCGAAGAACTCGACGCGCACGGGGAGCGGCTCGCCCGGCGACCACACGTCGAGGATGCCGCCGCGCATCGAGAACTCGCCGACCGCGCCCACCGGGTCTTCGCGCACGTACCCCGAAGCCAGAAGCACCTCGACCAAATCTTCCGGCGGGTAGTCCTCGTCCCTCCGCAGCGGCGCGCCCGCCTCCAACAAACGCGCGGGCTGCACCGTCCGCCGCGCCAGCGCGCGCGAAGAGAGCAGCACGAACCGCCCGCGCCCGCGCGCAAGGTTCCACAGCGTCAGCGCGCGACGCTCCAGAGTCTCCGCGTGCGGCGAAGCGCCCGCGTACGGATCGCCCTCGGACGCGGGCAGGGTCAACACGGCCTCGCAGTCCCCGCCGCCCACGCCGAGCGCCGCGCACCAGAAGGAGAGGTCGCGCTCCCAAGCCTCCATGTCGCGGTTGGCCGCGACCAGCACCGCGCAGCGCAGCCCCGTCTCGCGCTGCAAGGCGGCCAGCGCCAGCGCGCGCGCCGGGGCCGACGTGAGCCCCGCCACAGACACCACGCGCCTGCCCGCGGCCACCGCCGCCGTCAGACGCCGATACTCCTCCCCCTCCACGACGCGCCGCAGGGCGCTTTGCAACACGGGGACTGACTCGACTGAACTACTCATATCTTTATTAGTGATAAGTGATAAGTGATGAGTGATAAGTGAAGAAATCGGGCCACGCCTTTTCTTATCACTTAGCACTCATCACTTATCATTACTGCTTTAACTCTTTCGATGACGCCCGTCGTCGAAGCACCTTCGACAAAGGGTAAGGCGAGGACGCGGCCGCCGGCCGCCTCGACCTCCTCGCGGCCGTGTATCTCTTCGAGCGCGTAGTCGCCGCCCTTGACGAGCACGTCGGGCAGCAGCTCCGAGATGAGGCCGCGCGGCGACTCCTCGTCGAAGACGGTCACGAAGTCAACGGCCGCGAGCGCCGCGAGCAGCTCGGCGCGCTCGCCCTCATTCATCACGGGGCGGCCCGCGCCTTTGAGCGCGCGCACGGAGCGGTCGCTGTTGGCGGCGACTAACAGCGCGTCGCCCAGGCGCCGCGCCGCCGCGAGGTAGCGCACGTGCCCGACGTGCAGGATGTCGAAACAGCCGTTGGTGAAGACGAGCCTGCGCCCCGCCGCGCGCAGTTCGGCGCGGACGCGCAGCAACTCCCCTCTGTCGAGAATGACCTGGCCCATCTCTCTTAATCATAAAACAGTACCGCGAGCGGTAGCGAGCGGGTGCGTGCCGCGACTGACGGCCCCGCCTCTGTAACTCTGACCCGCTCGCTACCGCTCGCGGTACTGTTTTGTCTATTATGGACGAATTATGACGAGCAGGCTTCCAGAGGATATCGTCCCCGACAATGACCAGACGCGCGCGCGCCAGCAGCACCTTCTGTCGATTCAGGAACTCGTCGGCAACGCGTACCCGAACAAGTTCGCCCGCACCGCCCTGACCGAGAGCGCCGAGGGCGAGGACACGATCACCTCCATCGCGGACGCGTTCCGCAGGCACGAGCCCGCAGTCCCGCAGGGCGAGCGCCCCGTGCCCGAGCAGTTGGAGGCCGCGAACGCCGAACTCGGCGGGCTCACCGTGCGCGTCTCGGGGCGGCTGGCGACGCCGCCGCGCGTGATGGGCAAGGCCGCGTTCGTCCACCTCTCCGACGGCAAAGAGCGGCTGCAAATCTACGTCAAGAAGCAGGAGGCCGTCGCCATCAGCAACGACTCCTCGCAGCCGGTCGAAGAGACGGAGAGCGGCTGGAAGCTCTTCCAACTGCTCGACCACGGGGACTTCGTCGGCGTCGAGGGCAAACTGTTCGTGACGAAGACGGGCGAGCTGTCCGTCCACGTCGAGACGATTCAGTTTCTCTCGAAGGCGCTGCTGCCGATGCCCGACAAGCTGCACGGCATCAACGACCCCGAGATACGCCAGCGCCAGCGCTACGCCGACCTCATCGCGTCGAGCCTGAAGGTCAAGACCGACGAAGAGGACGACGCCTCTCACCCCGAACTCTCGACGCGCGAAGTCTTCGAGCGCCGCTCGAAGCTCATCACGGCGATGCGCCGCCACCTCGACGACCACGGCTACATCGAGGTCGAGACGCCGATGCTCTCGCCCATCGCCTCCGGTGCCGCCGCGCGCCCCTTCACGACGCATCACAACGCGCTCGACATAGATTTGTATCTCCGCATCGCGCCCGAACTCTACCTCAAGCGCCTCCTCGTCGGCGGCTTCGAGCGGGTTTATGAGTTAAACCGCAACTTCCGCAACGAAGGCATCTCCACCCGCCACAACCCCGAGTTCACCATGCTCGAATTCTACACGGCCTACAAGGACGTGAACTGGATGATGGACTTCTGCGAGGAGATG
>JBEVJD010000007.1:0-11063 GCA_040510435.1 Pyrinomonadaceae bacterium | reverse complement strand
CCTTGCCGGGGAAGGCCGAGTAGGCCGAGACCATCTCGGCCAGCGGCACCTCGGTTGCGCCGAGCGCCGAAGGCAGGTAGGGCGCCATCGGCCGCGTGATGCCGAAGCGGCGCACCATCTGCGAGCCGGTCTGAATGCCGACGGTGTCGAGCGCGTGGACGGCCGGAATGTTCAGCGACTTGGCGAGCGCGATCCTCATCGGCACGTCGCCGTTGCCGGTCGAGCCGTCGTAGTTGTGCGGCGTCCAGTTGCCGCGCTTGATGGGCGCGCCCGAGATGACGGTGTCGGGCGTCATGCCCCACTCGACCGCCGCCGTGTAGATGAAGGGCTTGAAGCAGGAGCCGGTCTGGCGGTCGGCCTGCGTCGCGTTGTTGAACTTGTTGCGGTTGAAGTCGTACCCGCCGACCATCGCGATGATCTCGCCGTTCTTGGCGTTGACCGACATGATGGCGCCCTCGATGGCGGGCGGCTGCGACATCTCCACGGTGAGCTTGCGCTGGGCTTCGTCCACCGACTTGATCTTGAACTCGCCGAGGTAGCCGACCTTGAACTCGTCCTTCGGCTGGCGACCCGTCGCGCGACCCATGTCCTTCGCGGTGACGACGGCGTCGTAGGCGCCGAAGTGCGCCGTGGCCTCGTTCTTCGCGCGGTCAACCTTGGTGACGAGCCCCATCAGGTACTCGCCCTCTTTGAAGCGCTCCTCGTACCAGTCGGGGTGGTGGTAGCTGGCGAGCTGCTGCGGCGTGACCTGCACGGAGTTGTCCGGGTTCACCTGCCCGATGGTCTGGAACTGCCCGCGCCAGCCGCCGTGCCCGCGGTCGTAGTCGCGCAAGCCCTCGCGCAAAGCGTAGTAGGCCGTCTTCTGCGCCGCGGCGTTGACGGTCGAGTAGACGGTCAGTCCCCCCTGCGCGACGCGCGTCGTGTACTTGTCCTCAAGCTGCTGCCGAATCTCCTCGACGGGGTAGGCGAAGATGGGCGAGGCCGACTGGAGCGAGGGCGCGTAGGCCGACTCGTGCAGCTTGATGGGGCGCGTCTTGGCGGCGTCGGCCTCCGATTGTGAGATGAAGCCGTGGTTGGCCATCAACTGGAGGACGAGGTCGCGGCGCTCCGTGGCGGCCTTGATGTTGACGGTGGGCGAGAGCTGGCTCGGCGCCTTGGGGATGCCGGCGAGGAGGGCCGCCTCCCCGACGGAGAGGTCTTTGGCCTGCTTGCCGAAGTAGGTCTCGGCCGCCGCCTCGAAGCCGTAGGAGCCCGCGCCAAGGAAGATGTTGTTGACGTACATCTCCATGATCTGCTGCTTCGTGTAGTAGCGTTCGATCTGGAGCGCGACGACCCATTCGTTGACCTTGCGCGTGTAGGTCTGCTCGGCCGAGAGGAAGAGGCGCTTGGCGAGCTGCTGCGTCAGCGTCGAGCCGCCCTCGCGGCTGCCCGTCGTGACGTTCTTCCAGACGGCGCCCATGATGCGCGTGGGGTCGATGCCCTGGTGCTTGAAGAAGCGCACGTCCTCGACGGCGAGGATGGCGTTCTGGACGTTGGGCGGAATCTCCTCGTACCTGAGCGGGACGCGCTTCTCCAGCGCGAAGGTGCCGATGATGGTCTCCTCGTCGTCGGCGTAGACGCGCGTCACCACGCTCGGGCGGTAGGTGGCGAGCGCCTTGACCTCCTCGGCCGCGCTGGAGTAGTTGAGGCTGTAGGCGAGCACGATGCCCGTCAAGCCCCCCGCCGAGAGCGCGAGCAGGAGCACCGCGGGGAACCAGAAGCGGCGCAGGGCGCGCCTGCGCGTCGGCGCGGCGGCGAGCGCGCGCGCCCGGGGGCCGTCTTTAAGCGTCTGTGTTGCTGCCATGTGAATTCTCAGAAACCTTTCACTTGCTGACCGGGGAGGCCGACATCGCACGCCAATTATAACCCAGCCCGCGCGCGCCGCGCGAGACTGTCCAGCCCGCATTCTTACCCAACTTCAGACGCAAAGGGAACGTGGTCAGCCACAGAGGCACCCGTGGAATCTCAAATTCGAAATTCCGGCCTTTACGGCCGCGAATGGGCGGAGAGTTGTGCCACCTTCTCCATGCCGGCCGCGATCAGAGCCAACTTGTGCTGATGGTTCCTGCCGAGCTCGTTTCGCTGTTGCAGGGCGAGTAAATCTTCTCCGGCCTTTTCCAGATGCGTGCGCGCCGCCGGGAGCGCTTCGGGGTCGTGGCCTCCGGCGGCGAGGGCGAGGTACGCCTCGCCGACCTTGCGGTTGGACTCGCTGCGCAGGACGGCGATCTGCGAGTTGTCATTAAGCGTCGCCATCTTCGCGGCGTAGTCCATCCCCTTCCGGTAGTAGGCGAGGGCGTCCGCGAGCCTCCCCTGCCGCAGGAGGATGTCGCCCGTCTTGCTGTAGATGAGGTGCGTCTGCTTGAGGAACTCGAAGTTCGAAGGGTCGTTGGCCGTGATCTCTTCGAGGATGCGGAGCGCCTCCCGATTGGCCGCGATGGCCTCGGCCGGCTGACCCATCGCGTCGCGGGCGAAGGCCATGTACTGCCAGTGCTCGGCGATCTCCCACTTGGCCTCGTTGTTCTTCGGGTCGCTCGCGGAGATGGCGCGCGCCGTCTCCAGCGAGCGCAGGATGTAGGGAATCCCCTCGCCACCCTTCCCGACCCGAGCCAACGCCGTCCCGAGGTTGGTGCCGGTCGCCGTGACGTAGCGGCCGTAGCCGGCGTTCTGCGGGAAGTCGCGCTGCAAGGCTTCCGACATCTCGACCGAGCGGCGGTGCAGCGGCTCGGCCTCCGTGTAGAGCGCCGCGACCGCCCCCTCGGGCTCGCCCCGCTCGCGCAGGATTTCGGCGTAGTACTCCAGCCGCGTGCCGAGCCTTTGCATGGCGACCACCAGCAGCCGGCGGGGCAGCTCGGCCGAAGGGCTCTGTTCGTAGGTCTTCTCCGCCTCCGACAGGGAGCGGCGGTACCACTTGATCGTCTCCTCGTCGCCGCCCGAGAACTCGACCGTGTCGCCCTTGATCTGGTAAGCCCGGGCCAGGAGGTTCCGATACTCCTGACTGCCCGGTTCCAGCGCGACCAACTGTTGACTGATGTCGAGGAGCCTCTGCCCCGCCGCCTCGGCCTCCTTCCACTGCTGAACCCTGACGAGCAGGTAGGCGGCCTGCGCGGTGGCCTGATGAAGGTTCTTGAGGTACTCGACGTTGCGCGGGTCTCTCCGGCTCAGCTCTTCGAGGATGCCGACGCTCTTGCGGTAGCTCGCCAGCGCGCCCCCGGAATCGCCCAGGTTGGCGACGTTGGTCTGCCCCTGCACGTTCCCGATCTTCAGGTAGGCGAGGGCCAGCTCCTGCGCCAGCGCCGGGTTGTCCTGCGCGTCCTGTGACAGATTGTCGAGGTATTCGGTGGCGTCTTTCACCAGCATCTCGCGGGTGGCGGTCGCCCCCGGCAGGCTGGCTATCGCGTCGTGGTACTTGAAGACGACGTTGTTGGCGAGCTTGCGCACCTGCTCGAACCTCTTCTCGGCGCGCGCGCGCTCGCGCTGTGCGACGCGCGCCTGGTAGGCCGTCCCGAGGATGCCCGCGATTAGGGCGAGGAAGATGAGCGACGCCGCGACGACGCCCACCCGGTTGCGCCTGACGAACTTCGAGGTCCGGTAGGCGAAGGTGTCGGGGCGCGCCGAGACCGGAAGCTCCGACAGGTGTCGGCGGATGTCCTCGGCGAACTGTTCGACCGACTCGTACCGCCGCTCGGGCTCCTTCCTGAGCGCCTTCAGGACGATGTTGTCGAGGTCGCCCCTCAGTTGCGGCGGGGAGACGGGGAGACGGGGAGACGGGGAGACGGGAGCATCTTCGTCAAACGTCTCCCCGTCTTCTATTCTCTTCGTCTCCCCGTCTCCCCGTCCCCCCGCCTCCCCGTCCCGGAAAGCCTGACTCGGGCGCGTCGGCTCGGTCTCGCAGACCACCTTCAACATCTGGTCGAGCCGCAGCCCCGTCAAGTCGTAAGGCAGCGCGCCGGTCAGCAATTCGTAGAGGACGACGCCGAGGCTGTAGACATCGGTCGCGGTCGTGACGGGCTCCCCGCGGAACTGCTCGGGGCTGGCGTAGTCGGGCGTCATCAGCCCGAGCTGCGTCGCCGTGCCCTGCGCGCCGCTCTCATTCTGCGAGAGCACCTTGGCGATGCCGAAGTCGAGGAGCTTCGCCTGGCCTTCGCCCGTGACGAGGATGTTCGAGGGCTTGAGGTCGCGGTGGACGATGAGGCGCCGGTGGGCGTAGGAGACGGCGGCGCAGACCTGCCGGAAGAGTTCCAGCCTCTCCCTCACGCTCAGGGCGCGGCCGCGGCAGTACTCGTCAATCGGCTCCCCCTCGATGAACTCCATCACGTAGAAGGGCAGGCCGTCGTCGCTCATCCCGCCGTCGAGGAGCCGTGCGATGTTCGGGTGTTCGAGCGAGGCGAGTATCTGCCGCTCGTGGCGGAAGCGGCGGACGATGGTGTCGGTGCTCAGTCCCGACTTGATGACCTTGAGGGCGACCTTCTGCTCGAACTCGCCGTCGTCGCGCACGGCTGCGAAGACCGCGCCCATGCCGCCGCGCCCGACCTCGTCGAGGATGCGGTAGCGCCCGAGCCGGCGGCCGCGCAAGGTCACCTCTGCGCCGCGGTCGAAGAGCGAGAAGGCCGACTCTTCGAGGTCGTCGGCGGGGTCGGCCGCGAGCATCCGCTCGACCTCGCGGCGGACGCCCTCGTCGGAGCCGCACGCCGCGTCGAGGAAAGGCCCTCGCTCCGACGGGGCCAGCTCGACGGCCTCGTCAAAGATGCGCTTGATCTGCTTCCAGCTCTCAGGGGTCATAAGGAAGGGTTTTGGGTTTTAGGTTCTGGGTGTTGGGGAAGAACCGGGTTTTAACTAACACCTAAAACCCAACACCGAACACCTACTACTTCATTTGCGCCGTGAGCCACGCCTTGGCGCTGCGCCATTCTCGCTTCACCTCGGAGTCCGACACGCCGAGGACTGCCGCCACCTCCTCGACCGCGAGCCCCGCGAAGAACCTCATCTCGACGATTCGCGCCTGCAAGGGGTCGAGTTCCGCCAGGCGGTTGAGCGCCTCGTCGAGCAGAATCAGATCGACGTTCTGCCGGTTCGGAAAGCTGACGACCTCGTCGAGCGAGAGGAGCGTCTCGCCCGCCCCACGCTTCTGCGCACGGCGGCCGACGGCGTGGTTGACGAGGATGCGGCGCATCATCTCGGCCGCGATGCTGAAGAAGTGTGCGCGGTTGCGCCAGTCAACCGAGTGCTGGTCGATCAGCCGGAGGTAGACCTCGTGGACGAGGGCCGTCGCCTGTAAGGTGTGGCCGGGTCGCTCCTGCGCGAGGTGGCGCGCCGCGATCTGTCGCAGCTCCCGGTAGACGAGCGGCAGCAGCTCGTCGAGCGCGGCGCGGTCGCCGGCCTGCGCCTCGCGCAAGAGTCTCGTCACGCCCTGTGTAGATTGTTCCCCCATGTCGGCGGCCAGCTCGCAGATATTAATCAATGCCCGCCCCTCCTGACAAAAAACTTAACAAAAAAAATCTCATCCTTTGAACCCTGCGGCCCATTTTTCTTGCGATTAATTATTGAGGGCGCATTTACACGCGCTGACCCCGAACAAATCTTTGGAGGTGGAAGATGTCCCAACGCCCGTTGCCCCGTGTCTCCAGCGAAGTCTCGAACAAAGCCGCGAACGCCCCGGCCGGGCGCCGCCCGCGCGCGCCCGAAGCGACCCGCGACGGGCTCGCCTATCTCGTCTGCGCGCTCCTCGTGGGCGCTCTGCTTGCCACGACGGCCGTCGGCGCGCCGCTCTGGACGCACAAGCCCGCGAGCGACATCAAGTGGTACAGGGTGACGGACGTGGGCAGCCTCCTCGTCGGCGCGAAGGGCGGGCTCTACGCGCTCGACGGCGAGACGGGTCAGCAAATCTGGGCGCGCGCAGACCTCGCCGGCTCCGAAGAGTTCGAGGTGGACACCATCGCGGGCACGCCGCTCCTCTTCGTCTCCGACACGTCGGGGACGTTCAGGAAGGGCACGAAGCTCTTCGCGCTCGACCTGCTCTCGGGTCAGAACATCTGGGAGACGGAGAAGCTGAAGGGCGCGACCGTGGCGGTCGAACCCGTCTACGAGAAAGACCTCGTCCTGCTCGTCACCGTCGAGAACAACTCCGCCAACAAGGCCAAGCCGCGCATCACGGCGCTGCGGATGACGACGGGCGAGCTGGTCTGGGAGTCGGACTACCCCGACAACGTTGACCTCTACGGCATCGAGCGCGGAAGCCGTTACTTCCCCAAGTTCGACCTCTCGGGCGCGAACCCGCCGCTCTACGACAGTGATTCCGTCTACTTCACCTACGCCGGACTGCACCGCTACTCGCTCGAAGACGGGCGGCTCATCTGGGGCGCGAAGTACGACGTGACCGAGGGCTCCATCAAGCGCGGCAACGCGCAGGCCGTCATCGACGGCGACACCATCTACACGTCGGCCAAGGGGCAGTTGCGCGCCATCGACAAGCAGACCGGCGCGGTCAGGTGGGTGGGCAAAGACTTCGGCGGCGCGGTCGCCGAGATGAAGCTCAACGGCGATGTCATCTACGGCCGGCTCGGCGGCGCCTTCTACGACTTCTCGAAACGCGAGTACGTCAACAAGAAGCCCTTCGGCGTCGCCGCCGTGGACAGGAAGACCGGCGCGACGCTCTGGTATTACGACAAGGCCGACGACAGCATCACCAACATGACGCTGCTGCCCGAGATGAACACCGTGCTCGTCGCCGACGCGAAGAACCTCATCGGTCTGGACTCGGCGAGCGCGGGCAAGGTCAAGGAGTCCTACAAGGTCAAGCTCGAATTCAAGAACAACCTCGGCGCGGCCGGCACCGTGGCGAAGGTCGCCAAGTTCGGCTTCGGCGGCTTGGGCGCCATCGGCAAGGGCGGCGGCGACGAACGCGACGAGCCCGTCGCGCTCTACCGGCGAGAGAACGGCACGGTCGTCGTCGCGGGCAAGCAGCACCTCCTCGCCTTCGACCCGCGCGCGCGCGCCATCATGTGGTCTGTGAAGTACGAGGCGCCGGGGGTGCCCGGCTGGCAGAAGATCGCGATGGCGGGCCTGACGGCGCTCGCCTACACGTCGGCCACGGCCTCGGCGGCGAACTCGTACTACGGCACGGCCGAGAACCGCTGGGCCAACCGCCAGCGCATCAACTCGCTCGTCGCCTACGAGCAGTTCGTGAGCAAGCGTTACAGCGCGACGAAGCAGGCCGGCAACTACGTCTACGTGCTGACGACCGTGCGCGAGGGCAAGGAGAAGGGCGCGGGCCTCGTCGGCGTGCAGATGGAGACGGGCAAGGGCGACCGGCAGATTCTCTTCAAGGACAAGGAGCCCGACTATCAGGTGGACGAGTTGGCCGGCCGCGTCTTCAACCTCCGCAACTCGAAAGAACTCTCCGCCTTCGCCGTAGACGCGGCCCCGCAGTCTGAGTCGAAGTGAAGGCATGAAACAGAATCGCGAGCGGTAGCGAGCGGGTGTGAGTTCCAACGGACGCCCCGCATGTCGCAGCACGCACCCGCTCGCTACCGCTCGCGGTTCTGTTGCGTGCGCTATCGCTTACGACGTTGACCTGTCAGCGTCGCACCCAAATTTTAACTCGCACCAATCAGGAGTGAACGAATGAAGGGAATCGGTAAACGTGTGTTCCTCGTCGCCGCCGTGCTGGCCGCGGCGTCGCTCGCGGTGTGGACGTTCGAGCGGGCGGGCGCGGCGGCCGCCGCCTTCGTCCAGCAGGGCAAGCTCGAAGCCTCCGACGGCGTGGGGCAGGACAGCTTCGGCTTCTCGGTCGCCGTCTCGGGCGACACGGCGGTGGTCGGCTCGCCGGCCGACGGGGTCGGCTCAAACCCGCGGCAGGGCTCGGCCTACGTCTACGTCCGCAACGGCTCGACGTGGACGCAGCAGCAGAAGCTGACCGCGTCGGACGGCGTGGCGAATGACGAGTTCGGGTACGCCGTCGCCATCCAGGGCGACACGATCTTCGTCGGCCGCCACTTCACGCAGGCCGGCAACAACGCGCGCACGCGCGGCGCCGTCTACGTCTTCACGCGCTCGGGGACGACCTGGACGCAGTCGGCCACGCTCTTGACGCCCTCGGACGCGGCCGACGGAGACCTCTTCGGCTCAAGCCTCGCCGTAGACTCCGGCACGCTCGTCGTCGGCGCGTTGCAGAAGAACAACGGCACGACCTTCTTTCAGGGCGCGGCCTACGTCTTCACCGGGGCGGTCGCTTCGTGGACGCAGCAGGCGAAGCTCGTGGCGAACGACGGCGGCTTCGCCAACTTCTTCGGCGTCAGCGTCGCCGTCAACGGCGACACGACGGTGGTCGGCGCGACCGGCCAGGCGGGCATCTCGGCCGACTCGGGTCGGGGCGCGGCCTACGTCTTCACGCGCAGCGGCTCTGCGTGGTCGCAGCAGCAGAAGTTGTTAGCCAGTGACGGCGCGGCGGGCGACGCCTTCGGCTTCTCGGTCGGCGTGTCGGGCGACACGGCGGTCGTCGGCTCGCGGCTCGACAACGTCAACGGCGTCGGCGGGCAGGGCTCCGTCTACGTCTACACGCGCGCGGGCACGACCTGGAGCGAGCAGCAGCACCTCTTCGGCGTCGAGGCCACGCAGCGCAACGACACCTTCGGCGGGAGCGTCGCCATCCACGGCGACACCATCGCCGTCGGCGCGCCCGCGCACGAGGTCTTGCCCGGCATCGCCAACCACGGCGCCGTCTACATCTTCACGCGCGCGGGCACCGTCTGGACGCGCCAGCGGAAGCTCATCCACTCGGACGCCGCGCCCGACGCGCTCGGCACCAGCGTCGCCTTCGACGGCTCGTCGGTCGTCGCGGGCGCGCCCTCGAAGAACAGTGCCCGCGGCGCGGCCTACGTCTTCGCCATCGACCCGAACGCGGGGCCGAAGCTCCTGGCGGACGACGGGCTGTCGCAGGACAGGCTCGGCTACGCGGTCGCCGTCTCGGGCGACACGGCGGTGGTCGGCGCGCCCGAGGACGAGATCGTCTCCACCCAGACGAACCGGGGCGCGGCCTACGTCTACGTCCGCGCGAACGGCGTCTGGACGCAGCAGCAGAAGCTTCTGGCCTCCGACGGCGCCAGCAGCGACAAGTTCGGCACGAGCGTCGCCATCCACGGCGACACCATCGTCGTCGGCGCGCCGAACAGCGACACGAACCAGAGCGAGTCCGACCAGGGCGCGGCCTACGTCTTCACGCGCTCGGGTTCGACGTGGACGCAGCAGGCGAAGCTCGTGGCCTCGGACGGGGCCGACGGCGACTGGTTCGGTCAGAGCGTGGCCGTCTCGGGCGACACGGCGGTCGTCGGAGCCATCTTCGACGACATCAACAACACGGCCGCCAATCAGGGCGAGGTCTACGTCTACACGCGCGCGGGCTCGACGTGGACGCAGGCGGCGCAACTGCGCGGCACGGACAGCAACTTCAGCGACTGGTTCGGCGCGACCGTCTCGATCAGCGGCAACACCATCGCCGTCGGCGCGCCCATCGCCGAGACGCCGACGAGGGGCGCGGCCTTCGTCTTCACCGGCTCGGGCTCGACGTGGACGCAGCAGCAGAAGCTGACGCTGCCGTCCGACATAGGCAGCGCCGACGAGTTCGCGGGAAGCATCTCCGTCTCGGGCGACACGGTCGTCGTCGGCTCGCGCCTGAACGACCACGGCGCGGGCGCCGGCCCCGGTTCGAACCAGGGCGCGGCCTACGTCTACACGCGCACGGGCGGGGTCTGGACGCAACAGCAGAAGCTCACGGCGACGGACGCGGGGCTCGGCGACGAGTTCGGCCAGAGCGTTGCGGTCGAGGGCAACACCGTCCTCATCGGCGCGCGCAATGACACCTTCGGGACGAGCCCCAACACCATTCTCAACCAGGGCTCGGCCTACGTCTTCACGCGCAGCGGCGCGACGTGGACGCAGCACTCGAAGCTCTCGGCCTTCGACGGCGCGGCGCAGGATCAGTTCGGCTGGGCGGTCGCGCTGTCGGGCTCGACGGCCGTCGTCGGCGCCTACCTCGACGACGTGGACGGGCAGCAGGATCAGGGCTCGACCTACGTCTTCACCCTCTCGGGTCTGCCCGACGCGACGCCGACGCCGACGCCGACTTCAACGCCCACGCCGACGCCCGAGGCGACGCCGACGCCCACGGGCTCCGTGCAGTTCACCACTTCCACCGCGCAGGCGGACGAGGGGGCGGGCGGCGGCTCGGGGGTGACTTCCGGCGGCGCGGAGTGGTGGCAGGCGGCGAACGCCGCGGCCGCGGGCTCGGCCAGCCTGACCGTGACGCGCACCGACTCGACGCAGGCGGCGACCGTGGACTACGCGACCGTTGACGGCACCGCCAGCGCGCGCTCCGACTACACGGCCGTCTTCGGCACGCTCCGCTTCGCCGCGGGCGAGACATCGAAGTCCATCGTCGTGCAGGTCACAAACGACCGCTTCCAGGAGCCGGTCGAGAGCTTCTCGGTCGTCCTCTCGAACCCGGTCGGCGTCAACTTGGGCTCGCCCTCGACGGCGACCGTTAATCTCACGAGCGACGACGCCGCGACGGGGCCGAACCCCGTGGCCGACGCCTCGTTCGACGTGGACTTCTTCGTCCGCCAGCACTACGCCGACTTCCTCGGGCGCGAGCCCGACGCCGAGGGGCTGGAGTTCTGGAAGTCGGAGATCACGCAGTGCGAGACCCGCCCCGAGGCCGAGCGCCAGCCCTGCCGCGAGGTCAAGCGCGTCAACGTCAGTGCGGCCTTCTTCCTCTCCATCGAGTTTCAGCAGACCGGCTACTTCGTCTACCTCCTGCATCAGGCGGCGTTCGCCTCGGGCGAGCATCTGGCGGCGGCGCGCTTCCTCGCCGACGCGGGCGAGGTCAGGCGGGGCATCGTCGTCGGCGCGGCGGGCTGGGAGGAGCAACTCCTGAACAACAAGCGGGCGTTCGCGCTCGCCTTCGTCCAGCGGCCGGAGTTCGTGGCCGCGTACCCGGCGACGTTGACGCCCGCGCAGTTCGTGGACGCTGT
>JBEVJD010000006.1:0-45270 GCA_040510435.1 Pyrinomonadaceae bacterium | reverse complement strand
GAGGCTCTCGCCCCGGCGAGGCGCGTCAGCGGCCGGACGCTTCGACGTTGAACATCCGGTCGTCTATCTCCTGGTCGAAGGCGAACTGGTCGAGGTTCATCTCCCAGCGGTCGAGCGAGCCGCCGTCGGTCTTGAAGATTTCGAGCTGGAGCTTGTAGCTGTGGGGGAGCCGGAGCTTGCCCTCCTCTTTGTAGTCGCCGAAGTCCTCGACGATCTTGTAACGCGTCTCCTGCTGTCTGGCCGAGCTTTCGGGGCCGCCCGCGCCGAGCCGCGCGCCGACGACGCGGTCGTACTGCGTGCGGACGTGCTGGAAGGTCTCGGCGTCGAAGAAGAGCGTGATCTTCAGGTCGGAGCCCTTGTTCGGGTAGTACTTGAGCTTGTGCACGGCACGCTCGTTGACCTTGTCGGTGCCGGCGTACTCGACCTTAGCCTTGCGCTCGGCCACGTTCAGGAGCGGCCAGGCCGAGGTGAGGGTGCCGCCGATCAGACCCTCCTTGAACATTTCGCTGTTGGTCAGCGCGAAGTTGCCGAGTGGCGAGCGGACGCCCGGGGTCAGGTGGCCGACGGTGAACTTCTTGCCGTCGAAGCCGAACCGCTCGCCGGGGTAGTTCGGCGCGTCGAACCTCATGCCGAGAACGACCTTGTTGTCGGTCGAGGCGATGACGATCTGGCCGTCGATGTTGCCGGAGGTGCTCCGCGCCTTGAACTGGGCGCGCGAGGAGCCGCCGACGACGCGGGTCTGCGCGGCCGCGCGGGCCGCCTCCGGCCCGATGGCCGCGAGGTGCTTGGCGATGACATCCTCGGCCTTCATCTTGTCGTCGTCGGGCGCGGCAGGCGTCGCGGCGCGGGGCGTTGAGGGCACCAGCGCGGCGAGCAGGGCGCAGGCGAGCACCAGACTGCGGCGGGTGCGGGGCGTGCGGGTCTTGAACATCTCTTTAAATCCTCCGTCGGAACTCACGTCGCGCGCGCGCTCGAAGGCCGGCGCGAAATCATTCGTTGTTGGTAAATGGGTTGTGACTTGGCCGTGTGGGCAAGTGCGCGGCGGGAGACGAGCCGCGGCGCCACGGTCGTGGAGCCGGGATAGCCTACTATAAACGCCGGCCGGAGGCCAACGCGGGGCAAGAAAAAGGCGGGCGGCGCTTTCTCGAAAGAAGCACCGCCCGCCGGAAGGTGGGCAGCCCTGAACGAGTCAGGGCGACGAGTTTAGAACTCGAAGCGCGCGCCGAACTGCACGATGCGCGGAGAGTAAGCCTGACCCGAAGTCGTCAGACGGCCGAAGCTCGTGCTGCCGACATCGAGGATGGCGGGGTTGCTGCCCGCGAAGAAGTTCGCGTTGTTGAGCACGTTGAAGACCTCGCCGCGGAGCTGGAGGCGGGTGTTCTCAGTGATGTTGAAGTTCTTCAAGAGGCCTGCGTCCCAGTTGAGGTACATGGGCCCGTTGATGAAGTTGCGCGTCATGTTGCCCGTCGAGCCGGGGGCGTTCGGGAAGAAGACCTGGTTGGCGAACGGAGCGGTGCCGACCGGGTTGGCGCCGCGGACGCTCGTGATCGAGTAGCCCGCGGGCAGCGGCTGCGTCAGATCGAAGCCGTTGAGCGTCGGTTGCCCCGGGGCCGTCGCCACCGCGAAGAGGACGCTCGGGTTGACGATGAAGACGCCGTTCGGGGTCTTGAAGACGCCGAAGAGTTCCTTCACCTGGTTCTCGTTGAGCGACGTGGTCGCCGGCTGCGTCGCCGAGCGGCCCGCGCGGTTGAGCGTGCCGCGGCCGTCGATGACGGTCGTCGGGAGCCCCGAGCTGATGTTCACGATGGACGAGAACTGGAAGCCGCCGAAAATCTGGTTGACGACGCCGCCCTCGTTGAGCCAGCGCTTGCCGCGGCCGAACGGCAGCTCGTAGAGGCCGTTGAAGTTGAAGGTGTGCGTACGGTCGTAGATGGCGCGGCCGTAGTCGCGGGCCTGGTTGTTGTTGTCGAGGTAGGGCTCGACGCGGGTCTGGTTGACCTCGTCGGTGCTGCCCGTCACGTCCGTCAGAATCTTCTGGAACGTGTAGTTCGCCGTCAGGCTCAGTCCCTGGGTGAAGCGACGGCGGAACTCCATCTGGAGCGAGTTGTAGTTGAAGCGGCCGCCGTTGGTCGTCAGGTTCAGGACGCCACCCTGCGGGTTCGCCGTCAGCGGGTTGTAGCCCGAGCCGGGGGTGATGCCGATCAGGTTGATGACGTAGGTCTCGGCGAGCGCGCCCGGCGTGCCGGCGCGGATGGGCCCGAGGATGGTGTTGTTGTTCAGGAAGCCGGCGCCCTCAAGCGACGACAGGTAGGGGGTCGCGCGGCTGCCGACGATGGCCGGGTTGAAGCGCGCGTCCGTGCATTTCTGGATCGGGTCGGCGGTGCCGGGGATGGTCAGACCCTGGAGGCGGCAGTTCTCGCGCGCGATCAGGAAGTCGGCCAAAAGGCCGCTGTCCTGGACGCGGAGCTGGCCGTAGTCGATGGAGCGCGTCAGCTCCTTGCTGTAGCCGCCGACGTAGCGAATCTCGAACACGCTCTGGAAGCCGACCTCGCGCTGGAGGCCGAAGTTGTACTCGTAGTTGCGCTGAACCTGAAGGTTCGGGTCGATGAGCGAGAGCGTGCCGCCGAGGGTGCCGGCGCCGCCGACCTGGGCGTTGTTATCCGCGAAGGTGCGGATGCCCGAGCCGCCCGGGCCGAAGGCCGAGCCGGGGGTAACGATGGGCGCGGTGGTCGGGGCGTTCTGGATGCCGATGACCCTGAACTGCGGCGAGCCGGCGAGGGTGCCGGGGACGCGCGCCAGGGCGGCCGTCGAGCCGAGGCCGACGTTGTTCAGCAGCGCGTTGTCGGGCGCGCGCACGAACTCGTCGTTGACGTAGTTGACGCGGTAGCCGCCGCGGATGACCGTCCGGCCCTCGCCGGGGAAGAGGCCGCCGAGGAAGCGATTCCGGAAGTTCGGCGTGTAGGCGACGCTGATGTTGGGACCGAAGTTGTCCTTGTCCATCTTGAAGAAGTCGCCCGGGCTGCCGGCGTTGCCGCCGACAGGCTGGAGCCGGCCGTTCGGGTTGAGCAGCGTCTCGACGAGGCCGCCCGAGATGATCGGCTCAAGGTAGAGCTGGTCGGGGCTGTTGAGCGGCGTGTAGAGCTCGTAGCGCAGGCCGAGGTTGACCGTCAGCTTGTCGGAGATGCGCCACTGGTCGGAGATGTAGAAGCCGTAGTTGTCGAAGTTCAGGCGGCGCACGGCCGGCGCGCCGGCGATGAAGCCCGAGGTCGAGTTGATGGCGTTGGCCGTCTGCGTGCCGCCGCCGACGATGCCGCCGAGCAGGTAGCGCAGGCTGTTGGCGCGCCCCAGGTCGGTCGCGTTGATGCCGCCGGGGAAGAGGTTCGCGTTGAAGCCCGGCGTGGCGGTGTTGCCGGTGGTGCCGAGCGCGTAGGTCGGGGTCACACCGGCGAAGTTGACCGCCTCGATGCGGTAGAACTGGCCGACGCCGCCGAAGCGGAAGGCGTGGTTGCCGCGCGTCCAGGTCGCGTTATCCTGGAAGTTGTAGTAGCTGGTGTTACGACCCTGGCTCTGGAAGCTCGCCTCGGGGTTGGTGACGAGCGGGAGCGTCAGCAGGAACGGCAGGCTCCGCGGGTCGGTCGTCGAGTTGAAGAACGGCTCGGCGCGCTGGTAGCCGGCGCGAATCTCGTTCGTCAGCGACGTGGTCGGCGACATGCGGTAGGCGCCGACGATCAGGGTCGTCGGGCCGCCCTGCGAGTTGAAGACCTGCGGGGAGAAGCCGGCGGCGATGTCAGTGCGCGCGTCGCTGATGGTGTTGCGCTTGAAGACGAAGTTGGCCGAGTTCTGGTCGTTGAAGTCAACGTCGAAGCGACCCGTCGCGGCATCGCGCCTCTCGGGGTTGCCGCGCTGGAACGAGAGCGCCTGGAGGAAGTTGATGCCCGTGAGCGCGCCGTTGCCGGCGGCCGGCAGTTGGTCGATGATGCGCGACTGGATGGCCGGGTCAACGCCGAGCACGCCGCCGGCCGCGTTGAAGGTCGCCAGGTTCGCCGCCGGAGCGAGGGTGAGCCCCGAGCCGGACAGGACGTTGACCGTGCGCGTCACGCCGCCGTTGTCCACGTAGGTGAAGTTGCCGCCGCGCGCCGCCGGCAGCAGCGTCGTCGTCGTGATACCCACCTGATTGGCGAGGCGGAAGCCCTCGTAGTTGAAGTAGAAGAACGCCTTGCCGCGGGTCAGCGCCGGGCCGCCCTCGCCGAAGCGCGGGAGGGGCGCCGGGCCGTTGAGGGTGCCGCCGAACTGGTTGCGGTTGAGGAAGGCGCGCGGCACGTTGGTCGTGTTGTTGAAGAAGTTGTTGGCCGCGAACTTCGAGTTGCGGTTGAAGATGAAGACGTTGCCGTGGAAGTCGCTGCCGCCGCGCGGCGTGACGAGCACGACCTGGGTCGAGCCGGTGCCGTACTCGGCGCCCGCGTTCTGCGTGATGACGGTGAACTCGCCCGTGTCGTCCACGGTCGGCTGGTCAGAGACGAAGCCGTTGCGGATGAAGTTGTCCTGGACGTTCATGCCGTCGCGGGTGTAGTTGACCGACGAGGAGCGCTGGCCGTTGATCGAGCTGCTCGTCGCGTTCGAGCCCGCGATCAGGTTGAGCAGGCTGAGCGGGTTGCGGCCGTTGATCGGCAGCTCCTTCACCTGGCGCGGCGTGACCGTGTTGCTCAACTCGGCGTTCGTCGCGTTGACGACATCCGCGCCGGCGACGACCTCGACCGTCTCGGTGATGTTGCCGATCTCCAGCGTCGCGTTGAGCGTGAAGTCGCGCCCGGCGTCGATCTTAACGCTGGTGAATGAGTTGGTTTTGAACCCCGGCGCCGTGATCGTCACGGTGTAGGTTCCGACTTCGAGCTGCTGGAAGCTGAAAGTGCCCTCGCCGCTCGCCTGGACGGTCTGTTCCTTACCGGTCTGATTATCCTTCGCCGTCACGGTCGCGCCGGCGATGTTGCCGTCCGGCCCGGCGACCGCTCCAACAAGGCGACCCTGGCCGCCTTGAGCGAACGCGGCGGCGCTAAAGAAGCAAAGCGCCAGAACCGCCAACATAAATTTCCTCATCGTGTACTCCTTAACAAGTGGGCTTCTTCGGAGGCTCCCGCCGTGCCGGAAGTCGTTTGGGAAGGACTTCCGTGGGCGGGAACAGAGTTTGGGGTGATTTCCCAAGGATGCTGCGTAAGACAGGGCTACAGTTTTCAGCGCCTTGTGTTTATCTTACTCATCGCTTGGCAGCAAGTATTATGCCGGCAACGCCGACATATGTAAATTGTTCATAGTAGTGGATTAAATGGTCCGGCGGGGTGAGGAAAAATGTCGGAAATTGACAATTTTGAATTTCTTATACGAATTCTTGTAAAAGGCTCTGAGGATTCGTCGCCGCACACGCACCCCGCCCCCCGCCCAAGGGGACGCTTCGGCGGGGCGGCGGATGGCGGGCGGGGCTACTTCGGAGTGCTCTGCCAGACGGTGCCGTCGTCGTACTCGACGCGGTAGATGACGACCTGCTCGCCCAGCTCTTTGCCGGCGTTCTTGACGTTGATGGTGGAGGTCTGAGGCTTGGCGGAGCGCCCGACCAGCTCGTTGTCCTGGCCGGGGCGAATCTTGACCTTGGTCGAATAGAGGTGGCGGCCGAGTTCCTGCTGCGTCTCGGGGTCGAGGAAGGTGTAGCCCCAGTCGATGACGCGGATGGTCTTGGCGCCCGTGTTCTTCACCTTGGCCCGGTAGACGTAGGTCGTGACCACGCCGGGCGGGGGCGGTTCCCCGGCGTTCTTCTTGACGCGCGGCGGCGGCGGCTCAAGCGCCTCGGCGCCTCGGCCCCTGATCTTGTTCTGGAGGTCGTTGATCTTCTGCGCCCGCTGCGCATCCACGAACTCGTCGTTGGCGCTGAAGGGGTCTTGGTCGAGCGCGGGGTTGCGGGCGTAGGTCTGCCACTTCAGCTTGAGGACGACGAGGTCGGGAGGGGCGGCCGGCGTCACCGTCGGCGTCTGCGCCGGGGTCGCCGCGGCGCCCAGCAGGAACAGGAAAAGCAACGAAACCGTTGTCCTCATCTTCGCACCCCTTTCGTCAGACAGAAGGCGAGGGTCGAAAGTCCCCGAGCGTGTTTTGACGCGCGGCGGCCCCGCGCGCCCGCGGGGCCGCCGCCGCCGTTACGGCGGACTAGGGCGCCGTCGAGGTCGTGCCGTCGGCGTAGGTGACGCTCGCGACCTCGACCTTGAGGTTGGCGACCGCGGCCCGGCGGGAGGGATTGCCGGAGGCGTTGACGACCCTGGCGCGGGGCGTCGGTAGACGCTTCGCCAGTTTCTTCGTCTTGCCGGGGGCGATGCGGGACTTCGTCTCCACGTCGTAGGTGCGGATGACATCCCCCGTCGCGGTGTCGACGAGCATGGCCGTCCAGGCGACGGACTTGATGGCCTTGGCGGAGTGGTTCGTCACTTCGACCTCGGCCTTGAAGGTACGGGGCGTGTGGCGGCGGGCGGCAGCGGCCTCGTTCTCGATCCTGACGTTGCTGGCGCGGTAGTCGCTGATGTGAGCCTCTTCGGCCTTGGCGGCGTCGCCCAGGCGCATCGCCTCGCGGCGTGGGTCGCTGCCGGGGCCGCCGCCGGGCACCTGCGCGTGGGCGGCGGCCGAGGCGGTCAGCAGGAGCGCGAAGGCCAATGTTAACTTCTTCATGAAGGTCGTCCTCCTAAATTGACTGAAAGCGTATTCGTTTCGGGGCTGGCGTACATTTCATTGGATGGCGACCGGCTCCCTTTAGTTGACAAGTTTAAAATCAATAAAGCGCGTGGCCGTCCGGTTACCGTTCGAGTCCGTGATGGTCAGTTGCAGCACGTAGTCGCCCGGCTCAAGGATGGTGCCCAACTGTAAACGACGCGCGACGACGAGCCGCGCCGGGTCGGCCTGATTGCTCAAGTCCACGGGGAAGGCGTCGCCGGTGAAGACCTGCTGCCCCTCGCGGAAGAGCTTGACCTGCGAGTTCAACTGCGCGCCCTTCTTCAGCTTCCCGGCGTTCAGGACGAGGCAGGCGTAGTCGAGATACCAGCCGTGGCGGAAGACGCGCGAGGCGGGGCTGGCCAGCGGGTCTTCCATGCCGATGAGCCCTTCGCCGCCGGGGACGACGCGCGCGCCCGTCTCGGTCGCGGCGGCCGAGGCGCCGGGCGCGCCCAGGACGGAGGTCAGCAGGTCGCGCGCTTTCGTCGCCGGCCGGTTGCCCGTGATGACGAGGCTGGAGAGCGTCAGCTTGTCCTTCTTCACGTCCGGCACTTCGACGTACTGGCTGGCCGAGCCGACCCGCCCCGACGCCGAGTCGCGCACGGCGATGCGGAGCTGGTAGGCGCCCGGCTTACGCACGGGAACGTTCATGCCGTAGAGCATGCCCTCGTTCATGAAGCGTTCGAGCTTCGCGGGCTTCGCGATGATGGTCTCGGAGAGGGCGACCTGGTCTACGATCTGCCCGTCCTCGCCGAGCGTGACGGCGATCACGTCCATCACGGCCTGCTGGCGGCCGTCGGGCAGCGCCTTGAACGTCAGGTCGCGCGCGTCCATCAGCATCACCGAGCGGATGGTCGAGCCCGCGCTGGCGTCGTTGAGGAAGAACGAGGTCAGTTGCAGCTTGACGCCGCCCGAGGCGAAGGGCGACAGCAGCGCCGCCATCAACTGCTCGGCGCGCGTGCGCTTTCGCCCCGTGCCGTCTTCGGCGACGCCGAGGAAGCCGCTGCGCGTCCGCACCTTCAGGTTGTCGCGCCCCTTGACGTTGATCGTCCAGGTGTTGAACTTCCGGCGGCCCGTCTCGGGGTCGAAGGTCGAGTCTTCGGGACGGTAGCCGATGAGGTAATAGCCGCGGATGTCGTCGAGCGCGCGGCGGATGCCCTTGTTGAGGTCGTTCTGGTTGAAGACGGCGGTGCCGCCCGTCTCGCGCGCGAGGTAGTTCAGCCCGTTCTGCCCCTCGAACATGTCGGCCGCGCGCGCGCCGAGCACTTCCTTCCCCATCTCGTCGGTGCGGATGTTCTGGATGCCGCCGAGCGAGCCTCCGAGGCCCGCGCCGTTCGGGGCCATGGGCTGGCCGGAGGTCATGTCGGCGGCCGTCAGCCCCGTCGGCTGGAGGCCGCGCGTGTCCACCGGGTAGATGACGACCGAGGCGCGGTTGGCCAGGTCGATGAGGTTGCGCAGCGCCGAGAGGACGCGCTCGTGGCGATCCTGCCCGTCGGGGTTCTTATTGAAGATGGCGATGCCGTCGGAGAAGAGGACGACGGCTTTGCGGCCGGGCAATTCCTTCAGGCCGCGGATGACGAAGTTGAGCGCGCCGAGCGTGCCGACGGTGGTGAGCGTGTCGCGGAACTCGCTCAGGCTCTGCGAGCGGTTCTTGAAACTCTCGGGCACCTTCTGGCCGGGCACCGGCGGGGCCCCGTCGGCGAACGCGTCGGCCATCGGCTCGACCGTCGAGCTTTCGAGCCGCTCCAAAGTGTCCACGGAGGTGAAGGCGCCGAGCCGCGTCGAGCGCGCGAGCGGGCGCACGCGCTCGATGGCGGCGTAGAGTTGCTGGCGGTCGTTGGTGAACTGCTGGAGCGCGCCGATGCCTGCGCTGGTGCGGATGATGGCGACGAGGTCGCCGGGCTGCACCTGCTCGTCCACGTACTTCTTGAGAGCCTGCCGGGTGGCGTGGACGCCCTCGTGCGACATGCGGAGGTCGTCCACGACGAGCGCGATTGCGCGGCGCACCTGCTCGGGGCGCAGGCGCGCGGGCGGCGGGGGCGGCACGCCGGCCTTATCGCGCGGGGGCGGCGGCGGGGTGGGCGCGCCCGCGGCGGGGGCGGCGGCGGGCGCCGCCGACACGTAAGAGAAGTTCGTGATGTTCTGCGGCTTGCCGTTCTCAAGAATCTCGAAGTCTTCGGCCTTGAGGTCTGTGACCTGTCGGCCGTCCCTGTCGGTGACGACCACGTCGGTCTGCACGAGCGAGGTCGTGATGCGGACGACATCGTCGTCGTCAGTGGTCTGCGACGACGGCGGCGGTTGCTGCTGTTGCTGCTGCGTCGGCCGGGCGGGGGGCGTCGTCTGCGCGGCCGTGGCGGGGCAGATTGCGCCGAAGGACAGGAGGAGGGCGAGAGCTTTTTTCATGAAGGCAAGTTTCCGCGCTTGAGACTTACGTGCCGGGGGAGCCGAGAAAGCTTCCGGGGGTGCGGGCGGATTATAGAACGGAAGCGGCGCGCGCGGGAAGGGCGTGGCCGCCGCCTCCGCCGGGCGCGCACCGCTTCTTACTTGGCCCGCAGCTCCTTGATGGTAGAGCGCAGCCGCTCGGCCTCGGGCGCCGAGGGCGCGAGCTTGAGGTAGGTCTCCAACTCGTCGGCCGCGCGCTTGTACTCCTTCATCTCCCAGTAGAGGCCGCCGAGGTAGTAGTGCGCGCGGGGGGCCGAGTCGCCGCCGAGCTTAATCGACTGTTGGAACTCGTGCTCGGCCTCCCCGAACTCGCGCCGCCCGAGCAGGATCATGCCGAGGTAGAGGCGCGCCCAGGGCGAGGCCGCGTTCTTCTTGATCACCTTGCGGAACTGCTCCTCGGCCTCGGCCGGGCGGCGCAGGTCGAGCAGCGCACGGCCGTAGGCGAGCAGCGTCCCGTGATCCTCGGGCGCGAGCTTGAGCGAGGAGGAGAGCGACTCGGCCGCCTTCGCCGGCTGCTTAATCCTGAGGTAGATGACGCCCAACTCGCTCAGGGCGAGCGGGAAGTTCGAGTGCTGCGCGACGGCCTGGCGCAGAAGGTCTATGGCG
Source organism: Pyrinomonadaceae bacterium (assembly GCA_040510435.1). Classification (GTDB taxonomy): domain Bacteria; phylum Acidobacteriota; class Blastocatellia; order Pyrinomonadales; family Pyrinomonadaceae; genus QHXN01. Next base: position 35,481 of record JBEVJD010000006.1, on the reverse strand, counting down.
CGCTCGTTCTCGTTCTTGCGCGCCGCCTCGACGCCCTTGTGGTAGAGCTCGGCGGCGGACTTCGGCACGCCCGCGAGCGCCGCGTTGAGCACGCCGGGCGGCGTCGGGGAGTCCGTCCCCTTGCGCTTCGGGCGCAGGTAGACCTGGACGGTGATGGGGCGGTTGATGGGCGTGCCGACGATGCCGCGGTTCGTCCGGATGTTGGTCGTCTCCAACAGCACGCCCTCGCGCGAGGTCTCGAACTCGTCACCGCCCTCGACGACGACCGTGTAGTTGCCCGGCCTGAGCCCGGTGAAGCGGAAGGTGCCGTTGGCGTCGGAGAAGACGTAGAGGTCGCCTGCCCCGGAGCTTTCGAGCCGCACCTTGAGCCGCAGTTCTGAGCGTTGCCCCGAGGGGCCGACCAGACGCCCCTGGATGGTGTGGTTGCCGCCCGTGCCGGTGCCGTCCGTGCCGCCGACCTGCGCGGGGGCGTGCGCGGCCGAGAGCGCGAGCAGGAGGAGCGCGAAGAGTACGACTGGGGCGGAAGGTGCGAACGTGTGCCGGGGGCGGCGGCGGCGGGCGGCGCGTGCCGACGGGAAAAGCATGGTCACAAACCCCTTTCGAAAAGCGGTCGCGGGCGGCCGTAGGTTGAAGTTCTGGTCTCGGGGACGGGTCAGCAGGATAGCACAGGAAAAAGAAAGGGAGGGGCGATTTTTACGCCCCTCCCGGAATCTTCCACTGGCCCCGGAGGGTTCATGAAAGCAGAGCAGTTTAGAACTGGAACTTGATGCCCAGGCGGAGCGCCGACGGGAACTGGAAGATGGTGCCAGTCCCGTAGAACGGGTTGTTCTGCGCCGGGATGCCGGGCGCGCCAGAGTTGATCTGGAGCGTCTCGTCCTCGCGGATGGCGCGCTGCACGTTCGTCACGTTGAACCAGTCCATCTGGAGCCTGAGCTGCTTGTCTTCGCCGAGGTTAATCGGGTAGTAGAGGCCCAAGTCCAGGTTGTAGTTCGTGGGCGTGCGGTTGCGGCCCGAGAGCGGGTTGATGGCCGTGCCGCGCGGGACGCCGAAGCCCTCGTTGTCGCCGTAGAGCGGGTGCGGCACCAGCGCGTTGAAGGGGATGCCCGACTGCGCGCGGAACGACGCGCTCGTCAGCAGGCCGAACGGCCAGCGGTAGCTGCCGTCGAACTTGAACTGGTGCGGGCGGTCGTTCGGGAGCCGGCCGTAGAGGCCGTTGAGCAGGCTGACGAGGTCGAACAAGCTGGTGATGTTCGGGTCAGACTGGCCGTTGTCGTTGCGGAACAGACCCTCGTAGTTGCCGATCAGGCTGGAGTAGACGTAAGAAGCGATGAACTGGTAGTTGTTCGTGAAACGCTTCGTCGCCGAGAACTCCAGCGCGCGGTAGTAACGGCGGGCCGGGCCGAAGCAGCCGATGGCCGGGTCGGCACAGGCCAGGTCTTCGGTCGTGACCGGCTGCGCCGGGTTGACGCGGCGACCGGGGTTGAAGAGGAAGTAGTTGTTGCCGTCGTCGAACGAGCCGTCCTCGATGACGTTGTCCTGCGCGCGGTAGATGCCGCGGAAGCCGAGCGCGAGGTCTTTGACGACCTCGTACTCGAAGCCGGCCGTGTACTCGTCCACCGTCTGCGGCGAGAGGCCGTCGTCGATCGGGGTGGCGTGGTTGCCGAGGTTCCCGAAGTTGGTGAGCGCCGTCGCGCCGACGGTGTTGCCGTTCAGGCGGCTGACGTTCAGGTTGAAGTCGTTCTGAATCTCGCTGCCCGAGGCGCGGACGTTGATGTCAAGCGGGATCGGCGTCTCGACGAAGCGCGCGAAGTTGGCGAACACCTTGCCGCGGCCCTCACCCGTGAAATCCCAGATGACGCCCATGCGGGGCTGGAGGTTGGCGATGAAGTCGTTGAGCGCGATGTACTGCAAGCCGCCCAGCGAGAACGCCTGCTGGTAGTCCCAGCGCAGGCCGACGTTGAACTGGAGGTTGCGCGTGGCCTTGAAGTCGTCCTGGATGTAGAAGCTCTCGACGTTCGTCTTGGTGAACTCGCCGCGCGTGTTCAGGCTGAAGTCGCGGGCGCGCACCACGTCGAGAACCAGGAACGGGTTCGTGACGGTGTTCAGGTTGGCGACGGTGCCGGTGACGGCCGTCGTGATGCCGGTGCCGGCGAGCGCGCCGCCGTTAATCAGCGCCTGGACGTTGGCCGTGCGCGAAGCGCTCGGGCAGGTCACGGTGTTGCCCGACCGCGCGCAGACCGCGAAGCGGTTCTCGATGCGGTAGGGGCCGGCCGGGACATCCGCGGCGTTGTAGTTCAGGTTCGGGCCCGTCGAGCGGGTGTCGATGTTGTAGCGGTTCTGGTTGAACTCGAAGCCGTACTTGAAGGTGTGCTTGCCCCAGATGTTCTGGAGGCGCGCGGCCGCCTCGTAGCGGTCACGATCCTGCGTGGACAGGAGGCCGAAGCCCTGGCGCACGAAGTTGCGCTCGACGGTGCCGCCCGTGCCCTCGACGAAGGCGAGGCGCAGGCCGCCGTTGACGACCGAGCTCTCGACCGGCGTCAGGATGGAGCCGCCGCGCAGCACGGCGAAGCGGTCGGTGACGAGCGTCTGGTCGGCCAGCTCGGGCAGCGTGTTGGCGCGCTGGAAGTGGAGGCCGCCCGAGAACTCGCCGATGAAGGTCGGCGTGAACGTCGAGTTCAGGCGCGCGGCGTAGTTGGAGCCGCCGGTCTCGATCTTGCCGCGGAAGCTGCGCGGGTCGGAGCCGAAGCCGGAGAAGCCGAAGAGGTGGCCTTCCTGCGTCGTGAAGTCGCCGAAGGTCGAGAGATTGATCGTGTGGTTGATAGACGGGCCGTAAGTGATCTTGCCCGCGTAGAACGGCGTCTTGACCTCGTTGTTGACTTCCTGGAGGAAGGTCTGGGTCAGCGAGTAGTTCTTGCGGAACTGCGGGTTGAAGGCGGCGAAGAACCAGAGCTTGTCCTTGACGATGGGGCCGCCGACGTCAGCGCCCGCGTCCACTTCGGAGAAGCCGTTGGCCGCCGCGCCCGTGCGCGGGATGGCCGAAGTCTTCACCTCGCGGACGAAGCTCTTCGCGGTGAAGTAGCCGAACACGTCGCCGCGGAACTCGTTCGAGCCCGACTTGGTGATGACGTTGAAGACGCCGCCCGTGGACTTGCCGATGTCGGCGCCGTAGGCGCCCGTCAAGACCTGGACTTCCTGCACGAACTCGAACGGCAGGTTGGCGCCCGAGCCGCCGAAGGCGGGGTCGGAGACGGTCACGCCGTCGAGGATGTAGTTGTTCTCGGGCCCCGAGGAGCCGCCCACCGACGGGTCGCGGTCACGCCCGGAGGCGTCGCGCAGACCCGAGCGGGTGACGGTCGGCGCAATCGTGTAGAGCGACTGCACGGTGCGCTGCGTCGGGAAGTTCGAGAACTGCTCGGTGGAGACGTTGGTGCCGGTCGTGTTGGTCGAAACGTCCACGGCGGCGCCGGAGCTGGCCGTGACCTCGACGACCTCGGTGGCGCCCGCGGGACGGAGCGTGACGGAGAAGGTAGAGCGGCGGGTCAGGTTGACCTCGACGTCCGTCTGCTCGAACCGGGCGAAGCCCTTGGCGGACTCGACCGTGATCGTGTAACGACCCGGCGGGATTTGAGGGATGTTAAAGTAGCCCTCGTCGTTGGTGGTCGCCGTCTGCGCGCGGATCAGGTTCGGCCCTGCGACCGCGACCGTGATGCCCGGGATAGCGGCGCCGTTCACGTCGACGACTGTTCCCTCAATCGAACCCGTCGTGGTCGTCTGACCCGCGGCGCTCGTCACGAAGAACGAGAGCGCGAGGGCCAGCACGGTCAAGATTCGGATGGGAGTTTTCATGCTAACCATTCCTTTCGTTGTGTTTAACCGTCTAGAAGTTTCTAGTTTCTAGTTGTAGGGACAGCAGTGCTTTTGCAAGATTACCCTTCGCGGATTCAAGCAACTCAAAGGCCGCCACCCGCGCATTCACCCGCCGACGCCCCCTAAGTCCAAGTGAATAAGAGACTTTACGCCCCGTCCCGGCCGATTCCGGGGGGCGCCGCGCGTACACACTTCCGGATTTTGGAACCGAAATTTTGAAGTACGCTCCGAATTTTTGAATAATATTCTTCGACGTGTCCGCCGCACGCCCTCACGCGAGATACGAGCCGGGGGCGGCCCTCCCGCCTCCGCAGCCGACCCCTCTCTCTCGGCCGAAAGCGCCGACCACCAAAACAGCTTTCGTGACGGGCTCTCGTTCAAAAAGTCGTAATTCGAATCCAGAAAAATGGACGGGCGAAGGCTTGTGAAGGCGAGGGGATGCCGAAAAATGCAGGAAATCCATGTTTCGTGGATATAATCCCATTGCTGGTATAGACCTTGCTGCAAACGTTGACCGCGTCATTCATTCTTTCATCCCGGGCACCGACGTTCACTGCTAACCCGCCCGAGCCTTAACGAGTCAGCCACACTACTCTCGCTTGGGGAACCTGAAAATTGAATAAGTTGGAGGGGAAAAATGGAGCTAACTCTTAGCAGTCTCAGGTCAGGGCTCGTGGTGTTAGCAGCCCTGGCAGTCCTGGTGCTTGTCGGGCCCGCGGCGCGTGCGCAGTTGACGCGCGGCGCAATCAACGGGACGGTGCGCGACGAGGCCGGGGCGGCCATCGCCGGCGCGACCATCCGCGTGAGCGATCCGACGAAGAACTTTTCGCGCGAGACGACGACGAACGAAGAGGGCTTCTACCGCGTCGCCGCGCTGGAGCCGGGGGTTTACACGGTCACGATTCAGGGGGCCGGCTTCGGCACTCTTGAGAACCAGAACGTGCAGGTCTCGACTTCGAACGAGACGACGCTGGACGCCGCCCTCAAGGCCGGCGGGGTGACCGAGACGGTGAACGTGACGGCGCAGACCGAGGCCATCACGCTCAACAAGACGAACGCGACGGTGGGGCTGACGGTGTCGCCGCGTCAGGTCGTCGAGTTGCCGACCGGCGGCGCGCGCAACGTCAACAACCTCGCGCTGCTCTCGCCCAACGTCTTCTCGGCGCCCGGCTCCTCGGGCATCTCGGCCAACGGCCAGCGCGCCCGCAACAACAACTTCACCATCGACGGGTCGGACAACAACGACATCAGCGTCACCATCGCGACCACCTCGGTCGTCCCCGAGGCCGTCGGCGAGTTCCAGGTTCAGACCAACCCCTACTCGGTCGAGTTCGGCCGCAACTCTGGCGCGCAGATCAACATCATCACCAAGTCGGGCACCAACGAGTTCCACGGCGACGTGTTCGACTACTACCGCGGGAGCGGCCTCAACGCGCGCGACAACCTGGAGAAGGCTTCGGGGCTGGCGCGCCCGGCGCGCATCAACCGCAACCAGTTCGGCTTCGACATCGGCGGCCCCGTCCTGCTCCCGAACCTGATTCCGGGCACGGGCGACGGCAACTGGCTCGGCTACGACGGGCGCGGGCGCACCTTCTTCTTCTACCTCTTCCAGGGCGACCGCATCCGCACGGGCGCGGGGCTCGGCGCGACGGTGCGCATCCCGACCCCGGCGGGCTTCACCGCGCTCCAGGGCGTGCCGCTCGGCGCCGGGCAGACGGGCGAGAGCCGGCAGGCCGTGCTCGCGCGCCTCGGCTTCCTCGGCCCCGTCTACGGCTCGGGCGCGCAGTTCCGCAACCTGACGAACGTCTCCGTCAACGGCGTGGCGATCCAGACGGGGCAGACCAACGTCGGCATCATCCAGCCGAGCGACCAGTACAACAACACGCTGCGCGTCGACCACCAGATCGGGAACTCCGACAACCTGACGGTGCGCTACATCTCGAACAAGTCGGTGGACGTTAACGTCATCAGCAACCTCCAGTTCGGCTCGCAGTTCGCCGGCAACCAGAACATCCTCGACCAGAACCTGGCGGCGAGCGAGACGCACGTCTTCAACCAGGGGCTCCTCAACGAGTTCCGCTTCTCCTTCATCCGCCGCAACCTCGCCTTCCCCGAGAACGACCCGGCCAGCCCGACGGCGACCATCACGGGTCTGTTCACCATCGGCGGCGCGTCGAACTTCCCGCAGGGGCGCGTCCAGAACAGCTACCAATTCTCGGACACGCTCTCGCACCTGGCCGGCTCGCACTCGCTCAAGTTCGGCACCGACATTCGCCACATCCGGCTCAACAACCTGGCGGCCTTCGACACGAAGGGCACCTTCGTCTTCAACAACCTCCAGGACTACTTCAACAACAACGCCTTCAGCTTCGCGCAGGCGCTCCAGACTTCGAGCTTCTTCGCCGTCCAGACGCAGCAGTACTACTTCGCGCAGGACGACTGGCGCCTGCGCCCGAACCTGACCGTGAACCTCGGGCTGCGCTACGAGACGGCCAACAACCCGTTCGGCTTCTTCGGCGCGACCGACCCGCAGGTGCTCGGCGCGCGCGTCCCCGGCCCCGTCAAGCGTGACAACGACAACTTCGCCCCGGCGGTCGGCTTCGTCTACAGCCCGCAGGCCAAGGGCGGCGTCGGGGGCTTCCTCTTCGGCGACGGGCTCTCCAGCATCCGCGGCGGCTTCCGCCGCACCTTCGACCTCCTCTTCTACAACATCCTGACGGTCAACGCCTCGAACTTCCCGCGCGTGGTCGTCGGCCAGCGGAACAACGTCCAGAACGTCTACCCGAACCTGCTGCCGGTCTCGGCTACCCCGGTCTTCGACCCGCTCGCCACCTTCGTCAACACGCCGGAGGACGCCGAGGCGCCGGAGTCGTACCTCTACAGCCTGAGCTGGCAGCGCCAGTTCGCGGGCGACTACTTCATGGAGTTCGGCTACACCGGGAGCCGCTCGATCAATCAGGTCAACCAGCTCCAGGCCAACCCGGCCGTCCTGACGGAGGCGCAGGCCGCCACCGTCCGCGCGGGCGGCGCCATCCCGGCCGTGCAGGCGCGCCGCATCTTCCCGGCTCTGGGTCAGCGCGTGCTCATCGCCACCTCGGCGCAGGGCACTTACAACGCCGGCTATGTGAACCTCAACAAGCGGTTCTCGCGCGGCCTCCAGTTCGGCGTGGCCTACACCTTCAGCAAGCTGACGGACAACAACAGCGAGTCGCTCGGCGTCGCCGCCATCACCGGCGGCTCGCCGCAGATTCCGCAGGACTTCTTCAACATCAACGCCGAGAGGTCGCTCTCGGCCTTCGACCGCAGGCACCGCCTCGTCGCCAACTTCGTCTACGAGGTGCCGACCCCGGGCGGCGACTTCTTCCGGCAGGGCTTCGGCCGTCAGGTCTTCGGCGGGTGGGAGATCGCGGGCATCATCACCCGCCAGTCGGGGCAGCCCTTCACCATCCAGACGGGCGTGGACACGAACGGCAACGGCCAACTCGGCGACCGCCCGAACTACAACCCCGGCGGCACGCTCCAGGTTGACCCCGTGACGGGCGACTTCCGCACCTTCACGAGCCCGCTCGTCGGCGGCCAGTTCATCGTGCCGCTCGGCACCAACGGCCTCCCTCTGGCGAACAGCCTCGGCAACGGCAACCTCGGCCGGAACACCTTCCGCACGCCCGGGTTCTACAACACAGACCTGAGCTTCCAGAAGCAGTTCTTCATGCCGTGGGGCGAGGGGCACCGCGCGATCCTGCGCGCCGACCTGCTGAACGCCTTCAACCAGGACAACTACGGCAGGCCAGTCGTCCTCATGAACAGCCCCGACTTCGGGAAGAACCTCAACAACTGGGGCACGCGCACCATCACCCTGGGTCTCAAGTACCGGTTCTGAGCCGGCGCGAGGCGCACGCAGGCGCGGGCCACACCGCGCCGTGCAGAAAGGAGAGGCACCTCCCCGCGCGGGGGGTGCCTTTCTCTCTTGAGCCCCCGGCCTCGGCCGCGTGACGAAAGCTGTCCCGGCCGCGAAGAGATGGCGTATAATCGCGGCCCCCCAATCGGAGTCCGCGTGGCACAGGAGGCGGGGATGAAAATCACAACGGCGCTCTTTCTCGTCGCGTGTCTGTCGGCCGTCGCGCCGGCCCGGCAGGGGCCGGCCGCCGCGGGGCCGCCCGAGGTGACGGTCTTGAAGTCCTCCTGGGCGAGAGAGATGATTCCCGGCTGGGAGAACAGGCCGACCGGCGCCGAGCCTTACGAAGTGATGGTGGAGCGCGTCGCCAGCGAGCAGCGCGTCCAGCGCGAGCGCAACGCCGGCCGCAGGGGGGCGGCCGCCCGGGCCGAGAACGAGGGCAAGGTCTACGAGAAGGCCAAGGCCGACAACGCCGCGAAGAAGCCGCAGCGGACGCGCTTCGGCTACAGGTACAAGATTTCAATCAAGAACGGCGGCCAGAAGGCGATTAAACTAATAGACTGGGATTACGTCTTCCTCGACCCCGCCACGCAGGCCGAGATCGAGCGCCACCAGTTCACGAGCGAGGAGAAGGTCGGCCCCGGCAAGGAGAGGGAGCTGTCCGTCTTCAAGCTGGCTCCGCCGGCCAGAACCGTCAGCGCGCAAGCCGCCGGCAAAAAGGACGCGCCCCACTTCGTCGAGCGCATCATCATTGTGCGCGTCGAATACGCCGACGGCACGATCTGGCCGAATCAGTAAGGGGGCGCGGCCTCACCCGGGAGCCGCCTGACACACACACGGACTTCACGCCGCCAGCGAGACCGACTCAGACATGCTCGCCGTCAAACACCTGCAACTGGCCCCGCTCGGCGCGGGCGACCTCATAGACCGCACCGTCCGTCTCTACCGGCGCCACTTCGGTGCGCTCGTGCGCGCCAGCGCGCCGCCCGTCATCGTCTCGGCGGTGGGAACGGTCGTCTGGTCAATCTGCTTCCCCGCGATTTGGGTGACGGCGAGCGAGGGGCGGATGGTGGGCTACGTCGTGGGCGCAATCGCGGGCGGGCTCATCTACGTGCTGGGGCTGCTGACGCAGTTGATCGTGATGGGCGGGGCGTCGCGCAACCTCGTGATGCACCTGCTGTGGGGCGAGCCGGTGACGGCGCGGCTCATCTATCGCAGTGTGCGCTCGCGGCTATGGGGGCTGTTCCGGGCGACGGTGGTCGTCCTCTTCTGGCTCTTCATCTCGTGGGTGGCGGCGGCGGGAGCGGGGCTGGTGTTGCTGCTGCCGGGCTTCATCGGCGTCACGCTCGTCGTCGCGATGTTGGAGACGGCCGGGGCGCAGTGGGTCGGGCTGCTGGTGGCCGGGGTGCTGTGGCTGGTCACGGTCGTGCTGATGCTGTTCGTTTTCTTCTTCGTGGCGGGGCGCGTGGCCTACGTGCCGCAGGTGTTGATGGTCGAGGGGCGCGGCGTGTTGGACTCCATCGGGCGCAGCGCGAGCCTCGCCCGCGGCAACGTGCGGCGGCTGACGGGGATGTTCCTCTTCACGGGCTTCGCGTGGTACTCGGCGGCGATGCTGTTGCTCGTGCCGCTCGGGTGGTACGCGTACCTGAACGGGGTTGACCCGCTGGGGATGGACCCGACGCGGACGCCGGTCTGGTACACGGTCAGCTCGAACGTGCTCGGCCAGGTCTCGACCATCCTGATGGCGCCGGTCTGGATGATGGGGCTCTCGCTGCTCTACGTGGACGAGCGTGTGCGGCACGAGGGTTACGACATAGAGCTGTTGGCGGCGCAGGTCTTCGGCCAGATGCCGGCAGTGCCCGCGGGGCTCAACGCGCCGCTGGCACCGGCCATCTCCGCGCCGGAGGTGACGAGCGCGACCGCGCCGGCCGAGGCGGGCGGCCGACCGACGGGCTCGATTCTGGGGCTTTAGAAGGACTGGCGTTGATGCGGATGAGAGTCGGGCTCAAAGAGGTGCGTCGGAGGCGTGCGGCGGCGCGCGCTCTGCTGCTGCTCGTCGCGTCGCTCGTCGCGCTCGCCGCGGCGGGGACGCAGCGGCCCGCGCCCGCACAGCTCGCGCCGTCCCAGACCACTCCCTCTTTATCCAACTCCAAACCGTCTCAACGCGCGCCGCGCGCCGCGACGCTCGCCGACTATCGCCAACGCGTGCGACGTTCGTTCGAGGTGGTCGAAGAGTTGGCGCGCGTCTACGAAGGCGAGGCCGGGGAGGAGTCGGAAGAGGGGGCGAGCATTACCGTCGCGGAGGGCGAGCCCGACGCGGTGGAAGACCTTCTGCCGAAGCGGGAGAGAATCGAGTGGGGCGGGCGCGCCATCGAAGTTGATAACACGTGGGTGCACGAGGCGCTGGCAAAGACCGAGTCGGACGAAGAGGACGACGAGAAGGTCGCGGCGGAGCTGCGCGCGCTGGCCGGCCGGCTGCGCGCGCTCGAAGCGCGGCTGGCGGAGATGGAAGCGGGCGCGGCCGCCGACGTAGACCGCGACGCCGAGCGCGGCCGGCTCAACTCGATCCTGCGGCGCCCGGAATTCGACCGTCAGGCGCCGCGGCAGCCGGGCGCGCTGGAGCGCATGATCGAAGACCTCGCCGAATGGTTCAGCAGCCTCTTCCCGAAGAGCGCGCGCGTCACGCCGGGGGCGAGCCCGCGCGTCTCGACGGCGACGCTGATTCTGGTCGGCGTGCTCTGCCTCGCGGTGTTGGGCTACGTGGCGCGGCTGCTGTGGCTGCGTCGCGGGGCGAGTCTGAAGTCGCTCGGGCTCAGGCGCGAGGCGCGGGTCGTGCTGGGCGAGCGGCTGGAAGCAGACCAGACGGCCTCCGACCTATTGGACGAGGCGGAACGGCTCGCGCGCGCGGGCGAGCTGCGCGGCGCGATCCGCAAGGCTTACGTCGCGCTGCTCTGCGAGCTGGGCGACCGCGGCGTCGTCCGCCTCGCGCAGCACAAGACGAACCGCGACTACCTCGACGCCGTCCGCCGCGCCGCCCGCCCGCGCCTCTACACGGAGCTGCTCCCGCTCACCTCCGACTTCGAGCTGCACTGGTACGGCCTGCGCCCCGCCTCGGACACGGACTGGGAGAGTTTCAAGACGCGTTGCCGCGCGGTAATAAGGGAGTCAGGAGTCAAGAGTCAGGAGTCGGAATAAAAATGGTCTCCGCCTTATCATTCTGACTCCTGACTTCTGACTTCTGACTACAAAGATTGATGAAGAGCCGCCTGTTCATCTTCCTGTCGATCATCCTGCTGGTCGCCGTGCTCGCGGCGCTCAACGCGGCGTCGTACGTGCGCGTCGAGCGGGAGAGGGAGACGGAGCTGATGGCCGACCGCTCGACGTTGAACTCGGGCGGGACGGGGACGCAGGCGCTCTTCGAATACCTGCGCGAGGCGGGCACGGACGCCGTGCGCTGGCGCCGGCCGATGACCGCGCTCGCGGGGGCGGACAGACCCGAGAGCCTCGTCATCGTCGGGCCGACGCGGCGCGTGATCGAGAAGCGCGAGGCCGAGGTCATCATCAACTGGGTCTCGGCCGGCGGCCGCCTCGTGCTCGTAGACCGCGAGCCGAACCCGCTGCTGCTGCCCGCGGTCGGGCGCTGGCGCGTCTACGCGCAGGCGGTCGAGTTCCCTGACTTCGACTCCGACCCGCACGACGCCGAGAACCTGACGCGGGGCGTGCCGCTGCTCGCGCCCGCGCAGCCCACCGCGCTCACGCGCAACGTCTTCGAGGTGACGCGGTCGCGCTTCGCCTCGCGCCTGCACATCTTCCGCTCCGGCGCGCCGCCGCCGCCCCGCGTCGCCGTCGGCCTCGGCCCGCGCCGCGTCGTCACGCCCACGCCCGCGCCCACGCCCGAGGAGGAGGAGGAGGACACTTGGACTTCTGACGGTGAAGACCCGCCGCCGCAGGGGAAGAAGGACTCGGAGCCAGACCTGAACGCGCCCGTGGTGCACATGAGCGACGGGCGCGAGGGCGAGGGCGCGCTCGTCGTCGATTACGCCTACGGGCGCGGGCGCATCGTCGTGCTCTCCGACCCTTACGTCGTGTCGAACGCGGGCGTCAACCGCGCCGACAACCTCTTCCTCGCCGCGAACGTCGTGACCGGCGGCCTCCAGCGCGGGCGCGTCGCCTTCGACGAGTTCCACCAGGGCTACGGCGAGACGCAGAATCAAATCTTCGCCTACCTGCGCGGGACGCCCATCCTCTGGATGTTCGGGCAGGGCGCGATAGTCGCGCTGGCGTTGGTGTGGACGCGGGGCCGCCGCTTCGCGCGCGCGGTGCCGGCGCCGCGCCCCGACCGCCGCTCGAAGCTCGAATTCGTCTCCTCGATGGCCGAGCTGCAACTGCGCGCGCGCGCCTACGACCTCGCGGTCGAGAACGTCTACCAGCGGACGCGCCGGGCGCTGGCGCGCTACGCGGGGCTTCCGGCGACGGCCACCCCCGCGCAGATCGCCGAGCGCGTCGCCGCCCGCTCGGGGCGCGACCGCGCGGCGCTCGAAGCCACCTTGCGCGAGTGCGAGGACGCGGCGGCCGGTGGCCCGACGAACGCGCGGCGCGCGCTCCGCCTCGTCCGCGAGCTGCGCGAGCTGGAACGCGACCTCCGCCTCCTCATGCGCTCGCGCGAAGTCCGCCAGGCCGGCGCGCGCCCGAAGGAGTGACTTTATAAATTAGGCGGAGTCCGCCCGGCCGGGGTATCCTGTGCGGCGCGTGCCCCAGACCTCAGCAGGAGTTAAGTCGATGTTCGAGACACACACTTTCCCCTGTCCGAACTGCAACGAAATTATCAACGACACGATGAGGGAGTGCCGGTTCTGCCACGCGACGATTGACCCGCAGTGGGCGCGCGCGGCCGGCGAGTTCCAGTCCCGGGTGAACGAGGCTTGCAGCGACGCGAGCTACGTGAAGACGGCGGCCTACGCCATGCTCGTCTTCCTCGTGCTCGACCTCCTCCCCATCCCCATCATCCCCTTCTGGATGGCTTACGTCCTCACCTTCTTCGCCGTCATCTTCCTGGTCGTCCGCTGGCAGGTGAAGTACGGCGACCTCCGGACGCCCGACGCGGACTACAAGCGCGCCCTGCTGTCGCGTAACATCGCGCTGGTGCTCTGGGTCGTCGCCATGCCCGTCTGGGTCGTGGGGAAGATTTTCGGCGCCGTCATCTTCGCCGTGCTCACGAGTTGAGGGACGGCCCTCAAGCGCTCTAACACTTTTTTTGAAAGGACGAAGCGCGCGCGCGGCCGAGTAAGGTAGACGGCCGGCGTGCCATCTCTTCCCTGATGCTTGAATACGTCCCCTCCACCGTCGAGCACATCCGCAGCGAGTTGGCCAAGGTCGTCGTCGGGCAGGACGCGGTAATCGAGCAGGTTCTGGTGGCGCTCCTCGCCGAGGGGCACGCGCTCGTCGAGGGCGTGCCGGGGACGGGGAAGACGCTGCTCGTCAAGACGCTCGCGCGCATCGTCGGCGCCGACTTCGGCCGCATCCAGTTCACGCCCGACCTCATGCCCTCCGACATCACGGGCACGAACGTCTTCAACACGGCGACGGCCAGTTTCTCGCTGCGCCGCGGCCCCGTCTTCACGGACATCCTGCTCGCCGACGAGATCAATCGCACGCCGCCGAAGACGCAGGCCGCGCTGCTCGAAGCGATGGAGGAGCGGCAGGTCACCATCGACGGCGAGCTGCACCGGCTCTCCCCGCTCTTCACCGTTCTCGCCACCGAGAACCCCATCGAGTACGAGGGCACGTACCCTCTGCCCGAGGCGCAGCTCGACCGCTTCCTCCTCAAGATCATCATCGACTACCCGACGCAGGAAGAGGAGGCGCGCGTCGTCTCGAACTGGGACTCGGGCTTCAGCGCGCGCCGGCTCGAACAGGTTGACGTGCGGCCGCTCGCGGAGCCCGAGGCCGTCATGCGCTGCCGCGCCGAGGTGCGCGCCGCGCGCATGGAGCCGGGCGTGCAGAGGTATCTGGTCGAGCTCGTCCGGCGCACGCGCGAGCACCCCTCGGTCGCCTACGGCGCGAGCCCGCGCGCGAGCGTCGCGCTCCTGCTCTGTGCCAAGGCGCTCGCCGCGATGGGCGGTCGCGACTTCGCCACGCCCGACGACGTGAAGGCCGTCGCGCTGCCCACGCTCCGCCACCGCATCTCTCTGCGCGCCGAGGCCGAGCTCGACGGCGCCACCCCCGACGCCGTCATCACCGACATCCTCAACACGGTCGAGGTGCCGAGATGAAGTAGTCAGGAGACAGTAGACAGTAGGTTTCGCTTGAGGAGGTTAACGATGACAACCGCACAGTTCGCAATAGCCAGGGTTCTTCTACTGACTACTGACTACTGACTACTGACTACTGCTTCTATGTCCTTCGAGCCTAAAGACCCCGACTTCGAGCGGCGCGTGCGCGAGAGCTTCGCGCGGCAGCGCGCGATGGAGACGTTCGGCGCGCGGCTCCTGCGCGTCGCGCCGGGCGAGGTCGAGATCGGGTTCGGGTTCAGAGAGGAGTTCACGCAGCAGCACGGCTACCTGCACGCAGGTGTAGTGACGGCGATAGTGGACACGGCCTGCGGGTACGCGGCGCTCACGCTGACGGAGCCGGGCGCGGAGGTCTTGTCCGTCGAGTTCAAGCTCAACCTCCTCTCGCCCGCCGCGGGCGAACACTTCGTCGCGCGCGCGCGCGTCGTCCGTGCCGGGCGCAACATCACCGTCTGCGCGGGCGATTTCTACGCGCTCAAGGGCCACGACGAGAAGCTCGTCGCCACGATGCTCGCCACGATGATGAAGGTCGGGAAACAGGAGTCAGGAGTCAGGAGTCAGGAGTCAAGAGGCTCCGCTCAAGGAGGTTGAGGATGACATCCATCGGGTTCGGGCGTCGAAGAGTTTTTCTCCTGACTCCTGACTTCTGACTCCTGACTTCTTCTTTATGCGCTTCGTCTTCTCAAAACTTTTCTACGCGTTGTTGGCCGTGGGCTTCGTGCCGCTGTCGCTGTCGTGGGGGCGGCCGGGGTTGCGTTGGGCGGCGCTCGCGTACGACGTGGGGCTGCTGCTCGTCGCCGTCCTCGACGCGCGGACGAGCCGCCTGCCGGCGGGTCTCGAAATCTTCCGCGAGTTCGGCGGGCGCTTCCACATCGGGGCGGAGTCGGAGGTGCGCGTGCGCGTGGATAACCACACGCCGCGCTCGTTCCGACTGAAGCTGAAGGACGAGTACCCGCCGGAGTTGCCGCTGCTCGCGCCGCGCGAGGCGGAGCTGGAGGTGGGGCCGCAGGAGTCGAAGGCGCTCGTCTATGTGTTGAAGCCGGAGCGGCGCGGGCGCTTCGAGTTCGGGCGCGTGGCCGTGCGCTCGCGGACGCGCCTCGGGCTCGCGTGGCGCGAGGATTTGGCGGGCGAGCCCATGTCGGTCAAGGTCTACCCGAACGTCAGGCGCGCGCGCGAGGCGGAGCTGAAGGCGCTGGGCGCGCGCTCGCTCGTCGCCGCGCAGCGCCGCGCCGCGTGGCGGGGCGAGGGGCGCGACTTCGAGTCCCTGCGCGAGTACGTGCCGGGCGACGAACTGCGCCACGTCTCCTGGTCTGCGACGGCGCGCCGGGGCCGCCTGACGACGCGGCAGTATCAGATCGAGCGCGACCAGACGGTGCTGATAGCTTTAGACGCCGGGCGTTTGATGACGGCGCGCATCGAGCGCGAGACGAAGTTCGACACGGCCATCCACGCGGCGCTCGCGCTGATGAGCGCGGCGCAGCGCGCGGGCGACCACGCCGGCCTGCTCGTCTTCGGCCGCCGCGTCAACGCCTACGTCCCGCCGGGCAAGGGGCGCGAGCAGCTCGACCTCGTGCTCGAAGCGCTCCACGCGGTCGAGCCCGAGCTGATCGAGCCCTCTTACACGCGCGCCTTCGAGTTCGTCGCCGCCAACTGCAAGCGGCGCGCGCTCGTCGTCCTCCTCACAGACCTCGTGGACGAGCAGGGCTCGCGCGAGCTGCTGACGAGCTTACGCATCCTGCGCCCGCGCCACCTCCCGCTCGTCACCACCATCGCCGACCGCGACCTGCGCGCCTCCGTCCGCGACGCGCCCACGGACGTGCAGGAACTCTTCGCACAGTCCGTCGCCGAAGAGATCATGCTCCAGCGCGAGGCGGCGCTCCGCCTCGTCGAGGCACAGGGCGGCCTCGCGCTCGACGTGACGACCGGCGCACTCGTCCCCTCACTGCTTGAAACTTACATCCGGGTGAAAGAGCGCGGGCTGCTGTGAGGCGCGCGCCCGGGGCGGTCACATGTTTTCGCTGAAGCGCAGCTTCGGCAACTCCTTCTGCAAAGCCTTCGCGCCCTCCTCCGTCACCTTCGACCTGCCGATGAGAAGGGTCTGCAACTCCGTCAGAAACGTGAGCCGCGCCACGCCCGCGTCGCCGACCTGCGTGTCGAACAGGCTGAGCTTCTTCAGCTTCGGGTGTGCCTTCAGGTGGTCGAGCCCTTCGTCCGTCACCTTCGTCCCGCCGATGAGCAGAGTTTCGAGCGCGGCCAACTCCTTCAACTGCTCAAGCCCGCGGTCGCCGACCTGCGTGCGGAACAGGTTGAGGAAGCGCAGCCCGGTCAGACGCTTGAGGTGAGCCACCCCCTTGTCGCCGATTTTCGTCAGCCGCAGGTCGAGATGCCGGAGCCCATTCAGCGCCGCGAGCGCCTCCAGGTCGTCATCGCTCACGGCCGTCCCGTGCAGGTCAACCTTGACGACGGGGCTGCCCGGCGCCTGCGCGTCAACCTCGTAAGTCCCGCCCAGCCTCTCGATCAAGGCCAGAGCACTCGCCCGCCCGCCCGACGGCTGCTGCACCGGCGCGAGCGAAAACAGCAGGGCTAACACAGTCAATAAATGTGTGGCGAACAACATGCGCTTTCTCCTTTCGCCCCGGACAGTACTGAACCATCCGGCGCGCGCGGGCAAACGTTTTGTGACCAGGCGGTACGTCGGCGTTACGAAATCACTTCTTTTGGAGGGCGAGGAAGAGGCCGCGGCTAAGGCTTGGGCGTTACTTCCCCCCGGCCGGCGAATAAGAGATACGAGTAGAGCGCGACGCCTGTGACGGCGGCGACGGTGAACTTTATCCCCGGCGGGAGGTGGGCGGGCGAGATGAAGCCTTCGATGGTGCCGGCGACGGCGAGCAGGGGGACGCAGCCGGCGATGAGCTGGGCGGACTCGCGGCCGCGCAGGCGGAGGTTGTCGAAGCGCGGGCGGTCGCCGGGGAAGAGGACGGCCGTGCCGAAGAGCATCCCGGCCCCCCCGGCGATGAAGATGCACGAGAGCTCGACGACGCCGTGCCCGGCCATGAAGGTCAACAGCTCGTGGCCGTAGCCCGCGCGGTAGGTGAGCGCGAGCACCGACGCGTGGCTCAGGCCGTTGACGGCGAGGTAGTAGAGCGTCCCCACGCCGAAGGTCGCGCCCAGGGCGAAAGCGTTGAAGGTGACGCGGATGTTGTGCGTGGCGATGGTGCTGGCGGCGAGCTGGTTCGCGTCGTTGGCGCTCTCCCACCAGCGCGGCTTGCGTTCGAGAATCTGCTCGCGCGTGTCGGCGGGGATGCCGGCCAGCTCCGAGAACTCCGGGTCGCGCGTCGTGGCCGTGAACGCCAGCGCGGCGAAGAGCATGTAGGTGGCGAAGGCGAGCGCCGTGAAGCGCCACGTGCGGCGGAAGGTCTGTGGGAAGTCGCGCGTGAAGAAGTTGCGCAGGCGGTGGCGCCCCTCGGAGGCGTCGGCGCGGTAGATGCGGCCGTGCGCGCGGATGACGAGGCTGTTGAGGTAGTTGACGAGGCGCGGGTCGCGGCACTCGGCGCGCGCGATGGCTAAGTCGGAGGACGTGCGCCGGTAGATGCGCCCCAGCTCGCGCACCTCCTCGCGGTGCAGACGCCGCAAGGACGAGCGGTCGAGCATCCCGAGCAGGTCTTCCAAACGCTGCCACGCGCCCTTGCGCTCGTCGATGAAACGGTCGGAAGAAGGCATAGTTGGTTTTGGGTTTTGGGCTTTAGGTGTTGGGGAAGAACCGGGTTTTACCCAACACCTAAAACCCAAAACCTTCAGTCAATTCTCATCCGCCGGTAGCGCGCCTCGACGAACATGTAGAGGCCGTAGGCGACGAGGCCGAGGGCGACGGCGCCGAGGATGTAGGGGCCGTAGGGCTGCTGCTCCAACGCGCGGAGCGCGCCGCCCAGTCCGCGCGCCTCCTCCGCGCGCGCGTGCCAGGCCGCCTGGATGAGGAAGAGGCCGACGATGAAGAAGACGACGGCGCGCGCCACGAGCCCGACCTGCCCGACGCGCACCGCGAGCCCGTGGGCGTGCTCGCGCATCTCGTGCCGCTTCCACTTGCGGCAAAACTTGGCGGTGAACGCCTTGTAGCATTGCCAGAGGCCGAAGCCGATGAACCCGAGCCCGGCGAATCCCACGAGCAGTTGGCCGAGCGGGAACATGAGCGCAAACGCCGTCCAGCCCTTCGTCGTCTGGTCGCTGTTCTGGCCCGCGCCGTGGCCGAGGATGAGCCGCACGGCCGAATAGCTCAAGCCCGCGTAGACCACGCCGATGCAGGCGTAACCCGCGCGGACGGTCAGCCCCTTCCAACTCGTGCCCTTGTCCTCTGTGTCCCTGAGCGCCTGCACGACGCGCCAGAGGGCGTAGCTGGCGAGCCCCACCGCGACGACGCCGAGCATCACCCGGCCGAACGGCTGCCTGACGATTTGAGTCAGCGCGCCGCGCGAGTCCGTAGGGCCGTCGTTGCTGCCGCCGACGTGGAACGCGCCCAGCGCGGCGACCGCGCCGACGATGACGTAGACGACGCCCTTCGCCGCGTAGCCGTACCGCGCGAGCCGCTCGATCCACGGCCGCGCGGCGCGCGTGAGTGGCCCCGTCTCGTGCCCTGCCTCTTCTACCAAAACATCCGCCACTCGATTCCGCCCCCTTGTAGTAAATCTCGCCCGATGTTCTCACAGTTCCGGCCGGAAGAGAATAGACCCGCTTACCAGCCGGGTTACTTCAACTCAATCTTCAAAAACTCGGACGGCCGGTCGGAGGCGTTGGCGAAGGGCGGGGCCGCGCCGGCCTCGGCCCAGACCGTCTGCCCGAGCGCGAGCGTCACCTCGGCCCCGGCGCCCGCCGACCTCAACAGCGCAGGCGTCAGCGCGACCACGAGCGACGCGTCTCTCACGCCGCTCAAGCCCGCGCACGGGCGGCGCGCGGCGCAGGTCACGCGCGTGACGCGAACCTGCCCGTCCTCGAACCTGACCTTCTGCGCGGCGCGGCGTGCGGCGCGCGGCTCGGGCGGGAAGCGGCCGCGGAAGGTCTGGCGGTCAACCGTCAACCCTTTGAGTTCGACCCTCAGGTACTCGGTCGGCTGGTCTGTGAGGCTCTCGACGCTGTGCGTCTCCTTCGCGCCGCGGCTCAGGCGGAAGCCGCCCGCCCTCACCGCCGGGCGCGTGAGCGTGAACTGCTCCTCGCCCGTGTGTGTGAAGCGGACGGGGCCGCTGCTGCGCAGGTAGACGTAGACGGTCGGGTTCTCCGGGTGGTCGTGCGAGCTTATCTTCTCACGCGGCGCGTAGCGGACGCGCGTGACGCGCACGCGCTCGTTCTCGAACTCGGGCTGGTAGGCGCGCGGCGCGTCCTGCGCGGGCGCGAGCAGGATGAGCTGTGCGAGGACGAATGCGAGCATCAGACGAGTCTCCCTGACGACGATCTTCAGTCGAGTTAAATCGGAGAGGGATTTAATCACAGAGACACAGAGACACGGCTAAAAAAATATCCTGCTTCAAGCCGTGTCTCTGTGTCTGCGGTGGTTAAATCTTGGAGGCGCGTGCGCCCCGCCCGCGGCGCGGGTTAGTATTGGCCGCGATGGAACGCGTCGTCGAATGTGTGCCCAACTTCAGCGAGGGTCGCGACCCGCGCGTCGTCGAGAGTTTGGTCGAGGCCGTCGAGTCGGTCGCGGGCGCGGTCGTCCTCGGCACTCACGTTGACCCGGATCACAACCGCTCGGTCGTCACCTTCGTCGCGCCGCCCGAGGCGGTCGTCGAAGCGGCGGTCAGCGTCGTCGGGCGCGCGGCCGAGTTGATTGACCTGAGCCGTCACGCCGGCCAGCACCCGCGCATGGGCGCGTGCGACGTGCTGCCGTTCGTCCCCGTCCGCGGCCTGAGCGTCGAGGAGTGCGTCGCGCTCGCGCACGCGGCCGGGCGCCGCATCTGGGACGAGTTGAACATCCCCGTCTACTTCTACGAGAGCGCGGCGCTGCGGCCCGAGCGGCGCAACCTCGCAGACGTGCGGCGCGGCGGCTTCGAACTGCTGCGCGAGCAGATTGCTAACACCCCCGAGCGCGCGCCCGACGTGGGCGAGCCGCGCGTCCACCCGACCGCGGGCGCGTGCATCGTCGGCGCGCGGCCTCTGCTCATCGCCTACAACGTGACGTTGAAGACGGGCGACCTCTCGGTGGCGAAGCGCATCGCGCGCGCCGTGCGCGGGCGCGACGGGGGGCTGTTGCACTTGAAGGCGCTCGGGTTCGAGCTGGCGAGCCGCGGCGTCGTGCAGGTCTCGATGAACCTGACGAGCTACGAGCGGACGAACCTGCACCACGCCTTCGAGGCCGTGCGGCGCGAGGCCGAGCGAGAGGGCGTCGAAGTGCTCGCCAGCGAGATCGTCGGCCTCGTCCCGCAGGCCGCGCTCGACGCGGCGGCCGCGCACTTCCTCAAACTCGAAAACTACACGGCCGACGTTGTCTTAGAGAACCGCATCGCCGCCGCCGTCGAGAGGAAGAAGGGCAGGCCGGGCGGCGCCTGAACTTAGGGATGAACCAACTGAGACTCATCGCGGGCGCGTGGGCTTTGGAGGGCGGGCGTTGGGCGCGGGAGAATCTGTACGCGCTGCTGGTGCTCGGGCCGCTGGTGCTGGGCATGACCTACTTCGGCGTCGGGCGCATGGTGCGCGAGGCCGAGTGGAGCCCGACCGAGGCGCAGACGCTCGCGGCCGGCGTCGTGGCGGCGGCGTGCCTGGTCGCGCTCAGCCTGTCGCGCGCGAGCGTGGAGGTCTACCACGTGCGGCGGCCCGAGTGGGTGTTGGACGCGCTGCCGGTCTCCCTGAACGTGCAACTGTCGGCGGCGCTCGCGCGGCGCGCGGGGCACGCGTGCGCTACGGCCGCGGTGGCGCTCGTGCTGCGTTGGCTCGCGGGCGGGCGACTGGGTGCGTGGGTCTTCGCGTCGGCGGTGTTGTTGGCGTTGGTGCTCGCGGCGGGCGAGGTGCTGGCGGCACTCGTGTGGGTGCGTTGGTCGCACAGGCGCGGAGTCGCGCGCGCCGCGGCGGTGGCGGCTTCGGTCGCGGCGTGCGCGTCGGCGGCGGGAGCGCTGCTCGCTTCGGTCGTGAGGCCGGGCGGGTTGACGTTGTTGAATCTAACGTCTCTGTTCGCGTGCGGGGCTTTGACGGCCGTCGCGCTGGCGGCGCTCGCTTACGTGCTGCACGCGCGTTGGCGCGCGGCGGATTCGGAGTTCGCGCAGCGCCTCGGCGCGCGCGAGCGTTGGGGCGCATACGTCGAGAGTTTCGCCGGGCGCGTGTGCGGCAAACAAGAGGCGCTGGCGGCGCAGCTCGCGCGCGACCTGCGTCTGGTGTTGAGGGGTTTTTCGTCGGCCGCGTACGCGGCGGCGGGCGTGGCGGCGCTGGTGGTGTTGCTGCTGGTCGCGCTGCTGCTGGGCGGGGTGCTGGCCGAAGGCGAGGCCGAGGGCTTCGGCTCGATGACGTGGCTGCCGACGGTGCTGGCGGTGAAGTTCGCGTGCGTGTTGGCGACGGCCGCGCTGGCGTCGCTCGTGCCCGTGCTGGTCGCGCACCAGGAGCCGCACCTCTGGCTCGAACGCTCGGTCGGACTGAAAGGCGAAGACGCGTGGCGCGCGAAGCTCTACCTCGCGCGGGTGGTGACGGCCCCGGCGGCGGCCGCCGCGTGGGTCGCGGGGGTCATGTGCGGGGCGGTGCCGGCCGTGTATGCGCTGCCGCTGCTCGCGGAGTGCGTTTGGTTGTGGTGGCTGGTGAGCACGGCGGCGGGCGGGCTCGCCTTCGAGATGCCAGCGCAGCCCGGCCTCGCGCTCGTCCTCGTGCTCTGCGCGGGGCTCGCGGCCGGGGGGCTGACGGCCTTCCTCTGGCCCATCGGCCTCGCCATCTACGGCTTCGCCGTCCAGCCGCTCTGCATGCGCGGGGCGATGCGCGCCGAGCAGCACCTTCAAGGGTTTGAGATTTGAACCGTCAGTGTGGAATCGGATGAGCGAAGAGAGTCTGTTAGTCGTCGAGGAAGTGACGAAGCGTTACGGCGAGACGTTGGCCGTGGACGCGGTGAGTTTGCGCGTGGCGGCGGGCGAGGTGTACGCGCTGCTGGGGGCGAACGGGGCGGGGAAGTCAACGCTGATCCGGATGATGACGGGGCTGGCGGAGCCCGACGCAGGCGGCGTGACGGTGTGCGGCGAAGAGATGCGGCGCCGCCCGCTGGCGGCGAAGCGGCGCGTCGGCTATCTGCCCGAGGAGCTTTACTTCTACCAGCGCCTGACGGGGCGCGAGTACCTGCGTCTGGTGGCGGGGCTGAAGGGCGCGAGTGAAGCGCGCGTCACGGAGGAGGTCGAGTTCTTCGAGCTGAGCGCGGTCGAGGGCAAGTGGGTCGGCGGCTACTCGCTCGGCATGAGGAAGAAGCTGGGGCTCGCCGCGGCCTTCGTCGGCGCCCCGCGCGTGCTCGTGCTGGACGAGCCGCTCAACGGCCTTGACGTGGAGATGATGCGGAAGCTCCGCCTGCGGGTCGAGGGCGAGCGCGAGAGGGGGACGGCCTTCGTCGTCTCCTCGCACGTGATGAGCTTCGTCGAGCGCGTGGCCGACCGCGCGGGCGTCATGCGCGCGGGGCGCTTCGTCGCCGAAGGCACCCCCGCCGAACTGCGCCGCCTCGCCCGCATGCTCGACGAGCCCTTCGAGGATGTCTTCTTCCACCTCACGAAGTGAAGGCAGAGGAGGGTGTTGGGTTTTGGGTGCTGGGTGTTGGGTAGGAAGAGACTGTCTTTATCCAACACCCAGCATCCAGCACCCACCCCCGAGAGGTTGTGAAGTGGGCGCGCACGGTTGATAATGCCTGCGCCGTTTTTAGCGCGCACACTCTCCTCTGTCACGCGCGCGAAAGGGCACGACTTAAGCCCCGAACCCGAGGCCGCGCCGGGTTCCCAACCTCGTTAGATTTTGATGACCCCCTTTGACGAACAGAAGGAGGGCCGCGAACCCCTCGTCGCGGCGCTCGGCGAAGACTCCCGCCTCGACGAGGCGCACCTGCGCCGTGTCCTCGACTCCATCCCCGCGCCCGTCTCGTACGTGGACACGGGGCTGCGCTTCCTCTACAACAACCGCGCCTACGACGCGTGGGTCGGCCGCCCGCACGAGGAGTTGTGCGGCATGCACGTCCGCGAGGTGCTCGGCGAGAAGGCTTACGCGGACGTGCTCCCGTACATGCGCGAGGCGCTCGCGGGGCGCGAGGCGCACTTCGAGCGGGAACTGGAATACCGCGACGGCTCGCACCGCTACGTCAGCGTCAGCTACATCCCCAACTTCGACGCCGGGGGCGCGGTGCGCGGCTTCGTCGTCAGCGTCAGAGACCTCACCGAGCGCAAGCGCGGCGAGGCGGCGTTGCGCTTCCAGGCGCACCTGCTCGACACCGTGGAGCAGGCCGTCATCGCCACCGACCCCGAAGGGCGCATCACCTACTGGAACCATTTCGCCGAGCGGCTCTACGGCTGGCCGGCGGCCGAAGCGCTCGGCCGCGACATCCTCGAAGTCACGCCGGCCGACACCTCGGGCACGCAGGCGTTGGAGATCATGGTGCGGCTCGCGGCGGGCGAGACGTGGTCGGGCGAGTTCAACGTGCGGCGGCGCGACGGCACCATCTTCCCGGCGGCGGTGACGGACACGCCCATCCAGGACGAGTCGGGGCAACTGGTCGGCGTCGTCGGCGTCTCGAACGACCTCACCGAGCGCAAGCGCGGCGAGGCGGCGGTGCACGAGGCCGAGCGCAGGGCTTTGAAAGAGTACGAGACGCTGCTCCACCGCCTGACGCACCTCGCGGAATCTCTGGGCACGGCGCGCGACCACCTGACCATCTTCCGCGACCTGCGCGACTTCGCCGTCGTGAGCGTCCCCTGCGTCGGCATCTTCATCTCGCTCTACGACGAGGCGCGCGAGGTGCGCACGGCGCACTACGCGTGGGGCGACGGCGAGGAGGTGGACGTGTCGCAGCTTCCGCCGATGCCCATCTCGTCCGAGGGACCGAACAGTCAGGCCGTGCGCACGCGGCAGGTCGTCATCACGAACGACTACTGGGCGACGAAGCAGCAGGGGCGCGGGCAGTTGGGCGTGCTCGTCGGGCCGGACAACGGGCTCAGGCCGCAGTCTTCCCTCGTCGTCCCGATGGCGACGATGGGGCACATCGTCGGCACCGTCGAGGTGCAGTCCTACGAGAATCACGCCTTCCGCGAGGAGCACGTCACGGCGATGAAGATGGCCGCCAACCTCGCGGCCGTCGCCATCGAGAACATGCGGCTCCTCCAGTTCGAGACCCGCGCGCGCGAGGCCGCCGAGGAGGCGTCGCGGCTCAAGGACGAGTTCCTCGCCACGCTCTCGCACGAGCTGCGGACGCCGCTGACGGCCATCCTCGGCTGGTCGTCGATGCTGAAGGACAGCCGTCTCGACGAGAAGACTTTCAAGATGGCCGTCGAGATCGTCGAGCGCAACGCGCGCACGCAGCAGCAGATCGTGGACGACATCCTCGACGTGTCGCGCATCATCACCGGCCACCTGCGCTTCGACGCCGAGCCGACCGACCTACGCCAGGTTATCGAGGCGGCCGTGGACACCGTGCGCCACGCGGCCTCGGCCAAGAGCATCACGCTGCGCGCGGAGTTCGAGCCGGGCGTCGGCCCCGTCATGGGCGAGCCGCGCCGCTTGCAGCAGGTCTTCTGGAACATCCTCTCGAACGCGGTCAAGTTCACGCCCATCGGCGGCGAGGTGCGGCTGTTCGTAGGGCGCGAGGGAGCGCACGCGCGCGCCACCGTCGCCGACACGGGCCCCGGCATCCACCCCGGCTTCCTCCCTTACGTCTTCGACCGCTTCCGCCAGAGCGACCAGTCCACGACGCGCGTCCACGGCGGGCTCGGGCTCGGGCTCTCCATCGTGCGCCACCTCGTCGAGCTGCACGGCGGCTCGGTGCGCGCCGAGTCGGGGGGCGAGGGGCAGGGCTCGACCTTCACGGTCGACCTGCCGCTTGTGCGCAGCGCCGACGCCGGGCCGCGGGACGAGGTGGAGGCGGAAGAGAAGTTCTCAGTCCGCCACGCGCAGTCGGCGATCCTGAAGGGCATGAGCGTGCTGGTCGTAGACGACGAGCCGGACGCGCTGGGTCTGCTCAAGACGATGCTTGAGATGAAGGGCGCGCGCGTGACGGCCGTCTGCTCGGCCGAGGCCGCGTGGGGCGAGTTGGAGGGCGACTGGCCCGACCTGCTGCTGTGCGACATCGGCATGCCGGGCGAGGACGGCTACCAGTTCATCCGCCGCGTCCGCGCGCTCGAACGGAAGCGCGGCCGGCGGCTCCCCTCGGTCGCGCTCACGGCCTACGCGGGCGAGGCCGACCGTGCGCTGGCCCTCGAAGCGGGCTTCCAACTCCACGTCTCCAAACCCGTCGAACCCGCCGCCCTCATCAACGTCATCGCAGACCTGACGGGGAGGAAGCAGTAGGCAGTTAAAGGCGGCCTGAGAAGCCCCGGAGGGGCTTGATGTTTATAGCCCCGACTTCGATGAACCCCGAGCCCCGTCAGGGGCGACATCTACATGCCGCTCCTCCGGAGCTTTGAAGATTAATTCAGCATCGAGCTATAAACATCCCGCCCCTCCGGGGCTCTCAACTGCCTACTGCCTACTGCCTACTGCTTTTTCATCAGCGCCTCGATCTCCTCGATCTGCTTGGGCGCTTTGTCGGTGAGCACGTCGAAGCCGTTGGGGGTGACGAGCACGTCGTCCTCGATTCTCACGCCGATGCCGCGGTACCGGGCGGGGATGTCTTCGGCGTCTTCGGCGATGTAGAGGCCGGGCTCGACCGTCATCACCATGCCGGGCTCGACGGGTCGGGGCTGGCCGTCCACGTGATACGCGCCCGCGTCGTGCACGTCCATGCCGAGGTAGTGGCCGAGGCGGTGCATGTAGAACTTCTTGTACTGCTCCTCCTCGATGAGCTTCGCCGGGTCGCCTTGTAAGAGTCCGAGTCTCACCATGCCGTCGGTCAGAATCTCGACCGAGCGCTGGTGCATCTCGTCGAGCGTGACGCCGGGCCTGACCATGCGGATGCATTCCTCCTGGCAGTCGAGTACGAGTTGATAGATGTCGCGCTGCGCGTCGTCGAAGCGGCCGCTCACGGGGAAGGTGCGCGTGATGTCAGAGGCGAAGCCCTCGTACTCGGCGCCCGCGTCGATGAGGAGCAGGTCGCCGTCCTTCAGCTCGGCGTCGTTGTCCACGTAATGCAGGATGGTCGCGTTCGCGCCCGAGCCGACGATGGAGTTGTAGGCGGGCGCGGCGGCGCCGTTGCGGCGGAAGACGTACTCGATGAGGGCGTCCAGTTCGTACTCCTTCATGCCGGGTCGCGCTGACGCCATCGCCTCGCGGTGGGCTTCGGCCGCGATGTCGGCCGAGCGGCGCATGAGTTCGATCTCGTCGTCCGACTTGATGAGGCGCATCTCGTGGATGAGCGCGCCGGGGTCGATGATGGCCTGCGGCGCTCGCACGCCTTTGCGCCCCATCATGCGCATGCGCGAGAGGTGCCGGATGAGCGTCAGGTCGAGTTCGGCGTGGCCGTTGCCGAGCCGGTAGTAGAGGCTGTGCGCGCCGTCGAGCAGCTCTGTGAGCTTGGCGTCGAACTCCTCGACGGGGAACGCCTCGTCGGCGCCGTAAGACTCACGCGCGCCCTCGACGCCCGCGCGCCGCCCGTTCCAGATTTCCTTCTCGCGGTCGCGCGGCCGGACGAAGAGCGTGAAGGGCTTTTCGCGCCCCGGCGCGACGACCGCCAAAGCGTCTGGCTCGCGGAAGCCGGTCAGGTAGTAGAAGTCCGAGTCCTGCCGGAAGCGGTACTCCGTGTCGTGCGAGCGCGTCACCTCGCGCGCCGCCGGGATGATGGCGACGGAGCCCGGCTCCATCCGCCGCATGAACTCCGCGAGCTGCGGTCTTGTCATCTTCAACCTCTCCGTGTGGACTGTGCCCAACGCGATTCTAACCGATAAATCAAAGGCAATTAAAACACAGAGACACGGAGACACAGAGACACAGCTCAGTGTCTATAACCCAACAAGTCGTGTCTCTGTGTCTCTGTGTCTCTATGTGGAACTTTCCTCTGCGGCGGTTTGGCTACATAATCCACGGCGTAAGCGAGGCTAAACTGATGACTCAAATCGGAAACACGAACGCCAACGCGGCGCGGGTCAGGCTCGCGCGCGAAGTCGTCTCTTACGACCCGGCGACGGGCGAAGAGGTCGGGCGCGTCCCGCTCCGGGCGGCGGACGAAGTGTCAGCGGCGGTCGCGCGCGCGCGGGCGGCGCAGAAGAGTTGGGGCGCGCGCTCGTTCAAAGAGCGCGCGGGGGTCGTGCTGCGCGCGCGGGCGCTCGCGCTCGAAGCGATGGACGAGATCGCCGAACTCATCTCGCGCGAGTCGGGCAAGCCCGCGGCCGAGGCCCTCGCGATGGAGATCGTGCCGGCGCTCGACCTCATGCAGTTCTTCGCGCGCAAGTCGGAGCGGATGCTCCGGCCCGAGAAGATTGACATCGGCCTTTATCGTTTTCTCGGCCGCTCTTCGACCGTCGAGTACCGCCCGCTCGGCGTGGTCGGCATCATCTCGCCCTGGAACTTTCCGTGGGCGACGCCGGTGGGCGAGGTCGTGATGGCACTGATGGCCGGCAACTCCGTCGTGCTCAAGCCGAGCGAGCTGACGCCGCTGGTCGGCCTGAAGGTCGGCGAGGTTTTCACGCGCGCGGGGCTGCCGGAGGGCGTGCTTGAGATAGTGACGGGCGACGGCTCGACGGGCGCGGCGCTGGTCGAGGCGGGCGTCGATAAGATCATGTTCACGGGCAGCGTCCCCACGGGGCGGCGCGTGGCCGAGGCGGCGGCGCGCAGGCTCCTCCCCGTCGTCCTCGAACTCGGCGGCAAAGACCCGATGATCGTGTTTGAAGACGCAGACCTCTCGGCCGCGTCGGAGGCGGCCGTCTGGGGCGCGTTCGCCAACTCGGGTCAGGCGTGCGCCTCGGTCGAGCGCTGCTACGTCCACGAGCGCGTGGCCGAAGAGTTCACCCGCCGCGTCGTCGAGAAGGCGAAGTCGCTCCGGCAGGAGCCGGGCATTGCGTGCGACCTCGGCTCGATGTCGAGCGAGCGGCAGTTCCGCACGGTCGAGGAGCACGTCCGCGAAGCGGTCGGGCGCGGGGCGCGCGTGCTCGCGGGCGGCGGCCGCGCGCGGGGCTGTTCGGAGCGCGGCTGGTTCCACGAGCCGACCGTGCTCGCGGACGTTGACCACTCGATGGCCGTCATGCGCGAAGAGACCTTCGGCCCCGTCCTCCCCCTGATGACCTTCCGCGACGAGGAGGAGGCCGTCCGGCTCGCCAACGACAGCGACTTCGGTCTGACGGCGAGCGTGTGGACGCGCGACCTGAAAAGGGGTCGCCGCGTCGCCTCGCGCATCGAGGCCGGCACGGTGATGGTCAACGAAGTCCTCTACACGCACGGCATCGCGCAGACGCCGTGGGGCGGCGTCAAGCAGAGCGGCCTCGGGCGCACGCACGGCCGGCTGGGGCTGCTGGAGCTGGTCGCGGCGCACCACGTCCACGTCAACCGGCTCGCCTTCGTGCACGACGTGTGGTGGTTCGCCTACACGCCCGGCGCGACCTCGCTCTTTCGCTCGCTCGCGCGCCGCTTCGCCACGGGCTCGCTGCTGCAAACGCTCCTCATCTCCCCGCAGATGCTCGCGCGCTACCGCGAGCGCAAAGGCCGTGGGTCGGCAGGGAAGAAGTAGGGGCGCCGGGGCGTTTCGGGGCATGCGGCGGGCGGCGAGTTCGGGTATAAAGTAAGCGCTCTATTCAAACGTCGCAGGAGGCCGTTGCCGATGTCAGACGACCAGTTGCTCGCCAACCAGCAGACCATCATCGCCAATCAGGAGCAGATCAAGGCGAACCAGGAGCAGATCAAGTCCAACCAGGACAAGCTCGATCAGGTTCTCGCCAACCAGGAGCAGATCAGGAAGAATCAGGAGCAGATTCTCGCCAATCAGGAGCAGATACTTTCGCACGTCAAAGGCTCGTAAGCCGGGACGTTCATAACGCCTGAGCGTTACCGCACGTAAACTCCCCGCCGCGGCGCGCCGCCGACTTGCGCGCCGCGGCGAATCTGTTTATATTCGCCTTCCCCCAAAGTCAGCTCTCCTGCCCCCGAGAAAAGTTTTGAGGCCCCTCACGGGTCTTACCTTGTCCCAGCACCTCTCTTCATTCGGCACCCGACCGCCGGATTGACCACAGCCAGGCCCGAAGTCCGCCCCGACGGGCGAAGGCTTCCGCGGCCCCTCGCGCCCAATAAAAAAAACGCGCGTCCGCTGTATGCCCTTCCGCACGAACACCCATCTTCCGCGGCAGCGCCGCGCCGTCGCCACGCCATCTCGGGGCGCGGGCCTGGCGCGCGCGCTGTCACACACAAACGCTCACCAACACACTCGGAGGTTTGAATGAAGAGACTTTCAGCTTTCACGGCGGCGGCGCTGCTGCTGCTCTGCCTCGCCGTCGCGCTCTCGGTCGCCCCCGCCTCGCAGGGGCAGGGACAGCAGAAGAGCAAGGTTAAGAAGAAGGCGCGCCCCGTCGCGGGGCAGTACATCGTCACGCTCCAGGAGTGGGCCGCGCAGCCCCGCGGCGAGAACTCCTTCGTCCCCAACGTCGCCGCCGACATCGTCTCGCAGCACCGCGGCCGGTTGAAGCACGTCTACAAGAACGCGCTCTTAGGCTTCGCCGCCGACCTCACGCCCGAGGCGGCCGAGGCGCTGGCCGAAGACCCGCGCGTCGAGTCGGTCGAAGAGGTCGGCGTCGTCTCGGCCTCGACCACGCAGACGAACCCGCCGTGGGGTCTCGACCGCATCGACCAGCGCAACCGCCCGCTCGACGCGCAGTACAACTACACGCCGACGGGCGCGGGCGTCCACGCCTACATCATCGACACGGGCATCCGCTCCACGCACACGCAGTTCGGCGGCCGCGTGAGCAGCACCGGCTTCAGCTCGATCAACGACGGCAACGGCCAGAACGACTGCAACGGCCACGGCACGCACGTCGCCGGCACGGTCGGCGGCTCGACCTACGGCGTCGCCAAGGGCGTCACGCTCCACCGCGTCCGCGTGCTCGACTGCAACGGCGACGGCACGGACGCGACCGTCATCGCGGGCGTTGACTGGGTGACGGCCAACCGCGTGCTGCCCGCGGTCGCCAACCTCTCCCTCGGCGGCGGCGCCTCGACCGCGCTCGACAACGCCGTGCAGGCGATGATTAACGCGGGCGTCTCGACCTCGGTCGCCGCCGGCAACGACTACGGCGTCAACGCCTGTACCCTCTCGCCGTCGCGCGTCGCCGCGGCCATCACCGTCGGCTCGACCACCTCGACCGACGCCAAGTCGGACTTCTCCAACATCGGCACGTGCCTCGACATCTTCGCGCCCGGGTCTTCGATTCAATCGGCGTGGTGGAGTTCCGACACGGCGACGAACACCATCTCGGGCACTTCGATGGCGACGCCGCACGTGGCGGGCGTGGCGGCGCTCTACCTCCAGAACAACACCTCGGCCAGTCCTGCGACCGTGCGCGATGCAATCGTCAACACGGCGACGACGAACGTGCTGACCGGCATCGGGACGGGCTCGCCCAACCGTCTGCTCTACTCGCCCCTGACGACGGGCGGCGGCGGTGGTGGCGGCGTGCCCGCGGCCTGCACGGGCGGGACGCTCTACACGGGCTCGCTCACGGGCACGGGCACTTCCCAATACCACCCGAACGGCAGCTACTACTACAGCTCTGTCTCGGGCACGCACAAGGGCTGTCTGGTCGGCCCGACCTCGGGCGCGGACTTCGACCTCTACTTGCAGAAGTGGAACGGCTCGGCGTGGGTCATCGTCGCCAGCGCGGAGAGCGCGACCTCCAACGAGACCATCTCCTACTCCGGCACGTCCGGCTACTACCGCTTCCAGGTCTACTCCTACAGCGGCAGCGGCAGCTACAACTTCTGGACAATCCACCCGTAAGCGGCGACGCCGGACGGGAAGAGGAGGCCGCCCCGGTTCGACCGGCGGCGGCCTCTTTTTTTCTTCCGGACTTGGAGTCCGACTACGGCGGTTGCTATCATCCGCGGCGAAATTCCGGCGACTCCCCGCCGGCCACCCTTAGCGCCCCCCGGCTTACCGAAGGCAAGGCCCCGATGCAAAAACTCCTCGCAGGCAAAAGCCTCAACTCGCCGACGCGACGGCTCCGCGTAACCACCGCCGCGCTGCTCGCGCTCCTTCTCTCAACTTCGATAACCATGACTCCCGCGAGCGCCGCCGCGGGCGACCTCGACCCAACGTTCGGCGAGGGCGGCAGGGTGATGACGGACTTCGGCGGCCCCGAGTCGGCCAACGCGGTCGCCGTCCAGCCCGACGGTCGTGTCATCGTCGTCGGGGTCGCGGGCCAGGACGGCGACCCTGCCGCGGGCTTCGGCGACATCTGCGTCGTGCGCTACAAGCCGGACGGTTCGCTCGACACGAGCTTCGGCTCCGGCGGGAAGGTCTTGATTGATTTCGGCGACACGTCCGAGGCCGTGGGCGCCGTGCGCGTGCAGCCGGACGGGAAGATTCTGGTCGTCGGCGGGGCCTACTTGGCAGGCGCGTCCCGCTCCGACTTCGCACTCGCGCGCCTCAACGCGGACGGCACGCCCGACGCCTCCTTCGGGACGAACGGCAAGGTGTTGACCGTCTTCCCTTCGGGGCGCGGCTCGGGCGCCTCGTCGGTCGCAGTGCAGGCGGACGGCCGCATCGTCGCCGCCGGGGGTGCCAGCAGCGGCGCGGCCTCCGAGGAGAACGAGGGCGACCTCGCCGTCGTGCGTTATCACGCGGACGGGACGCCCGACGACACGTTCGGGGCGGGCGGCATCGCCACGCTCGACTTAGGCGCGAACGACAGCGCGGCGGGCGTCGCCGTGCAGCCGGACGGCCGCGTCGTCCTGGCCGGGAGCGCCTGGAAGTTCGCGGGGAACCTCGGCCAGCAGTTGGGCTGCGCCGTCGCGCGCCTGAAGGCCGACGGCTCGCCGGACGCCACCTTCGACGGCGACGGCAAGACGACGCTCTCCTTACTCGGGCAGGACGTGTGCGCAGGGCTCGCGCTCCAGCCGGACGGCCGCGTCGTCGTCGCCGGCCCCGCTTCGACGAACCGCGACTCAACCGACCCCGACTTCGGCCTCGCGCGCCTCAACCCGGACGGCACGCTCGACCCGACCTTCGGCGAAGGTGGCCGCGTGACGGCCGACTTCAAATCCGGCTCGGACATGCCCCACGGCGTTGCCATCCTGCCGGGCGGCAAGATCGTGGCCGCCGGCTACGTCACCGGCCCCAACTTCAGCGGGACGCCCGAGTTCGGCGCGGTCCGCTTCAACCCGGACGGCTCGCCCGACAACACCTTCGGCGTCGGCGGCCGCGCCACGGCTAACTTCGGCCCGACGACATACCTGATAGCGCGGGGGATGGGCGTGCAGCCCGACGGGAAGGTCATCGTCGTCGGCGACGCCAACAGGGAGAATACTAGTTTAGACTTCGCCGTCGTGCGCTTCGACGCGGGGAGCAGCATCGAGCCTTCGTCGTTCGCGCGCCTCTCCGCAACGAACTACGGTGCGGCGGAAGGATGCGCGGCAGCGGTCGTCACCGTCGCGCGCGAAGGCGACCTGAGCGCGCCCGCCACGGTCGAGTTCAGGACGCGCGATGGCTCCGCGAGGCAGTCTCAGGACTACACGCAGACGACGGGCACGCTCCTCTTCGCCGCGGGCGAGTCGAGCAAGACCTTCGCCGTCCCCGTCAACGAAGACGCCTTCGCCGAAGGGGCAGAGACGATCCGCGTCGAACTGGTCTCGGCCTCTGCGAACGTCAACTTCCGCGTCCCGGCCGCTGCGACTTTGACGATAGCCGACAACGACACGGCCGACGGCAGCGCGAACCCTCTGGACAACTCGCAGGCGTTCGTCTGCCAGCACTACCACGACTTCCTCAGTCGCCAGCCCGACGCCGAGGGTCTACAGTTCTGGACGCAGGGCATCGAGTCGTGCGGCGCCGACGAGCAGTGCCGCGAGGTCAAGCGCGTCGATGTCTCGACAGCGTTCTTCTTATCCATCGAGTTTCAGCAGACCGGCTACTTCGTCATCCGCGCGCACAAGGCCGCGTTCGGCGACAACAAGCAGACGCCGCGTTACCCGGACGCCCTGCGCGACACGCAGCGCGTCGCGCAGGGCGTCGTCGTCGGCCGGCCGGACGCCGACGCGCGGCTCGAAGCGAACAAGCAGGCGTTCGCCCTCGCGCTCGTCACGCGCCCCGAGTTCGTCGCCACGCACGGCGGGCAGAGCCCCGACACGTACGTCGAGTCGCTCTTCAACAACGCGGGCGTAGGTGGCACGCTCGCCGAGCGCGCGGCGGCCCATGCGGCCTACGGCGCGGGCGGCGACGCGGGCCGCGCCGCGGCGCTGCGGAGCGTCGTCGAGAGCGAGTCGGTCTACCGCAGGCTCTACAACCCGGCCTTCGTCCTCTCGCAATACTTCGGCTACCTGCGCCGCGACCCCGACGGGGAGGGCTACGACTTCTGGCTCGCGAAGCTCGATAGTTTCAGCCTCCCCGGCGAGGACGTGCGCGACGAACGCGTCGCGCTCGCGCGCGTGCGCCGCGCCGAGATGGTCAAAGCCTTCATGACCTCGCTCGAATACCGGCGCCGCTTCGGCCAGCCCTGAGCCGACGCCCCCGCTTGCCTTCGACGCCGCCGGTCTTTAGGATTCAAGGCTCAAACGTTGATTCATAAAGATCGGAATTAAGACTTGCTGGGCAGCATCATCAGGGCGCAGGAGCGGCGGCGCGCGACGCGCGACACGAACCGCGTCGTGCTCCCTTTCGAGTGGGGCGCGGAGTTCGTCTCTCAAAACGCGAACAACCAAGACCCGCGCGAGGCCGTCTTCGCCGCCGCCCGCCGCGCGGTCGCGCACAGCGAAGAGTTCTACGCACTGACGCCCGTCACCGACTACGCGCTCGACGGCGACCTCCTCACGTGGACGAGCGCCGTCGGCACCCCGTACCCCGAAAACAACACCGCGCGCGCGCGCCTCTTCCCCGGGCAGCCGCCCCGTAGCCCGCACAAGGGGGGCGAAGCGCCGCGCCGCGCCGTCGTCGTTCTCCCGCAGTGGAACGCCGACGCCGAGAGCCACGTCGCGCTCTGCCGCCTGCTCTCGCGGCTCGGCATCACGGCGCTCCGGCTGACGCTCCCCTACCACGAGGCGCGCCGTCCCGCCGGGTTCGAGCGCGCCGAGTACATGGTCAGCCCCAACGTCGGCCGCACGCTCCAGGCTTTAAGGCAAGGCGTCATCGACACGCGCGCGGCCGTCGCGTGGCTCGACTCGCAAGGCTACGAGCGCATCGGCGCGATGGGGACGAGCATCGGGTCGTGCACAGCCTTCCTCGCCTTCGTCCACGACGAGCGCATCGACGCGGGCGTCTTCAACCACGTCTCCGGCTACGTCGCCGACGTGGTCTGGCGCGGCATCTCGACGCAACACGTGCGCGCAGGCATCGAGGGCGCGCTCACGCTCGAAGAGTTGCGCGAGGCGTGGCTGCCCATCAGCCCGATGAGCTACATCGGGAGGCTCACACACCTGCGCCGCCGCCCGATGCGCTTCATCGCCGCGCGCCACGACCTGACCTTCCCCGCCGACCTCTCGCACGAGGTCATCGCCGGAGTTCGCGCCACGGGCGTCCCCGTCAACGTCTCCTGGCTCCCCTGCGGCCACTACACCAGCGGCGAGCGCCCCTGGGTCTACCTCGACGGCTGGAAGATTGTCGGCTTCCTGAGGAAAAACTTGTGAGGAATAGACAGTAGGCAGTAGTCAGTGAGCCCCGGAGGGGCTTCATGTTTATAGCTCAGAGCTGAGATTAACTGTCCAAGCTCCGGAGGAGCGGCATGTACATGTCGCCCCTGCCGGGGCTCAGGGTCTTTTAGAACGCCGGGGCTATAAACATGAAGCCCCTCCGGGGCTGCAAACATGTAACCCCTCCGGGGCTGCAAACATGTAACCCCTCCGGGGCTGGCCGAACGGCCTTCAACTGACTTCTGACTCCTGACTCCTGACTACTCCTTCTTGACTCCCCGCGCGATTTGGCATAGAACCGGAGACATCTTTTCAACCACAGGATAACCCGGAGGAGAAGCGAAGATGGCCGACGAAACCGTGAGAGACGCCGACGCGGCGAACACCTGCAAGAATGCCCCCTGCACCTGCCCCGTCGAGAAGGGCGAGAAGTACTGTAGTGTCCACTGCCAGAGCACCCCGAACACCATCCAGATCGACTGCGACTGCGGCCACGACACCTGCAAGGGCGACTTCTAGGGATGCAGTAGACAGTAG
>JBEVJD010000005.1:0-2702 GCA_040510435.1 Pyrinomonadaceae bacterium | reverse complement strand
CTACCGGCCGGAGCTGGCGATGATCACCTGCTCCTCCGTCCCGCGCGAAATGTCCGACTCGCTCGCGCGCGACTTCTCCCTCCCCGTCCTGAAGATTGACTACCCGATGGCGCGCCGCGCCGTGCGCGCGGGCCGCCGTGTAGGCGTCGCCGCGACCTTCCCGCCGACGCTCGCCCCCACGTCTAAACTTTTACGCGAGGCGGCCGCGGAGGCCGGCGTCGAGATCGAGATCGTTGACGAGGTCGAGCCCGAGGCTTACAAGGCGCTGCTCGCCAACGACGCGGCGACGCACGACCGACTGCTCGCGTCGGCCGTCGAACGCTTGCAGGGGCGTGACGTGTCGGCCATCGTCCTCGCGCAGGTCTCGATGGCGCGCGCTCTGCCGCTCCTCGAACGCGGCGCGCGCGTCCCCGTGCTGACCAGCCTCCACACCAGCCTCGAAGCCGTCCGCGAGGCGCTCGGCCCAACGCCCCGCGCCTGAGACCGATGAGCGGAAGCCGCCTTCTCTTCGGCGCCGTCGCCGACGACGACACGGGGGCCAGCGACCTCGCGGGGATGCTGGCCGAGCAAGCCCTGCGTACGCTGCTCGTCATCGACCTCCCCGAACAGCATCAGTTCGACGAATGGTGCGAAGGCCAACACGCGGTCGTCATGGCCGAAGGCACGCGCAACCTCCGCCCCGCAGAGGCGCGCGCACGCACGCGCTCCGCGCTCCGGCTCCTCAAGTCGAGAGACCCGCGCGTCTTTCAAATCAAGTATTGCAGCACCTTCGACTCCATGCCCGAAGGCAACATCGGCTCCACCATAGACGCGGCGCTCGAAGAGCTTAACGAAGAGTTCACCGTCGCGCTCCCCGCGCTCCCCGTCAACGGGCGGACGACCTATCAAGGCTATCACTTCGTCCACGAACGCCTGCTCAGCGACTCGCACATGCGCGAGCACCCTCTGACGCCGATGACCGACGCGAACCTCGTCCGGCACCTCGGCCTTCAAACTGTCAGACGCGTCGGCCTCGCGCCCTACGAGTCAATCGAGGCGGGCACCGACGAACTCAAACGCCGCTTCGAACAACTGCGCGGCGACGGCGTCTCAATCGCCGTCGTGGACTGTCTGAGCGACGCGCACGTCGAGACCATCTGCCGCGCCGCGGCCGACCTGCGACTCGTCACCGGCGGCTCCGCCTTCGGCCGGGGGCTCCCCACCGTCTGGCGCGAACGCGGCTGGGTCGAAGAGTTCGACGCTCGAACAGCAACACTCTCAAGCACGGACACGGAAGGCCGCGGCCGCCTCGTCGTCGCGGGCAGTTGCTCGGTCGCCACGCGCGCGCAGAACCGCTGGCTCGAATCCAACGGCGCACATATCTTCCACGTCGAGCCGCGCGCTCTGCTCGGCGAAGACTTCGGGCGCGCCTCCGTCGTCGAGACCGTGCGCGCTCACCTTGCCGCCGGTAGCGACTGCCTGCTCTACACCACGGACGAGCCCGCGGAGGTCGCGCGCGTGCAGGAATGGGCCGCCGGGCGAGGCTTGGACGTGCCCGCGCTCGGCCACGCAATCGCCTACGCGCTGGCCGACCTCGTCTCGGAGATTCTGGAAGGGGTCGAGGCGGGCGGCCTCATCTTCGCGGGCGGCGAGACCTCGGGCGCGCTCTGCCGACGCCTCTCTCTGGGCGCGCTGCGCGTCGGGCGCAACATCGAGCCGGGCGTGCCGCTCTGCCTCTCGCTCGGGCGCTACCGTCTGCCCGTCGTGCTCAAGTCCGGCAACTTCGGCGGCGAGGACTTCTACGGCCGCGCGCTCGAAGCAATGTCCCGGCCGAACGAATATTTTATTTAAAGAGTGTGCGAATCATGGAAGCGACGCGCTGGTCAACCTGTGCGAGACGGCCGACAGTTTTTATAAACGCGGCTACGCCTTCGGCTCGACGGGCAACATCTCCGTGCGCGTGGGCGACCGCGTGTGGAGCACGCCGACGGGGAAGTCTCTGAAGGGCTTGAACCCCAGGCACCTCGCGTGCGTCGGTTTGGACGGCTTGAGCAGACCGCCCGCCTCCACTTCCTCCTCCGCGGCGAGAGCGTCCGGCCGCTCACGCCCGAGCAGGTCGAAGAATTGAAAAGGGCGTTCGGGTGAGACCCGGCCGGTCTCACCCGAACGCCCTCAACAGAGCGCCGACTCATCAGGCGTCTTTTTTGATGATGCTTTTCAGACGCTTCTCGGGCGGCGTCCTCTTGTCGAAGAGATTACTGTGGCGCATGGTCAACATCTGCGAGAACGTCTGACGCTTCAACCCCAGCCTCCTCGCTGCGCGCGTAATGCTGCCCCCTCCAACTCCAGAGCCTGCTCAATCATCCTCGCCTCCAACTCATGCACCGCGCCCTGGAAGCTGAAGTTCTT
The DNA here is from genome assembly GCA_040510435.1 of Pyrinomonadaceae bacterium. Classification (GTDB taxonomy): domain Bacteria; phylum Acidobacteriota; class Blastocatellia; order Pyrinomonadales; family Pyrinomonadaceae; genus QHXN01. Next base: position 314 of record JBEVJD010000005.1, on the reverse strand, counting down.
ATCATGCAACTGCATCCCCGACAGCCGCCTGACCACTACCAACGCGCACGCACGCAAACGCTTTATATCCTCCGCGTCCTGCGTCTCTTTCAGCAACTCATTCGCGCGCTGATACACCTTCGCCAACTCCGACTCCGACACCCGCCACGTCGCCCCATGCTCCTCAATCAGCGTCAAAGCTGCCTGCCCCGCCTGCGTGAGAGCGCCGGATTGCTCCGCCACCTCCACAGCCCGCTTCAAGATATTGACCGAGCCATCAAAGCCCCCCAGCCTCGCCCACACAACGCCCTGCACCGCGAGCGCATCCGCCAGCA
>JBEVJD010000004.1:0-11870 GCA_040510435.1 Pyrinomonadaceae bacterium | reverse complement strand
CGGGCGGGACGGGCGGGCACATCTACCCGGGCATCGCCGTCGCGAAAGAGGTGATGCGGCGCGACCCGCAGTCGGCGGCGCGCTTCGTGGGCACCGCGAAGGGTTTGGAGAATCGGCTCGTGCCGCAGGCGGGGTTCGATCTCTCGCTCATTGAATCGGCGGGGTTGAAGAACGTCGGGGCGGCGGGGAAGTTGAAGGGGTTGATGTTGCTCCCCAAAAGTTTCTTCGCGGCGCGGCGGCTGATACGCGAGTTCCGTCCCGACATCGTCGTCGGCGCAGGCGGCTACGTCTCGGGGCCTGTGTTGATGACAGCGGCGCTGATGCGCGTCCCGACGCTGGTGATGGAGTCGAACGCGCTGCCGGGTTTTACGAACCGGCGGCTCGCGCGCTTCGTGGACGCGGCGGCCGTCTCGTTCGACGAGTCGCTGCGCTACTTCCGCGGCAAGGGCGTCGTCACGGGCAACCCCGTGCGGCGCGAGTTCTTTGAGATTGAGAAGAAGGAGCGCGACCCCGCGCGCTTCTCGCTGCTCGTCTTCGGCGGCTCGCAGGGCGCGCGCGCGATTAACGAAGCGATGGTCGCGGCGCTCCCCCTGCTCGAACGTCACGAGGGCGTGCTCGACATCGTCCACCAGACGGGCGAGGCTGACTTTGAGAAGGTGCGCGGCGGCTACGAGGCGGCGGGCTGGGCCGAGCGCGCCGACGTGCGCAAGTACATCGACGACATGGTCGTGCGCTTCGCGGGAAGCGACCTCGTTGTTTGCAGAGCCGGGGCGACGACGACCGCGGAACTGATCGCCGCCGGCAAGGCTTCGCTGATGGTGCCGTTCCCCTTCGCCGCGGACGACCACCAGCGCAAGAACGCCGAGGCGCTGGAGCGTGCCGGCGCCTCGCGCATGGTCTTGCAGCAGGACGCGACGGGCGAGCGGCTCGCGCGCGAGATAAGCGAACTGGTCGAGAACCCCGACCGCGTCACCCGCATGGAAGAGGCCGCGCGCTCCCTCGCACGCGGCGACGCCGCGCAGGCGGCAGTTGATTTAATGGAAAGGCTGGTAGCCAGTAGCCAGTAGCCAGTAGTCAGTAGGAAAACAAAAAAGATGCTTCGTACTAGCAGCAACTTTAACGGCAAACCTTCAACGGTCGTGAAAGACCTACTGTCTACTGTCTACTGACTACTCTCTACTCGATTTTATGTTCCGTCGTATCCAACAGGTTCACTTCGTCGGCGTCGGCGGCATAGGCATGTCCGGCATCGCCGAGGTGCTTTTGAACATGGGCTTCCGCGTGTCGGGCTCCGACCTGCGGCGTTCGGACGTGACGGCGCGGCTCGAACACTTTGGCGCGAAGATTTACGAGGGGCACGCGGCCGAACACGTCTCGGGCGCGCACGTCGTGGTGCGTTCGACCGCGGTGCGCGGCGACAACCCCGAAGTGCTTGAGGCGCGGCGCCGCTCGATCCCCGTCATCCCGCGCGCGGAGATGCTGGGCGAGTTGATGCGCCTCAAGCCGCACACGGTCGCCGTCGCCGGCTCGCACGGGAAGACGACGACGACCTCGATGATCGCGACCGTGCTGGCGAGCGCGGGTCTCGACCCGACGGTCGTCGTCGGCGGCGTCGTCGGCGCGATGGGCTCGAACGCGCGGCTGGGCAAGAGCGACCTGATGGTGGTCGAGGCCGACGAGAGCGACCGCTCCTTCCTGATGCTGTCGCCGACCTTCGCCGTCGTCACCAACATCGACCGCGAGCACATGGACTCGTACGCCGACATGGACGACGTGCGGAAGTCGTTCGCCGACTTCGTCAACAAGGTGCCGTTCTACGGCGCGGCCGTGCTCTGTCTGGACGACCCGCACGTGCAGGCCGTCATCCCCGAGGTCGTCCGCCGCCGCATCACCTACGGGCTCTCGGCGCAGGCCGACATCGCCGCGCGCGAGGTGCGCTACGACAAGCAGTTCGGCTCAATCTACCAGGCGCGTCTGATGGGCGAGCCCGTCGGCGAAGTCTCTCTGCGCGTGCCGGGGCTGCACAACATCTACAACTCTCTGGCGGCCATCGCCATCGGGCTCGAACTCGAAGTGCCGTTCGGAACAATCGCGAAGGCGCTCTCGGAGTTCACGGGCGTCAACCGGCGCTTCGAGCTTAAGGGCGAGGAGTCGGGCGTCATCGTCGTGGACGACTACGGCCACCACCCGACGGAGATTCGCGCCACGCTCGTCGCGGCGAAGCTCGGCTCGGCCGGCCGCCGCATGCTGGTGCTCTTCCAGCCGCACCGCTACTCGCGCACGCAGGACTTGATGGAGGAGTTCGCGCGCTCCTTCAACAACGCCGACGTGCTGATGGTGACCGACGTGTACGCGGCGAGCGAGCAGCCCATCGAGGGCGTGAGCGGCGAGGCGCTGGTCGAGGCCGTCCGCAGCTTCGGCCACAAGGACGCGCGCTACGTCGGCTCGGTCGAGGACGCGACGCAGGCGCTTCTGGAAGAGGCGCACGAGAACGACATGGTCATCACGCTCGGCGCCGGCAACGTCTATCGCGCGGGCGAGAATCTGGTGGAGCTTTTGCGGGAGCGCGAGGGGAAGTCGGAGGCGACGACGCAGTGACAGCCACCGCCGCCGCGCATTTGGAAGTGATGAGTGAAGAGCGAGACACGCCCGACGTGACGGAGCGAGACGCGCGGCTCGAAGAGGTCGCGCGCCGCGCGGGCGTGCGCGCCGAGCGCGGTCGTCGCTTCGCGGAGTTGACCTCGCTGCGCGTCGGCGGGGCGATAGATTGGCTGCTCGTCCCCGAGACCGAGGAGCAGGCGGCGGCGGTCGTCGGCGCTCTGGAAGAGGCGGGCGTCGCGTGGCGCGTGCTCGGCGCGGGCAGCAACGTTCTGGCCGACGACCGCGAGCACCGCTACGTCGTCGTCTCGACGCGCGAGGTGAAGGGCAAGGCAGAGTTCGACGGCGAGCGCGTCTCCGTCAGCGCCGGCTTCTCGCTCCCGCGCCTGTGCGTCGAGGTCGCGCGGCAAGGGCTCTCGGGCATTGAAGGCTTGGGCGGCATCCCCGGCACCGTGGGCGGCGCGCTCTGGATGAACGCGGGCGCGTACGGCCACGAGATCGGGCAGGTCGTCGAGACGGTGCGCGTCGCGCGCGGCGGCGAAGTAGTCGAGGTGCCCGGCGGCGAAGTGAAGTGGGACTACCGTCACACCTCCTTCAAAGAGGGCGAGCTGCTGTTGGGCTGCACGCTCAAACTCGAACGGGACGACCCCGAGAAGATTAAAGAGCGGATGGAGGAGGCGAAACAGAAACGCTTCGCCACGCAGCCGCACGGCGCGCGCTCGGCCGGCTGCTTCTTCAAGAACCCGCCGGGCTCCGGCCTTAGCACCGGCAAGATGATTGACGAGATGGGGATGAAGGGCGAGCGCCGCGGCGGCGCCGTCGTCTCGCCCGTCCACGCCAACTTCATCGTCACCGAGGGCGAGGGCGCGCAGGCGCGCGACGCCTACGCGCTCGCCGAAGAGATACGCGAGCGCTTCCGCCGCGAGCACGGCATAGAGCTGGAGTACGAAGTCGAGCTATGGGGGGCAGAGCCGAACCCGGAACCGACGAAGGAAGACGCGGAGGCGTTCGTCGGCACGAAGGGCGCGGCCGGCCGCGCGGGAGATGGGGAATAGGTAGTAGACAGTAAGCAGCAGGCAGTTGAAGGCAGAGTTCAGCACGAGAGTCTAAATCTTATGTCCAGCAGTGAGCCTCGAAAGGTTAATCATCCGAGCAGGCAGACGGCGTCTGCTTTCTACTGCCCGCTGCCGTCTGTCTACTGTCTACTGCCTACTGCCTACTGCCTGCTGCCCTCGGAGGTGCGACAGTGAGAGAGCAGGTCATCACACCGCGCGGGGGGCGCGTCGGGGCCAAGGGGCGCGGCGGGGTCGCCGTGCAGCGACCGAACGCGCGCCGCGGCCGTGCGAGCGCGTCGAAGGATGCGCGCCAGTCGAGCATCGAGTGGAAGTCCGCGCTTACTTACGTGCCCGCCGTGCTCAAGACCTTGCTCGCCGTCGCGCTCGGCCTGCTCATATACCTCGGCTACCGCACGGCCGTCTCGGCCTCCTTCTTCAAGGTGAAGGCGGTGGACGTGGCCGGCGCGACGCGCTCCTCGCGCGAGGAGATACGCGCGGCCGTCATGCGCCTGTCGAACGCGGGCGTGTGGCAGGCCGACCTCGAAGTCATCGCCAGGGATTTGAGGGAACTGCCCTGGGTGCGCGACGCCGTCGTGACGCGCGTGCTGCCCGACGGCCTGCGCGTGCGCGTCACGGAGCGCGAGGCGCGCGTCATCTCGCGCACCGGCGGCGGCCGTCTGGTGTGGGTCGATGACGAGGGCGTCGTGCTCGGCTCGGCGTCGCCGGGCGAGGAGGACTTCTTCATCCGCGGCATCGAAGAGAGCCGCACCCCCGAGGCCGCGAAGCAGAACCGCGTGCGCGTCAACGCGGCGAGGGAACTCTCGCGCGAGTGGGCGCAGGCCGGGCTGACGAAGCGCGTGAGCGAACTCAACCTCGAAGACCTGAACGACGTGCGCGTCCAGCTCGCGGGGCAGGACGCCGCGGTCGAAGTCAGGCTCGGACGCGAGGATTTTCCGAAGCGCTTCCGACAGGCGCTCGAAGTCCTCGACGCGCAGCGCCTGACGCCGCGCGGGCCGTACGTCTCTTACATCGACGTTTCGCAGGGCAAGCGCGCCGTCGTCGGCACGGGCGCGACCGCCCACTACCGGCCCGAACCCGAGCCGGGGGCGGCCGAGCCGCAAGCGCCCGACGCCGAGACGCAGAGCGCGCCCGCGCCGGAGACAGTGCGCACGACGACCGCGCGCACCACGCCCGCGCAGGGCTCGAAGAAGAAGACCGAGGCGCGCCCGACCCCGAAGGCCGAAGAGAGGAAGGCGAACGCGCAACGCCCCACGGGCGCGGCGACGCGACCCCGACGCGTCGGATGAGAACGTTTCAGAGGAGAATTTCGCGGGAGACTTAATTTCGCGCCGGACGAAACGAATCCCCCAAGTCTTGCGAAGGAGCGAAACCCGGATGGCTAAGAACCTGACCCACACGGTCGGACTCGACGTAGGCACCAGCCGCGTGACCTGCATCATCGGCGAGCCCGGCGACGGCGGCCTCATCGACATCGTCGGCATCGGCGAGTCGGAGGCGCGCGGCCTGCGCAAGGGCGTCGTCGTCGACCCCGAGGCCGCCGTCGATGCGATCACGCGTGCCGTCGAGGAGGCCGAGCGGATGAGCGGCATCGAGGTGGACGAGGTCGCCATCAACCTCTCGGGCTCGCACATCATGAGCTTCAACGGGCAGGCCATCGTCGCCGTCTCGGGTCGAGAGCGCGACCCCGTCTACGAGTCAGGCCACGGGCGCCGCAACGGCCACGCCCCCGTCATCGTGGCGGGGCGCGACCGCGAGATCACGCAGGACGACGTGCGCCGCGCCATCGAATCGGCCTCGGCCCAACAGCTCCCCGCCGGGCGCGAGATCGTCGACCGCCTGCCGCAGGAGTTCATCGTGGACGACCAGGACGGCATCAACGACCCCGTCGGCATGATCGGCGCGAGGTTGGCCGTCAAGGTGCACATCGTCACGAGCCCCGTCACCGCGCGCCAGAACGTCATCAACTCGGTCAACCGCGCGGGGCTGGTCGTCGGCGAGATGGTCTTGGAACAACTCGCCGCGGCCGAGGCAACGCTCACCGACGACGACAAGGAGTTCGGCGCGGCGCTCGTGGACATCGGCGCGGAGACGACGGGGCTCATCATCTACCAGCGCGGCGCGGTGCAGCACACGGCGGTCTTCGCCCTCGGCGGCTCGCACTTCACGAACGACATTGCGTTCGGGTTGCGCACGCCCATCCCCGAGGCCGAGAAGATCAAGCGCAACGTCGGCTGTGCTTCATCCCTGAGCCTTTCGGAGTCGGAGCGCGGCGAGTTGGTGGACGTGCCCTCGGTGGGCGGCCGGCCGCCGCGGCAGCTCTCGCGACAAATCCTGTGCGACATCCTTCAGCCGCGCGCCGAAGAAGTTCTCTCGCACGTCGCCGACGAGATACGCGAGGCAGGTTGGGAAGGACAACTTTCGAGCGGCGTCGTCCTGACGGGCGGCGGCGCACTGCTCAACGGCATGGTCGAGATCGCCGAGCAGGTCTTCGACGCGCCGGTGCGTCTCGGCTACCCCGAGCGCGACCGCTTTGGCGGGCTCGTCGAAGACATCCAAAGTCCCGCGTGGGCGGCCGCGTCGGGGCTGTGTCTAATACGCCAGCGAGCGAAATCCGCGGAAATGCGGGCGTCGCTCGCGCGGGCTCAGGCGTCGGGCGGACTCGGCGCTCTGGTCTCGAAATTTCGCAATCGTTTTGGTGGTATTTTCTGAGTAGATGTTGTATGCTGCCGCGCCAGCCGGCACAAGATGTAGCCCTCAATATCTTGTTGACGGAAGCGCGCACAGCCCAAGATAACCGCACGACACCTTCGGGGCGGCGAGAAGCTTCGGAAGGAGAGAGGAAATTGCAGAATATGACACCGGAAGGCCGTCCGGCGAGCGGGATCAACATTTTCATCGATGACGACCCTCCCATCACGGGCGCGCGCATCAAGGTTATCGGCGTCGGCGGCGGCGGCGGCAACGCCGTCAATCGCATGATCGAGGCCGGCATCGAGGGCATCGAGTTCCTCGTCGCTAACACAGACCTCCAGGCGCTCAAGCGCTCACGCGCGCCGATCAAGATTCAGTTGGGCGGCAAACTCACGAAGGGCTTGGGCGCGGGCGCCAACCCCGACATCGGCCGCAACGCCGCGTTAGAAGACACCGAGAAGATCATCGAAGCTCTCGAAGGGGCCGACATGGTCTTCGTCACGACGGGGCTCGGCGGCGGGACGGGCACGGGCGCGGCCCCGATCATCGCCAGCCTGGCGACCGAGCTGAACGCGCTGACCGTCGCCGTCGTTACCAAGCCCTTCCACTTCGAGGGCAAGCGCCGCATGGCGCAGGGCGACCAGGGTCTGCGCGAGCTGCGCGAGTGCGTGGACACGGTCATCACCATCCCGAACGAGCGCCTGCTCCACACGGCCGACCCGACCATGTCCTTGCAGGACGCGTTCAAGATGGCGGACGACGTTCTGCGGCAGGCCGTCCAGGGCATCAGCGATCTCATCACCGTCCCCGGTCTCATCAACCTCGACTTCGCCGACGTGAAGGCGATCATGGCGGGGATGGGGCTCGCGCTGATGGGCGCGGGGCGCGCAAGCGGCCCGAACCGCGCGGTCGAGGCGACGCAGCAGGCCATCTCCTCGCCGCTGCTTGAAGAGGCGACCATTCAGGGCGCGAAGGGCGTGCTCATCAACATCACGGGCGGCATGGACTTGACGCTCTACGAAGTCAACGAGGCCAGCTCCATCATCCGCGAGTCGGCCGACGACGACGCCAACATCATCTTCGGCGCGGTCATCGACGAGACGCTGCGCGACGAGATGAAGATCACCGTCATCGCCACCGGCTTCGACAAAGACATGTCCGAGACGGGCACCACGACGCACGCGACGACCGCCGCTCAGGCACCGCGCTACACGCAGTCTTCGCCAGACCTCTCGGCGCGCACGGTCGCCCCGACGCGTTCCGACGACCTCGACGTACCGACCTTCATCCGCAAGAAGGCGGACTGAAAGACAGACGGCGGTAGGCAGTTAGCGGGAAGACAGAGTAGCCTTAAGAAATCGGAGGCGGCGAGACGAGCGACTCGCCGCCTCCACAATTTTTAGGAGTCTTTATGTTCCTAAATGACTACTGCCATCTGCCTGCTTGAACTTTTTTTGTCTACGGTTTGAACTTTGAACTTGCAACCTTGAACTTTGAACTTCTCTCATGTAGAGTGTCGCGCAAACCCTGACAGGATTGAAATCAACCACGGGTAAAGACCGTTTCTCGTCTGTCTACTTCAGACCGCAGAATGTGTGGGGACGCCGACCGGGCAGGCCGAGTCCGCCGTGTCTCGTCTTCCGTTCGATCTTGTCGCCGAGGGGCGGCGCGGGCGGCCCCGTTTCATGCAAGTTTTTTGGCACTGTTGGAGGTGAGGAGATAAAGTGAACCGCAAACTGATTCGCACGACATTGGCCGAGGTCAAGGGGCGCGAGACAACGCCCCAGGCGAGGGAGACTTCAGAGAGGGCGGCCCCGCCGCCGCGCGCCGCACAGCACCGCTCCGGCGGTGGTGGCGGCGGCTCCGCTCCGCGCGAGGCGCGCGAGTCGTCATCGTCGTCCGGCGCAGCGGCGGCAGCCGCCGCCCTCGGGCGCAAGAAGATTCCGCCCGCCGAGACGAGCGCCGAAATCTTTTACTACAAGAAGCAGATGGATCAGCACACGCCGATGATTATCGTGCTGACCGACGGCGAAGAGGTCGAGGGCACCATCGAGTGGTACGACCGCTCGGCGCTGAAGATCAACCGCAAGGGCGCGCCCAACATCATGCTCTTGAAGCACAACATCAAGTACATGTTCAAGGCCGAAGACCGCGACGGCGGCGGCGAAGAGTCCGGCGACTGACTGCGAGGTGACGGCGCGGGAGCACGCCCCGCGCGCGGGGCGGCCCCGCCCGCCCGCACGTGATCTCCCCGACACCCTCACGCGCGGTTCCGGCTCCGACAAGATGAACGACTCTTCATCAAACCTCGGCGCGGCGGGGCGCGCAGGCGCGCGCGTCCCGCGCATCGGCATCACGATGGGCGACCCCGCGGGCATTGGCCCCGAGGTCGTCCTGAAAGCCGTGGCCGAGCCCGAGGTGCTGGCGGCCTGCGTGCCCGTCATCGTCGGCGACGCGCAGCACCTCGCGCACACGGCGCGCACGCTCGACCTGACGTGCGGCTACGAGATCGTGCGCCGCGGCGAGCCCTTCCCCGAAGACGCGCGCGGCCCCGTCATCTATCACCTCGACAACATCACGGGCACCATCGCGCCGGGCGTCGAGTCGGGCACGGCCGGGCGCGCCGCGGCCGAGTACATCGAGGCCGCCGTCGATCTCTGCGGCCTGGGCGCGGTGGAAGCCATCGCCACCGCGCCGATCAATAAGCGCGCGCTCTTCCTCGGCGGCTACAGCGTCCCCGGCCACACGGAGTTCCTCGCGCACCTGACGGCGAGCCCCGAGTGCGCGATGGCCTTCGTCGCGTCGAACCTTCGCATCGTCCTCATCTCCACGCACGTGCCGCTGTCCGAGGCCATCCGCCTCGTCGAGAAGGAGCGCATCAGTCGCGTCACGCGACTCGCCGACCGTGAGTTGAGGCGTTGGGGCATTCAGCGTCCGCGCCTCGCGGTGGCGGCCTTAAACCCGCACGGCGCGGAGGGCGGCCTCTTCGGCGTCGAGGAGGCGGCCGAGATTATGCCGGCGGTCGAGGCATGCCGCGCGGAGGGGCTGAACGTGTCCGGGCCGCACTCGGCCGACACGGTCTTCCTGCGCGCCTCGCGCGGCGAGTTCGACGCGGTGATTTCGTGTTACCATGACCAGGCCATGATCCCCGTGAAGTGCCTCTCCTTCGGCGAGGCGGTCAACGTCACGATGGGTCTGCCCTTCATCCGCACCTCCGTCGATCACGGCACGGCCTTCGACATCGCGGGCCGCGGCGTCGCGGAGCATTCGAGTATGGTCGCCGCCATCATCCTGGCCGCGCGCCTCGCGCGCGCCGACGACAGCGGCCGGGCCGTCGAAGTCTGATAGAGGGTGTTGGGTTCTGGGTGCTGGGTGTTAGGTTAAGACAGGTCTCTCGTTCTTTACCTAACACCCAGCACCTAACACCCAACACCCTTGAAAATCGGAGGTTTTCAACAAGGTGTCTGCGCAGAACGAAGCCTCACGCCGCATCCTGGTGGCCGACGACGACCCGGCGATCCTGCGTTTGGTGACGGCCATCGTCGAGAAGGAGGGCTATCAGGTCGTGCCCGCGCGCGACGGGCGCGAGGCGTACAAGCTCCTCCAGACGGGCGGCGACTTCCTCGCGTGCGTCTTCGACGTGGTGATGCCGCACATACAGGGCCCGGAACTGGTGCGCTACATGAAGACCGAGAAGAAGCTGATGAAGATTCCGGTGATGATGATGACGGCCGAGCAGAATCCGAAGCTCTCCTCCGACAGCTTCGCCGCGGGCGCCGTCGTCTTCCTCCCGAAGCCCTTCACGACCTCGCAGCTCCAGGTCATGCTGCGCATGCTCATCAGCAAGTCGCGCGGCGAGCAGGGCTGAACGACCCTCGGCCGCCGGGGCGGTAAGGAGAAGTTTTATGACACACCTCCACCATCGTTCGAGCGCCGGCAGTCGCGCGCGCGCAGCGGCGGCCCTCGCGCTCCTCGTCTGCTTCTGCGCCGCGGGCGCGCCGGCGCAGTCGGGGCGGAAGGGGCAGAAGCCTCTGGGGCTGCCGACCGAGCAGCCGAAGTTGGCCGACCCCGCCGACAAGTCGGCCGAGAAGAAGAAGGCCGAAGCGCTCATCACGTTCCACGTAATCAAGGACGACACGCTCTCGGTCGGCTACGACACGATGGCGCGCGACGGCGTGGCCGCGGCCTTCGTCGAGAGGCTGCGGCAGGTCGGCCGCGACGTGGAGGTGAAGGACGGCGGGAAGGGGCGGCGGCAGGAGGCGCGCGAGCGCGCCAAGAAGGAGGAGGTCGCCTACGTCGTCTTCTTCCAGATGGAAGAGACCGGCATGTCCGACCCGACGAACATGAACGCGCGCGGGCTCGTGCTGCGGACTTACGTCTACACGCCGGGGACGGCCGACCTCAAATACTCGGACACGATTTTCCAGCGCCCGTACCGGGACACGGCGCGCGTCGGCGGCGTCCGCGTGCCCGTCCCGACGCGGCGCACCGAGCGCTACCCCTCGCAGTACCAGCTCGAACAGGCCGCGCGCGACGCCGCCGACCGCCTGCTCTCGCGCTTCCAGATCACCCCGCCGCCGGAACAATGATGAAGGCAGTAGGCAGTAGGCAGATGTCAGTAGGCAGTAAAGAGGATGAGAGGCACGCCGTCTCTCATCCTCTTTCATTGTCGGCGACGAGAGGCGGCGTGATTCTCGTCGTCGTATTTGCCTTCTGCTTTTTTGCGAGCAACGCCAGCGCGCAGAAGAAGCCGAAGCCCGCTTTGAAGGAGAGCGACGCGCGGCGTGCGGTCGCGGAGGCGCCGGGGTTCGCGTTGCGGACGGGCGCGGTCAAAGTTAAAGAGGTGAGTCCCGCGGGCTCGACGCCCGTCACGGTCGCGGCCGACGTGACCGTCGCCTTCCGCCTCGTGCGCGTCGAGGACGAGCGCGTGGCGCAGACCGGCGGCGTCTTCAAGGTCAAGCGCTGGCGCGCCTCCGAGTTCCGCACGGGCGACCGCTCCTGGGAGGAGTTCGACCTCGTCGCCGAGAGCGTCGGCGCCGAACGCCTCGAAGCCGCGCGCCGCGCGCTCGAAGAGCTCGTCGCAGAGTTCGAGGCGCGACAGGCCGCCGCCGCGCGCGCCGTCCCCGTCGTCGTCGTTCCGTCCGTCTCGAACGAAGGCGACGGTAAAGATAAAGATAAGGACAAGAAGAAGGCCGAGGCCGAGAAGAAGGCCGCAGAGCCTCTGACGCGCGGGCCGCTCACCATCAAGCAGCTCTCTTTGATGGGCTCGTCGGCCGTGGCGGAGGTCGCGGTCGCGGCCGTCTTCACCGTGTCGAAGGACGCGCGCGGCCGTTGGCGCGTGACGGGCTTCGAGGTCGGCGGCGAGACGGTCAGCGACCTACAGGTGCTCTGGCGTACGGCCGACGCGCGCAAGGCCGCGCGCGCGCGCGAAGACCTCGCGGAGATGAGGGAGGCGCTCGAAGCCTTCCGGGGCGAGCGCGGCTTCTACGTCGTCGGCGAGGACGC
>JBEVJD010000003.1:0-2841 GCA_040510435.1 Pyrinomonadaceae bacterium | reverse complement strand
TGGCCGAGCGCGCGCTCGAACTGATGTGCCGCAGGGTCAGCGAGCGCGTCGCGTTCGGCCGGCCGCTCGCGGCGCAGGGCACCATCCGCGCCGACATCGCGCGTTCGAGGATGGAGATCGAGCAGGCGCGGCTGCTGACCCTGAAGGCCGCGCTGATGATGGACACGGTCGGCAACAAGGCCGCGCGCGCCGAGATCGCGATGATTAAGGTCGTTGCGCCGAACGTGGCGCTCGCCGTCCTCGACCGCGCGGTGCAGGCGCACGGCGGGGCGGGCGTCTCCGAAGACTTCCCGCTCGCCTCAATGTGGGCCAACGCGCGCACACTCCGCCTCGCCGACGGCCCCGACGAAGTCCACACGGAAGCAATCGCGCGGATGGAGTTGAAGAAGTACGAGGAGGAGAATAGGCGGTAGGCGGATGGCAGTAGGCAGTTGAGAGTGCCGCTGTCGAAACCTACGATTTAATCCTTCAACACACTCAACGCGGAGCGGCTGCCTACTGCCTGCTGCCTGATTATGATTGAAATCGAGAGCGTCAAGAAGCTCGGCGAGTTGGTCGGGCGCGATGTCGCGGTGAGCGAGTGGATCGAGGTCTCTCAAGAGAGAATCGACCGGTTCGCGGGGGCGACCGAAGACCGGCAGTGGATTCACACCGACCCCGAGCGCGCGGCGCGCGAGTCGCCGTTCAAGGAAACAATCGCGCACGGCTTTCTGACGCTGTCGCTGTTGAGTGAGATGGGGCGGACGGCGATGAAGGTGGGCGGCGTGCGGATGGGCATCAACTACGGGTTGGATCGCGTGCGCTTCATCGCGCCCGTCCCCGCCGGCTCGCGCGTCCGCGGCAGCTTCCACCTCGCGGCGTTCCGTGAGGCCGACGACTGGGCGCTGGCCACGTGGTCGGTGACGGTCGAGCGCGAGGGCGGCGCTAACATGTGTTGCGTGGCGAATTGGCTGGTGCGTTACTACTTCTGAACCTTTAAGGAGACTATGGGCGAAGGAAACGACAACGCGCGGACGCGCACGTTCAGTTGGGAAGACCCGCGCGCTTTGGCCGAGGCGGCGCGCGGTCTGACAGGGTTGGAGTTTTTAAACAAAGTGGCTTCGGGCGAGTTGCCGCGCCCGCCCATCAGCGCGCTGATGAACTTCGGGCTGGCGGAGTTGGAAGAGGGGCGCGTAGTCTTCACGGCCGAGCCCGCGGAGTATCACTACAACCCCATCGGCGTCGTGCACGGGGGCCTGGCCGCGACGCTGCTCGACTCGGCGATGGGGTGCGCGGTGCACTCGGTGCTTCCGGCCGGCGCGGGCTACACGACGCTTGAGATCAAGGTCAACTACGTGCGCGCGCTGACGGCCGAGACGGGCGAGGTGCGCTGCGAGGCGCGCGTCATACACGTCGGCGGCCGCACCGCGACGGCCGAGGGCAAGGTGCTCGACGCCGCGGGAAAACTCTACGCACACGCCACCACGACCTGCATCATCTTCAGGGGTTGATTGATTGAGTCGTCGGCCCGTCGAGTCAGTTACTAGAGCGCTTTTCATTCGAGGGCATATGGCGTGAGCTTTCAACACAGAGGCACAGAGACACAGGAGCACAGCTTCAAGAGATATAACTCAACAAGCAAGCTGTGCCTCTGTGTCGCTGTGTTAAATCTTTCTCGGTTACATTCAACTGCTAATCGCAATAAATGAATCAATCGTCCGACACGCGGCCGGTGCGCGAGAGCGAGCGTCTCGACTGGGAAGCGCTCGCGGGATACCTGCGCGCGCGGCTGCCCGAAGTTGTCGGGGAAGGATTCGACCCGTCCGCAGCGTTGACGGTCGAACAGTTCCCGGGCGGCCACTCGAACCTGACTTACCTTCTGCGCTTCGGCGGGCGCGAGTTCGTGTTGCGGCGGCCTCCGTTCGGCCCGGTCGCGCCGAAGGCGCACGACATGGCGCGCGAGTTCCGCATACTTGAAGCGCTGCACCCGGTCTTCCCGCTCGCGCCGCGGCCGTACCTCCTGTGCGAAGAGACGGAGGTCGTCGGCTCGGTCTTCTACGTGATGGAGCGGCGCAGGGGGCTTGTGGTCAGGAGCGAGGAGCCGCCCGAGCTTGAAGGCCGACCCGACGAGCGTCGCCGCGCGAGCGCCGCGTTGGTGGACGCGCTCGCAGACCTGCACGCGGTGGACATACGCGCGCACGGGCTCGACTCTCTGGGGAAGCCCGCGGGGTTTGTCGAGCGGCAGGTGCGCGGCTGGGCCGAGCGCTGGCACCGTTCGCAGACGGGCGAGCTGGCGGAGATGGACGCGCTCGCCGCGTGGCTGACCGAGCGGCTGCCGCCCGACGCGGCGCGGCCGACGCTGGTGCACGGCGACTACAAGCTCGACAACGTGATGCTCGACGCGCGTGACGTGGGGCGCGTCGTCGGCGTCTTCGACTGGGAGATGAGCGCGGTCGGCGACCCTCTGGTGGACTTGGGCATCCTGCTCGGCTACTGGGTTCACACCGCGTCGGGCGCGGGGCTCGGCAGCGTCGCCACGGTCACGAACCGCGAGGGCTGGTTCACGCGCGAGGAGGTTCTCGAACGCTACGGCTCCCGCACAGGCTTTGACTTGACCGCCGTCAGCTTCTACGAAGTCTTCGCCGTCTTCAAGCTCGCGGTCGTCTTGCAGCAGATATTCTTCCGCTACCGGCGCGGGCAGACCGACGACCCGCGCTTCGCCGCGCTCGGCGAACGCGTCGCCTGGCTGGCGCGCGTCGCAACCGAGCTGGCGGAAAAGCAGTAGTCAGTAGTCAGTAGTCAGTAGGGCTCCGCCTTACCGACGTTGACGCCGACACCCTGACGATTCACTATCAACAGTTT
>JBEVJD010000002.1:0-4196 GCA_040510435.1 Pyrinomonadaceae bacterium | reverse complement strand
TCGCTTCTGATTCAGGAGCAGATCGGCGAGGGACGGCAGCACGCGCTCGCGCCCATCGCGCCGGTTCCGCGCGACGAGGAGCTGCCGCTCTCGTTCGCGCAGCGGCGGATGTGGCTCATCGAACAGATGGGCCGCGGGACGACGACCTTCCACATCCCGCTCAGGGTGAGGCTGAAAGGCGCTCTGAACGTGGCGGCGCTCGAACAGACGTTCGGCGAGATAGTCCGCCGTCACGAGAGTCTGCGCACAGTCTTTCCGGACGTGATGGGCGAGCCGGTTCAAGTCATCCGGCCGCCCGCGCGCGTCCGGGTTCCGCTGGCAGACCTGAGCGGCCTCGGCGAGTCGGAGCGGGAAGTGACGGCCGAAAGGCTGGCCGACGCCGAACACGCGCGGCTCTTCGAACTGGACGCCGGGCCGCTCGCGCGCCCGCTGCTGATACGTTTCTCGGCGCATGAACACGTGCTCGTCTGCACGCTGCACCACATCATCAGCGACGGTTGGTCGAAGGGCGTCCTGATTAAAGAGATGTCTGCGCTGTACGAAGCCTTCGGGCGGGGTGAGCCGTCGCCGCTGCCGGAGCTGCCCGTTCAGTACGCGGACTTCGGCGCGTGGGAGCGCGGGTGGCTGTCGGGCGATGCGCTGGAGCGGGAGTTGGGCTACTGGAGGGAGAAGCTGGCGGGCGCGCCGCCTGTGCTTGAGCTGGACACCGACCGTCCGCGACCGCCCGTCCAGACTTACAGGGGCTCGCTCGTGCCGCTCGGAGTGTCGCGGCGCCTGACGGACGATTTGAAGGCGCTCGGCCAGCGCAAGGGCGTGACGCTGTTCATGACGCTGCTGGCCGGGTTCCAGACTTTGCTGCACCGCTACACTTCGCAGGAGGAGGTCGTCGTCGGCACGACCGTCGCCAACAGGGACAGGTTCGAGGTCGAGGGTTTGATCGGCTGCTTCGTCAATCTACTGGCCCTGCGCACGGACTGCTCGGGCGACCCGAGATTCGAGGAACTGCTCGAAGCCGTGCGTGAGACGACGCTGAAAGCTTACGCGCACCAGGGGCTTCCCTTCGAGAAGCTCGTCGAGGAGCTACAGCCCGCGCGCCGCCCCGGATACGCGCCGCTCGTCCAGGCCGTCTTCAACTTCCAGAACCAGCCGACGCTGACCGAGCTGACGCTGCCCGGCCTCACGCTCAGCGTTCCCGCGTTCGACTTCGCCACCTCGCAGTTCGACCTCGTGCTCGACATGAGCGAAGGCCCCGAAGGGCTCGCCGGCGCCCTCTACTACAACCGCGACCTCTTCGACCCGGAGACCGTCTCGCTCATGGCCGGGCACCTGCGTCACCTGCTCGAAGGCGTGGCCGCTGACCCGGCGCAGCGCCTCTCCTCGCTGCCCCTCATGGGCGAAGAGGAGAGGCAGCAGTTGCTCCAAGTGTGGGGCCGCACCGCGGCCGCGTACACGGCCGATGCCTGCATCCACGACCTCTTCGAGCATCAGGCGGCGCGCACGCCCGACAGGGTGGCCGTCGTCTGCGGCGGCGAGCGGCTGACCTACTCCGAGCTGAACGCGCGTGCGGACGGGTTGGCGCGACGGCTGCGCGCTCTCGGCGCCGCCGCCGATACGCGCGTCGGCATCCACCTCCCGCGCTCCAACAGTATGGTCGTCGCCGTGCTCGGCGTGCTCAAGTCCGGCGCGGCCTACGTCCCGCTCGACCCGACGTACCCGGCCGAACGCCTCGCCTTCATGTTGAAGGACTCCGGGGCTTCGCTGCTCGTCACCGAGCGGGTTCTGCTCGGCGCGCTGCCGGCGGGCGAGGCCGTGCCCGTCTGCCTCGACGACGGAGAGCCGGAGGCGGTCGGGCATGACGGGGCGGCGGCCCCGGCCGGGCCTGAGAATCTGGCCTACGTCATCTACACCTCGGGCTCGACGGGGCGGCCGAAAGGCGTCATGGTCGAGCACCGCGCGGCCGTCAACCTTGCGCTCGCACACCAGCAGGCCATTTACAGCCAACACCCCTCGGCGTCGGGGCTGCGCGTCAGCCTCAACGCGCCGCTCGCCTTCGACGGCTGCGTCGAGCGCTTGCTGCTGCTGCTCTTCGGGCACACGGTCTACGTCATACCCGAGGAGGTTCGACAGGACTCCGGCGCGATGCTCGACTACGTCGAGCGTCACGCGCTCGACGTGCTCGACTTCACGCCCTCACAACTGCGGCCGCTGATCGAGGCTGGGCTGTTGGAGAGGCCCGGGGTGTCTGCGCGCCTGGTGCTCGTCGGGGGCGAGCCGATAGACGAACAGCTCTGGCAGGCGTTGGCGGGGCAGAGCCGCGTGGACTTCTTCAACGTCTACGGGCCGACGGAGTGCACCGTCAACGCCTCGGTCTGCCGCGTCCGCACTTCGCCCCGGAGGCCGACAATCGGGCGCCCGCTCGCCAACGTCGAGGTCTACATCCTTGACGAGCGACAGCGGCCCGTCCCGGCGGGTATTCCCGGCGAACTCTACGTGGGAGGCTCGGGGCTCGCGCGCGGCTACCTCAGCAGCCCCGGGCTGACGGCTGAAAAATTCGTCCCGCACCCGTTCGCCACGCGCCCCGGCCGAAGGCTCTATCGCACGGCCGACCGCGCGCGTTTTCTGCCCGACGGGCAGATCGAATTCCTCGGGCGTGCCGACGGCCAGTTGAAGATTCGCGGCTTCCGCATCGAGCCGGGCGAGGTCGAGGCGGTGCTCGCCGAGCACGAAGCGCTCAAGGAGGCGCTCGTCGTCGCCGCGGGTGAGGGCGCGGGCGGAAAGCGTCTGGCGGCCTACGTCGTCGCCGCCGCGGGCGGGCGTGTGCCCCCGGCCGCGGAGTTGAGGGCGTTCCTGAAGGGGCGCCTGCCCGACTACATGATCCCGGTATCGTTCGCCGCCCTCGACGCGCTCCCGCTGACGCCCAGTGGCAAGGTGAACCGCAAGGCGCTGCCGGAGGTGGAATGGGTGAGCGGGGCCGAGAGATACAGGGGGCCGCGAACGCCGGAGGAAGAAGCGCTGTGCGGCCTCTTCGCCGAGGCACTGGGAGTCAGGCAGGTCGGGATTGATGATGACTTCTTCGAACTGGGCGGCCACTCGCTGTTGGCGACGCGGCTGGTGAGCCGCGTGCGCGCGGTGTTGGGAGTGGAATTAGCCATCCGCACGCTCTTCGAGTCTCCGACCATCGCACGGCTCAGTCCGCAACTGAGGGCGGGCGACAGTGAGAGGGCACCGCTGACCCGGCAGCAGCGACGGGGAAGCCTTCCGCCGCTCTCTTACTCGCAGCGGCGTCTGTGGTTCCTCGACCAGTTGATGCCGGGCGGCAACGCTTACAACATCCCCGTCGGCCTGCTCATGACAGGCCGGCTGAACGTGCACGCGCTCAAGGACAGCCTCGAAGAGACAATCCGGCGCCACGAATCGCTCCGCACCACTTTCAGGGACGAGGGCGGCGAGCCCGTTCAGGTCGTCGCAGAGGCGCGGTCCCTTGAGCTGCCAATCGTTGACCTTGAGAGATACGCGGCAGCGAAGCGCGAGTCTCTGGTGCGGCTGCTGGCGTCGGAAGAGGGCGCGCGGCCGTTCGACTTAACCGAAGGGCCTCTGCTGCGTCTCACCCTGCTGCGCCTCTCCGAGCGCGAGCACGTCCTGCTCGTCGTGATGCACCACATCATCAGCGACGGTTGGTCGATGGAGATTTTAATCAGAGACGTGGGGGAGCTTTACAAAGCGTTCTGCGAGGGCCGGCCGGCGTCCCTGCCAAACCTCCCGTTGCAGTACGCGGACTTCGCCCTCTGGCAGCGCGGCTGGATGGAGGGCGCGCGGATGCGCGCCGGCCTCGACTACTGGCGGCGCCAACTCGCAGGCGCACCCGCACGCCTTGAGCTTCCCACCGACCGGCCGCGCCACGCCGTGCAGACCTTCGACGCCGGGGTCTGCCGCGTGACTCTGAGCCCCGAGCAGTCCGAGGCGCTACGGCGGCTCGGCCGCGAGCACCACGCCACGCTCTACATGACCCTGCTGGCGGCACTCTCCCTGCTGCTCTCGCGCCACGCCGGGCAGGACGACATCGTCATCGGCTCGCCGGTGGCGAACCGGCAGGAGGCGCAGCTCGAAGACCTCATCGGCTTCTTCGTCAACACGCTGGTGATGCGCGTCAAGGTCAACGCCCGGCGGAGCTTCGCGGAACTCCTCGGCGAGGTGAA
>JBEVJD010000001.1:0-11220 GCA_040510435.1 Pyrinomonadaceae bacterium | reverse complement strand
CCCCCCCCGCCTCTCTTCGGTTTACAATCCCGACCTTCAAACTCGTCAATAGATGCGGAGGCTAACGCCGCGGCTTGAGGTCTTCGGTGTAGAGGATTTTGTAGGCGCGGTAGTTGGCCATGACTTTGTTGACGTAGTCCTTCGACTCGTTGAAGCCGACCTCGGAGGTGAAGATGCCGGGGTCTTTGTGCACGGCGCGGACGACCCAGCGCTCGACGTTGTCCTCGCCGCCGTTGTAGGAGGCGGCGATGGCTTCCGGCAGGTCGGGGAACATCCTCTGCAACTCGCCGAGGTAGGCGGTGCCGAGGAGGATGTTGACCTCAGGCTTGAAGAGGTCTTCCTCCGACACGTTCTGGAGCTTGACCGTCGGCGCGTACTTCGCCGCCTGGTCCGGCGTCATCTGGAGGAGCCCACGCGCGCCCGCGGGCGACTTGGCGCGCGGCCGGTAGCCGCTCTCCTGCCGCATGATGGAGAGCACGAAGCGCGGGTCGAGCTTCTGCTGCTTCGACGCGCGCACCAGCGCCTCGGCGAACGGGGCGGGGAAGTCGCCCGCCGAACGTTTGACCTCCGCCGCCACGCGCGCCTCGCGCGCCGCGGCCGACGCCTTCGCCTCGCCCCCCAACTTCTGCAAACGCGCGTTCGCCATCCAGCCGTAGTACGAGCCGGGCGAGTCGGCGATGCCGAGGTAAGCCCTCACGGCCTGCTCCTTCTGACCCGACATCTCAAGGCTGAAGGCGCGCAGGTAGGCGACCTCCGTCGCCGTCGTGTTCGAGGCTTTCGGCAGCGTCATGCGCCCCAACTCGTCGCTCGTGCGCACGGCCGAGTCCCAGTCGCGCAGCGCCACCGCCATGCGCAGGCGCGCGAAGAGCGCGGCCACGTCCGAGGCCGTCCCCTTGAAGCGCGTGCGCGTGCGGTCAATCCACGGCAGCGCCGCGTCGCCCCTCCCCGCCTCGCGCAACGAGTCGATGATGTTGAGGTAGGCGTTCTCGATGCGCTCGCCGTTGGGGAAGCGCTCGACGTATTCGGCGTAGCGTGCCGCGGCGTCGCCGGGTCGGTTCAGGCGCAGCAGGGTCGCGGCGACGTAGTAGAAGCCGTCGCGCCCGCCGACCGTGGCCGGGTACTTTTCGCCGAGCTGTTGGAAGACGGGCAGCGCCTCTGCGTAGCGCCGCTCCTGAAAGAGCGTGCGGCCGATGCCGAAGTGCGCGGCGGGGACGTTGCCGTCCGTCGGGTAGCGCTCGATGAGCGTGCGCCAGTGCGAGCGCGCCTCCTCGAAGGCGCGGTTGGAGTGGTAGATGGCCGCGCGCCGCATGTGCTCGGCGGGCGTGAGCTGCGGGACACCCGCGCCGCCCGCGCGCCCCGACTCGTCGGCGCGGCGGACGATGTTGAGCGCCTCCTCCGTCTGGTCTTCGGGCGAGAGCACGACGGGCTCCGCCGCGGAGAGCAGCGTCGCGTCGGCCGAGCCGAGGGCGGCGTTGTTCGCGTTGTTGCTCGCGGACGGCTCGACGCGCGCGCACGAGAGCGCGAGCAGGAGCGAGGCCCCGCAGATTAGAAACTGCTGGATGAAGAGTGCCATTCTCAACCTTGTTCCCCGTCTTCGACGATTTCGTAGGTCGTCACGATCTCGACGCCCGGCCTGAGCGTCGCCGCGACGCTGCAATACTTCGTCTCGGACAGCTCGACGGCCTGCGCCACCGCCCTCTCGGAGACGTTCCGGCCGCTCACGACGTGCCGCACCTCCATGCGCGTGTAGGCGCGCGGGTGCTCCTCGCGCCGCGTGCCGCTCACCTCGACGCGGTAGCCCGTCACCTGCTCGCGCTTCTTCTTCAAAATCGAGACCACGTCCACGGCCGTGCAGCCGCCGAGCGCGAGCAGCAGCAGTTCCATCGGCGTCGCGGCGCTCGCGCGCTCCTTGTCGGTCTCGATCACCTGCGCGTGCCCGCTCGGCGTGATGCCGATGAAGAGGCCGTCGCCCGCCGAGTGGATGACCGCCTGCGCCTCGCCGTTGTCCATGAGTTTTAAACCCCCCGTGCGGCAAGAATAACACGCCTTAACGACAGCGGCGGAAGCCCGACCGTGAGAGAGGGCTCCTCTCTTTGCTATCCACTCTTAAAACAGAGAGCGGTATGCGCCTCTCAACGTTGATCGGTAAACTCAAGGGCAAACCACTCTAGAGGTTGTACGTTACCCGAACATCGATGTCAGGTTCAGTACAGAAAAGACGCCGAAATATCACCATTCATTAAGCCTCAGACGCGAAAATCTTTGGCAAATCCCCCACGGCTTAGACCAAACGGTCGGGTATGTTCGACCCCGCGGCGCGCGTTCGTTGCACTTTGACTGAAGTCGCGCTTCGGGGCACGGTGCTTGCCTAAGTGGAGGACAGGTGAATCCTTGCTCGAAGCGTATGTCTCTCCGGTTTCCACGCTTCTCCCCGTTACATCTTGCGGAGCAGGGGGCGGCGCTGTCTTCGACGGACGAGCCGCCTTGCCTAACTTTCTGAAAAAGGATTAGTGACAAACATTTGGAGGGAAGAGCAATGAACAGAATAAGACAGACGATTTCCGTGGCGCTCGTCGCCGCGATGCTCAGTCTCGGGCTGGCCTCGGCTGCACACGCGCAGACGCAACGTCCAAGTCGCATCAGCGACCGGCAGGTCGAGAACGCGCTGCGCCGCGTCGAGACCAACGCCGACCGTTTCCGTTCGAGCTTCGCCGCGGCGCTCGACCGCAGCCGCTGGAACGGGACGAGCACCGAAGACCAACTCAACACATACGTGCAGAACTTCGAGACCGCGACCGACACTTTGCGCTCGCGCTTCAACGCGCGCACTTCGGTCGCCGCCGACGTGGAGAACGTCCTGCGTCAGGCCGCTTTCCTGAACGACTTCATGCTGCGCAACCGGCTCGACATGCAGGCCATGAATGACTGGACGACGCTGCGCGCCGACCTCGACGCGCTCGCCCGCGCCTACAACGTGACGTGGGACTGGACGCGGCAGACGGGCCCCGTCTCCGGCAACACGGGCTACGGCTCGACGCCGTCGGGCGTCGCTTACCGCATCAACGACCGGCAGCTCGACACGCTCATCCGCCGCATCGAAACCGGCGCCGACCGCTTCCGCACGAGCATTGGCAACTCACTCGACCGCAGCCGCTACGATGGCACGCGCGCCGAGGACAACATCAACCAGTTCATCCGCGACTTCGAGACCTCGACCGACCAGCTCCGCTCGCGCTTCGACGCGCGCAACTCGGCGGCCTCGGACGTGGAGAACGTCCTGCGGCAGGCCACCTACATCGACGACTTCATGAACCGCCAGACGCTCTCGGTCAGGGCCGAGAACGATTGGACGACGCTCCGCGGCGACCTGAACCAACTCGCCTCCGCCTACACCGTGGCGTGGAACTGGGACGTGCGCTCGCTCCCCAATTACGGCGGCGCGACGGCCGACAATAACGTCTTCGACAACCAGCGCCGCGGCGGCGGCGGCGGCATCCGCGCCGCGAACCGCCTGACCGGCACGTTCCGCCTCGACACGGCGCAGAGCGACAACGCGACGACGGTGGCCGAGAACGCCGTCCGCAACCTGCCCTTCGGCGAGCGCGCGCGCGTGCGCGAACAGCTCATGCGTCGCCTGGAGTCGCCCGACATGCTCGCCATCGAGCGCAATGGCAACAGCGTGACCATCGCCAGCTCGCGCGCGCCGCAGACGACCTTCACGGCCAACGCGGGCGAGGCGCGCGAACAGCTCCCGAACGGCTCTTACTCGCGCACCAGCTCAACGATCAACGGCGACCGCCTCGTCGTCCGCTCGGCGGGCAACCGCGAGACTGACTTCACGGTGACCTTCGACCCGATTGAGGGCGGCCGCCGCCTGCGCGTCACGCGCGAAATCTGGAACGACCGTCTGGGCACGGGCCCCATCGTCGTCCAGAACGTCTACGAGCGCACGTCGGACGTGGCCGAGTGGAACGTCTACAACGGTGGGACGACGGCGGGCTACAGCCAGTCCGGCACCGCCACCACCCCGGCCTCGGGGTCTTTCGTCGTGCCCGACGGGCAGATGCTGACCGCGAGACTTGAGTCCGACCTCTCGACCCGCACCGCGCAGACGGGCGACCGCTTCACGATGACCGTGACCTCGCCCGCGCAGTACGAAGGCGCCGTCATCGAGGGGCACGTGGCGAGCGCGAACCGCAGCGGCCGCGTCACGGGCCGCTCCGACATGTCGCTCAACTTCGACACCATCCGCTACAACGGACGCACGTACGAGTTCGCGGGCTTCATCGAGACCGTCCGCGGGATGAACGGCGAGACCGTGCAGGTGGATAACGAGGGCTCGGTGCGCGACAACGACAGCCGCGGCACGCAGACCGCGCAGCGCGCGGCCATCGGCACGGCCGTCGGCGCCATCATCGGCGCCAGCGCGGGAGGCGGTAAGGGCGCGGCCATCGGCGCCGTCATCGGCGCGGGCGCCGGGGCCGGCTCCGTCTACGTCCAGGGCCGCGGAGACCTCGAACTGCTGAGCGGCAGCGAAGTCACCATCCGCGCCAGCGCGCCGAGCAGGTAAGGGGAAGACAGTAGACAGTAGACAGGAGTCAGTAGTCAGTAGAAAAACAGGCAGCGCGGTTTTCATCATTAACTGGTGAAAACCGCGCTGCCTTTATCTATCCCTACTAACTACTGACTACTGTCTACTTGTTTCTTCCTGAGGCTCACTCACGCTCCTGGTGTCGTATATGCTAGTATTCGTCCGCCCGTAAAATCTCCCAGTCTTGAAGAAATGTTTGGAACTGCTGAGAGGGTGAGCAGCCTTCGAAGGTGTTTGCCCTTATATCGGCGCGCACGGGTGTTGCCGCAGGGTGGAATTGATGGCCGCGATCCTGATCGTTGACGACGACGACGCCGTGCGCGACGTGCTCTACGACCTGTTCTCGGAGGAGCACATGTGCCACGCCGCGGCCACAGCCGAGCAGGCGTTCGCCTTCCTGCGCGAGCAGACCTACGACGTGGTGCTCACGGACATCTCGATGCCGGGTCTGAGCGGCCTCGAACTGCTCGGCCACCTCCGGCGCGAGCAGCCCGACACGCCCGTCATCGTCATCTCAGGCATCAGCGACCGCGAGCACGCCCAAGGGCTCACGCGCCTCGGCGCCTTCGACTTCATCCTCAAGCCCTTCACCCTCGAAGCCGTCGAAGAGAGTGTCGCCCGCGCCCTCGAACAGAGCCGCGCGCACAAAGGCTGGCGGCGCACGGGCAACGACTGACGAAAGAGACGGGGACAGAATTTAATAACTGAAGGGGCGTTGTTCGTCCCCGCCCGCGTTCTCAACAAAGACGCTGGCGGGGACAAGCAACGCCCCTATAGTTTTACGTCGGTCTCTTATTCCCTGACGGAGATTTGGTCGGTCATCACCTTGACCAGAACCTTGCGGCCGTCGGTCGCGACGAGGTGCACGTCGTCGGCGTCGAAGCGCAGCGGCTCGGCGCCGGCCGAGAGGGCTTCGACTTCGAAGGTCAGCAGCACGCCCGCGCCGCTCAGCGGCGAGGTCGGCGGCGCGACGGTGACGAGCAGAAGCCCCTCGGGCGTCAGCGTGTGCGTGACGCGCGCGCCGTCGGGCGCCGAGAGCGTGCCCGCGCCGACCGCGCGCAGTGCGAGCACGCGCGGGTCGAGCCTGAAGCTCAAGGCGAGCAGGCCGAGCGGCGCGTCCGTCTTGAGCAGCACCTTGATTTGTCTACGCTCGCCGACGCGCAGAGGGCTCGGCTCGGACATCAGCCGCAGCGCCGCGGCGCTCGTCGCCGATGCCGCCGCGCGATCAGTCAAAGGCTTCTCCGTGATGACCGAGACCGGCGCGGCGGCCGGCGCTTCGGAGGTCAGGGAGACGTTCCTGATTTTCGCCGCAGGCGCCTGCTGTTCGAGCGAGAAGAGCGAGTTGCCGGCCACGGGTTTGAAGACGCCCTCCGCGGGTTTCGGCTTCTCGGCGTCGGGCGCGTCGTCGCGGGCCGGGGCGGGCGCGGCGTCGTTCATCAACTCTTTCGGCGCGGGGATGAATGTCGTTTCGGAAGCGGGGGGCTCAAGTTTGCGGCGGGGAGGTGCTGATTGGAGCGCGGCGGGCTCGACCGTGGCCGACGGCTCGACCGGGGCGGCGGGCAGCTCGACGCTGGCGTGCGTCGGGAGCGTGCGCGCGGCGGCCAACTGCTCCTCGCGCACAAGCTCCGTCATCATCGCTTCGAGCGTGCCTGTGGTCGGCGTCTGGAGCGTCCCCGAAGGGTGCATCTCCTCGTCCTCGGGGTTGACGGACGAGGCGCGCATGACGTGCGGCGTGACGGCGATGACGATGTCTGTCTGCGAGTCCTCGCGCCGCGGCGCGCTGAAGAGGTTGCCGAGCACGGGCACGAGCCCGAGCACGGGCAGACCCTGACGGCCGCGCGACTGCTGGTTCTGCGCGACCGAGGCGATCATCATCGTGCGGTTGTTCTGGATGCGCGCCGTGCCCTCGATGTTCCGCTCGGTGAAGGTCGGCGTCAGCGCCGCCGCGCCTGCCGTCCTCGTCACGTCGTTCGACTTGATCGACATCTTCACCTGCACGTCGAGGTTGGGGAAGACCTGCGGCGTGAACTCAAGCGTCAGACCCGTCTTCTCGTACTGGATGACCGGGTAGCCGTTGCCGCCGAACAGACCTTGCGTGACGCCGGGCTGCTTGTCGTCGCCGCCCGTCGAGACGGAGCCGTAGGGCGAGACGGTCGCCGTCTGGACGGGGACGCGCTGGCCGATGTGCGCCGTGGACTTCTCGCCGTCGAAGGCGTGCACCTGCGTCGAGGCGACGAGCCGCGTGTTGTTGCGGCGCTGCAAGGCCGAGAGCGCCGTGGGCGGGACGATGAAGGCCGCGCCCAGCGCCGTCGGGACAGAGGCGAGCGCCTGCGTCACGACCTCGCGGCTGCCGCCGAAGATGCTCAGGCCCTTCTGGATGCCGCCGAGGTTTGCGAGCGTGTCGCCGGTGCCGATCTGGTTGCCGAACTGCATGAGGTCATCGCGCGAGACCTCGAAGATGTTCACGTCCATGACGACCTCTGCGCGCTCCTTGTCGATGGAGCGGAGGAGCTCGCCGACGAGGCGGACGTTCTCGGGCGTGTCGCGGACGGTGATGGAGTTGGTCGCCTTGTTGGCCGTGATGACCGGCTGGCGCCCGGCCTGCGGCGGGATCGAGGCCGTGATGAGCTGCTTCGCGTCGTTCGGGTCGACGTTGTAGAGGTAGAAGGTGCGCAGCACCAACTGCTGATACTGCGGGCGCTTGACTTGGTCGGCGACGACGATGGTGCGCGCCGAGAGCTTCTGGAAGAAGAGCCCCTGCGTGAGGAAGATGTAGTCGAGCGCCTGCGCCGAAGTCACGTCGATGAGATCGACGCTCACCTCGCGCCTGGGGAAGTCGCGGTCGAAGACGACGTTGATTCTGATCTGGCGCGCGAGGTAGCGTATGAACTTTTCGAGGTCGCCGCTGTACTGGATGGACTGCAACTGCTCGTTGCGCGACGGCGCGAGCGCGTCGTCGGCGCGCCGGCCCGCCTCGTAGGCCGTGGGGCGCATGCGCGCCGTGGGCTGCGGCCTCGCGGCGGGCGCGGGCGTCCCGGCGTCCTCGCGCTCCTCCTTGCCGGTCTGGAGTTTGAAGGCGCGCTCCATCATCGAGCGCGAGAGTTCGTTGGCGGGGTCGTAGGCGTACGCGCGGCGGAAGGCGTTGTACGCGCCGAGGTAGTCGCCGCGCTCCATGAGCGCTGCGCCCTGCTGTGAGAACGCCTGCGAGGCGTTGAAGAGCGCGCGGCGGAGGTGTAGCTGATACTCGCTGTTCGACGGCTCGGCCGCGGCCGCGAGCGAGAACTCCTCGGCCGCCTTCTCCCACTGCTGCGACTGCTCGTGGCGCAAGCCCTCCTTGTAGTTCTTCTGCCCCTTGCCCGACCACGCGGCCGCCGTCGGCGCGAGCAGGCAGAGTGAGAGAAGGGCCGAGACGAAACGAAGGTTCGTGCGCCGCGTGGGTCGTTCTGTTATGCTGCCGGCCAAGTTGCACCTCCGGGAACCCGTGTGGCTTAGGTCTCCAACCGCGCTCGCCTGTTGGGCCGAGCGCCACGCGTAGAACACGCTCAAAATTGCCGCCGGTTCCGTTCTCGGTTCTGGGTCGCCTGAAGACATCGGGTAGGAGTGTTTGCGGGCACCTCCAGCGCAGGGGCGTGCGCGCCGGGCGTGGGTCAGAGCCGAGAGGGCTTAAAACCCGTGATTTCTGCTCAAAAATCTGAGCAGGCACGTTGAATTTAAACAGGGTTGGCTGAAGTTTGTCAAGGAGATTCACGTAATTTCTGGAAATGTTGAAGACGCTTCCAGAAGAGGCCGAACTGTTCCGCGACCGCGCGTGGCGGCGCGAGCCGGAGGAGCGCGTCGAGACGGCGGTCGCGGCCGAGAAGCTGGTCGAGCGGGTCGGCTTCTGCGCGACGATGACGGACGCGCGCAGACCCGGCCCGTCGCTCTACGTGGCGGTCTGCGGGCGGCGCGACGCGCACATGCCGCGCAACGTGCAGAAAGACCCGGAGAGCAGTTTGACGTGGGTCTTGAAGGACGAGCTGATGCGGCGCGGGCGCGTCTACTACGCGAAGCTGACGAAGAACCGCTCGACGTTCGTCGCGCGGCGCCTCGTCCCGCACTTCAACGCGCTGTGGGGCGTGGCGCGGCGCGGCGAAGGCAAGGCGCTGTCGGACGACGCGCGCGCGGTGCTGAAGGTGCTGCGTAAGGAATGGGAGATGGCGACCTGCGACCTGCGCGAGGCGTCGAAGGTGACGGAGCGCCCGCGCTTCACGCGTGCGCTCGACGAGTTGCAGCGGGCGCTGAAGGTCATCCCGCAGGAGGTCTTGTACGAGCCCTGGTTCACGTACATCTGGGCGCTCAGCGAAGGGCGTTTCGCGGAGGAGCTGTCGCGGAAGGTGAGCAGAGAGGAGGCGCTACGCGAGGTCGCACGGGCGTACCTCGACGGCGCTGGGATGACCCTGTGCGGCGAGCTGGCGAAGGTGACGGGGCTGTCTCGCGTGGACGCGGGGCTTGGCAACCACGCGCTGGTGCGTGAGGGTTACGCCGAGCGCGTCGAGGAAGGCGTCTACCGTCTGGCAGATTTCGAGGAGCGGCTCGAACGTTTGTAGGCTTCAGACGCCGGGGCGCTGCTCGGGCGGGTCTGGGAGTTGGCGAAGCTCCTGCTCGATCTCTTCGAGCGCCGCCTGGCTCTCGCGGACGGAGTCGAGGGCGAGCGGGCGGTTGTCGCGGACGGTGCCGAGGCGCTTGAGCGCCAACTCGGTCTCGGCCTGGCTGGCGTCGCGGCTGGCGACGGCCTCGATGAGTTGCAGGCGCGCGTCCATCTCGCGCGCATGCTCGTCGGCCTCGCGCCGGACGCGTTCGAGCCGCTCGCGGTCTTTCCTCAAGTCTCCCTCCACCTCGGCGCGGCCCTGTGCCTGTAGCCCTGAAAGACCTTGCAGGCGGCGCTCGACCTGCTCGGCGTCAGTCCGTGTGCGCGCGAGCACGCGGGCGGCGGTGAGTCGCGCGGCCAGCGTCTCGCGGTATGCGTCGGCGAGCAGAGGGTTGCGCGCGTCCATCTCGCGCAGGGTGCGTCGCTGTGCGGGCGCCAGCTCCGACTCGAAGAGCGAAAGCTCGTCGGCGGTCACGCCGTCGGCGGCCAGGCGTTCGCGCAGGCGCCGCTCCCAGAAACGCCGGTACATGTAGACGACGAAGGCCGCCACCGCGCCGAAGACCGAGAACAGGCCGAGCGAGGTGAGCGCGACCAGCAGCTCTTCGCCCGGGTTCATCTCGACCGTGAAGTAGCGGAAGAGGAAGTAGGCCGGCAGCGGCAGCGTGACCAGCAGGAAGACGAGCAGCGGCAGCCAGCGCAGCAGCCACGCCTGCAAACGGTCGCCCGAAGTGAGCCTGTTCTCCTTCTTGTCCAACGCGCCCCCAACTCTCCCGGCGATTTTCGGCATCAAACCTCAGACACACCGCGCCCGCAGGACTTTGCGGCACGACCCCGATACGTTTCGCACGGCCGAAAAGCTATAATAGCAGAGCCTCGCTTGAGGCGAAGGCTGGCCCGAGGAGGGGCGATGACGAGACTCTACAGAAATCTTGCCGCCGCGCTGTCGCTCGTGCTCGCGTGCGCGGGCGCAGCGGCCACGACGCGCGCGCAGAAGAAGGACGGCGGGAACGGCGGGCGCGCCGAGTCGCGCCGCGACGTGCGCACGGTGACGATACCCGTGACTCTGCGCCTGCCCGAGCGCGCCCAACAGGCCGAGGTGAGCTACCTCGACAACCTGCAAGTCTTCGAGGACGGCGAGCGCCAGGAGATTCTGGCCATCCGCGGCGCGGGTCGCGCGCCGTTGTCGCTGGCCGTGCTCATCCAGGACGACCTCGTCTCGTCCGTGAGCAACGAGATTCGAGGGATCGCCGAGTTCATACGCAAGCTCCCGCCGGGCTCGCGCGTGATGGTCGGGTATTTGAGTTCGGGCTCGCTGCGCGTCCGGCAGAGGTTCACGGACAACCTCGACCGCGCGGCGAAGTCACTGCGCATCCCGCTCTCCTCGACCGCCGCGTCGCCCTACAACCCCTTCGCGCTGACGCGCGACGCCGTCAAGCGCTTCGAGTCGCAGCCCGTCGGCCGCCGCGCCGTGCTGCTCGTGAGCGACGGCATAGACCTCTCGCGCGGCCTGACGAGTTCTTCTCCGGCGCAGAGCATAGACCTCCAGCGCACGCTCGACGAGGCGCAGCGGCTCGGCGTCGCCGTCTACTCGATGTACGCGCCGAGCGTGGGCGGCGGCGACTCCTCGCTCGTCAACAACGGCCAGGGCTCGCTCCAACGCCTGTCGGACGAGACGGGCGGGCGCGCCTTCTTCCAGGGCACGAGCGCGCCGGTCAGCCTCGACCAGTACCTGCGCGAGGTGGACGCGCTGCTCTCCCGCCAGTTCGCGCTGACCTACCTCTCGACCCACCCCGACAAGGGCTTCCACAAGGTGCGCGTCGTCGCCCACACCGGCGACGGCGAAATCTTCTACCCGAAGGGGTATACGTTTAAGAAGTAGACAGTAGACAGTAGTCAGTAGAAGAACGCAGAGGAAATAAGAAGAGATGACGAAGAGCGCGGCGGTCATACACCGGGGTTGGGAGCCGGCGGCGTCATCATCTCTGTCCTGCTGGCTGCGGAC